>JAJEAI010000050.1 GCA_022824205.1 Candidatus Binatia bacterium
GGCGCGGGCGCCGGTGCGGCTGTGCCGTTGCCTGCCTCGGCGGGCGCGGCCGCCGCGGCGCCCGCATCCTCCCCGGTCCGGAAACGGGATTCGAACTCTTCGCCGAAATCGACGTCGGTGTGCAGCGCGCGCGCCCGGTCGATGAGCACCGTCTCGGATTCGACGTTGTTGGGGTCGGTCACACAGCAGTCCACCGGACACACCGCGGCGCATGCCTCGTAGTCGTGGAATCCGACGCATTCGGTGCACAGAACCGGGTCGATGACGTAGATCTCATCGTTCTGGGTGATGGCTTCGTTGGGACACTCCGGTTCGCACGCGCCGCAATTGATGCAGTCGCTGGTAATCATCGTCGCCATGGAAACAACGCTCCTGAATACGCTCCCGAATCGTATCCGGCCGCCCCAGGAGGCTCCTTCTCCTCCATCGCCCCGCGCGCCGGCACCTTGCAGCCCTTGAAGGTCAAAATAGTTGATTTTTCAAGTTTCTTCAACGTCCCGGCGCCGCCTTGAACAACCCCGGACCCCTGTGTTAAACGTTATGATTCGGGCGGCGTACCCAAGTGGTTAAGGGAGAGGTCTGCAAAACCTCCATGCGGCGGTTCGAATCCGCCCGCCGCCTCCACTTTCCGAGCACCCCCACTCTCCGAGCAACTCAGTTCCCGAGCACCCTACTCCCAAGGCAAACCCCATTCACGAGGGCCGCCGCCGACCGCGGTTCGCCCTGCCGCGCTCCCTGCGGCGGCATCAATCCCGCTTGAGCATCTCGTCGAGCAGGGCGCCGTGGCGTTCCATCACGATCCGGCGCTTGAGCTTGAGACTCGGGGTCAGTTCCCCGGTCCCGGTGGAGAAGTCCCCCGGCAAGACGCGGAAGTCCCGCACCGCCTCGAACGGCGCCAACTCCCGGTTGCGGTCGCGGATGCGTTGGCGGAGGTAGGCGGCGAGCCGCGGGTCGGCGGCCGCGTCTTCGGGCTTGTCCCAGTCGATGCCTTCCTTCTCCGCCCAGCGTCCGGCTTCCTCCGCGTCCAGCGTAAGCAGCGCCACCAGGTGACTGGTCTTGTCGCCCCACACCATGGCCTGGCTGATGAGCGGTTCCTGGCGCAGGTGGTTCTCGATCATCTGCGGCGCGACGTTCTTGCCCCCGGAGGTCACGATCAGGTCCTTCTTGCGGTCCGTGATGCGCAGGAAGCCGCCGTCCTCGATGAGCCCCACGTCGCCGGTGTGGAACCAGCCGTCCTCGTCGATGGCTTCGCGCGTCGCGGCGGCATCCTTGTAGTAGCCCTTCATCACGTTGGCGCCCCGGATCAGGATCTCGCCGTCGTCCGCGATGCGGCACTCGACCTCGTCCATGGCGAGACCCACCGTGCCGATGCGATAACGGTCGATGCGGTTCACGTGGGTCACGGTGGAGGTCTCCGTGAGGCCGTATCCCTCCACGATCCAGACCCCCAGGGCCTGAAAGAAATCGGCGAGTGTGTCGGACAACGGCGCGCCGCCGGAGATGGCCATGCGCAGCCGCCCGCCCATCCCGGCGCGGACCTTCGACAGCACCAGGGAATCCGCCACCCGGTGGCACAGCCGCAGCCACGGACCGGACGCTTCGCCTCGGCGTGCCCGCTCGTTGTAGCGCTTGCCCACGGACACGGCCCAGCGGAACAGGCGCTGGCGCAGCGGGCTGGCGCTCTCCACCCGGTTGAGGATGCGCCGATGGGCGTTCTCGTAAACCCGCGGCACCGAGAAGAGCATGGTGGGCCGGATCGTCTGCAGGTCCGCGGACAGGGTCTCGATGGCGCGTGCGAACGCACACTCGTAGCCCCGGCCCACCACGATGAAATGCTCCAGGCGGCCGAAGGAGTGCGCCAGGGGAAGGAACTGCAGCGCCACGTCGTCCTCGCTCACGGATATGGCGCCGAGGGCGGACTTCATGATGAACAGGTAGTGGCCGTGGGTGGTGAGGACGCCCTTGGGCTCGCCCGTGGTCCCCGACGTGTAGATGATGGTGAGGTCGTCGTCGGGTCCGAGCGCCCCGGCCAACTCCCGGAAGGCCCCGGGATGAGCGCGTCCGTGTTCCCGGCCCATCTCCTTCAGGCGTTCGAGGGACAGCACCGGGGCGTCCGCCGCGCCGTCGCCGTCCAGCAGCACGACGTTCCCGAGCCCCGCCAGGCCCGATCCTGACCGATCCAGCCGCGCCAACGCCGCGGGCGAGTCCACCACCAGCACCGTCGCCCCGGAATGCGCGACGATGTACTCCACCTGGGCCGGCGTGCTCGACGGGTAGACGGGCACCGTGAGGGCGCCGATGCAGATGTCGGCCCAGTCCAGCAGGCACCACTCCACCCGGTTGGCGGCGAACAGGGCCACCCGGTCGCCCTTCTTCACTCCCGCGGCCACGAGCCCGAGGGCGATCTCCTCCACCTCGGCGGCCACATCGGCCCAGGTCCGGGTGCGCCACTCCCGCTCGCGCCAGAAGCGGTACAGCACGCGTTCCCCGTGCGCTTCCGCCTGGGACAGAAACAGGTCGGCAAGACTCCGGTACGCCATTACCGGACTATAGCACAAGGGACTCATCGCATGCCTCCCGGCAAGGCATCCTGCCGCGGCGAACGCCAAGGGGCGGGTCGCTTACCCATCGCCGTTCCGTGCCCGGAACCGGTTCAGCTCCCGAAAAAGCGGCGGATGTGCGTGCCGACGTATTGCTGCTGCGCCGCCGTCAACTCCGGGTAGATGGGCAGCGCCAGGGAGGATCGGGCCGCCGCCTCGGCCTCGGGGAAGTCCCCCGCCCGGTAGCCCAGGGACTGGAAGCACTCCTGCTGGTGCAGCGGCAGCGGATAGTAGATCTCGGTGGCAACCCCGCGCTTGTCCAGGAAGGCCCGCAGGCGGTCGCGCTCCGGCGCCCGGATCACGAACTGGTTGTAGACGTGGCCTGGATAGTCGCCGGGAAGCACGAGCCGGTTCTCCGGCGCCACCGCTTCCAGGAGTTCCCGGTATCGTCGCGCGTTGCGCCGCCGCCCCTCGACCCATCCCCCGAGATGCTTCAGCTTCACCCGCAGGACGGCGGCCTGCAGGCTGTCCAGCCGGAAGTTCCCGCCCACCAGGCGGTGATGGTACTTGGGCTCCTCGCCGTGGACACGAAGCAACCGGATCCGTCGGGCCAGCGCCTCGTCGTCGGTGATCACCATGCCGCCGTCGCCGAAGGCGCCCAGGTTCTTGCTCGGGTAGAAGGAAAAGCAGCCCAGGGCACCGACGGCGCCGGCGCTCCGGCCCCGTGAATCCACGGCGCCGAAGGATTGCGCCGCGTCCTCGACCACGGCGACGCCGCGTTCTGCGGCAGCTTCCAGGATGGTGTCCAGATCCGCGCAGCGGCCGAAGAGGTGCACCGGCATGACCACGCGGGTACGCGGGCTCAGGCGCGCCACCACCGCATCCGGGTCCATGTTGAAGGTGTCGGGGTCGATATCGACGAACACCGGCCGTGCCCCGAGCCGGGCGATGACGCCGGCGCTGGCAAAGAAGGAGTACGCGGTGGTGATGACTTCGTCGCCGCGACCTACGTCCAGCGCCATCAGCGATGCCAACAACGCATCGGTACCGGACGAAACGCCCACCGCGAAGCGCGCGCCGGTGCAGGCCGCGACCTCCTCCTCGAGGGCGGCCACCTCGGGCCCGAGGATGAACCGCTGCGACGCGCACACCCGCAACACCGCCTCCTGGATCTCCTCCCGGATGGTTTCGTACTGCGCTTTCAGGTCCAGCAACGGCAATTCCATGTGAGTCACCACACGCGTCCCGGCATCATGGGGCGGTCAAGCTCCGTTCCCGCCGGCAGTTGCCACCGGCACGGGAAGTTGGTACCAACCAGCCAGCGGCGCGCCCGCGCGCCGTCCCCTGAGCACCACCATGGCCAAAGTCATCGGACTGACCGGCGGCATCGCCACCGGCAAGAGCACGGTCTCGCAAATCTTGAGCGATCGCGCAGCCATCGTCGACGCCGACCGGCTGGCGCGAGAGATCGTCGAGCCCGGCCAGGAGGCTTGGCGCGAGATCGTCGAGCTGTTCGGCCGCGAGACGCTCCAGGAGGACGAGACCCTGGACCGGGGGTATCTGCGCGGCATCATCTTCAAGGAACCCGCCCTGCGCCGGCGTCTGGAGGAAATCACCCACCCGCGCATCCGCGCCCTGGCCAGGCAGCGCATCGTGGAACGATCGCGAGACCACGACTTCGTGATCTACGACGCGCCGCTTCTGTTCGAGGCCAAGATCCATCACTGGCTCCGTCCGGTCCTGTTGGTGGCGTGCTCGCGCGAGACCCAGGAGCAACGGCTGCGCCAACGCGACGGGCTTACCGAGGCAAACGTCGCAAGGCACCTGAAGGCGCAGATGTCCATGGAGGAGAAACGCCGGCTGGCGGACTTCGTGGTCGACAACGACGGCACCCTGGCGGCGCTCGAACGGAACGTTGCGCGGGTCTGGCAGGCCGTCCTGGCTACTTCGCCCGCTCGATATATTTTCCTTCTGACGGATCCACCCGAATCCGATCACCCACCTGGATGAACGGCGGCACCTGCACCGTCACGCCGGTCTCCAGCCGGGCGGGCTTGTACGACGCGGACGCGGTGGCCCCCTTCATCGACGGCTCCGTCTCCACCACTTCCAGCTCCACGGCCGAGGCAAGGCTCACCCCCACGGGACTGCCCTCGTACAACTCCACGTTCACCACCTGGTTGGGCAGGAGGAACGGCAGGATGTCCCCCACCTCCTCCGAGGAGAGTTCCGTCTGCTCGTAGCTCTCGGTGTCCATGAAGTTGTGACGGTCGTCCTCGGCGTAGAGGTACTGCATCTCGCGGCTCTCCAGCGTAGCCCGGTCGACCCGATCGTCGGAGCGGAACTTGTGCTCGGTGCCCACGCCGCTGCGCAGGTTCTTGAGCTTCGTCTGCATGAAGCCGTGGCCCTTCCCGGGAGTGAGATGCTTGACCGCGGTGACCCGGTAGAGGTCGTCGTCATAGATAATGATCATGCCGGGCCGAAGCTGTGTCGCGTTGATCATGTGGTCGCTTGTCCTTTCCTGATGCTCGCTTCGCGCTTTCCTGTCATCCCGGGGGCCATGCCAGCGCCCGTCCGCCGAGCAGATGGAGATGAATGTGGTGAACGCTCTGACCGGCGTCCGGACCGGTGTTCACGACGATGCGGAACCCGCTCTCGGACACGCCGTTCTCTTGCGCAAGCCGCCGCGCCACCGTCATGGCGTGGCCCATGGTCGCCCCGTCGTCTTCTCCCATCTCCGTGACAGCCGCGATGTGCCGTCGGGGAATGATCAGGAGATGGACGGGGGCCTTGGGATCGATGTCGCGGAAAGCGAGCACGGATTCGTCACGGTAGACGACGTCCGCGGGGATTTCTCCGCCGACGATGCCGCAGAAGAGACAGTCGGCCACTACTCGTTTTCCTCCCCCCTCCCGCCGTCCGGGCAGAATGCCCGCACCGTGCCGTCCTCCACCTTGAGCGGCACCCGCTCCAGCCATGCCCCGACGCACGGACCCCATACACACTCGCCCGTGGTGGGCTCGTACAGCGCCCCGTGGTTGGCGCACACCACGTACTTCTCGTCCACCGTGAAGAACCGGTTGTCCAGCCAATCCATGGGCAGCGGGATGTGGCGGCAACGGTTCAGGTACGCGTGCAGCTCGCCGGCGAAGCCGAAGGCGAAGCCCTCCACGCTCCGGCCGCCGCAACGCAGGGTGAACTTCCGGCTCGTGCCGTCGGGAAAATCCTCCCTGCGGCCGATGCGCTTTCCTGAAAGCTGTCTTGCCATCTCGTCAGTCCGCCATCTCCCGCAGGAAAGACAGGTCGCCAGCCGGACAACCTACAACGATCTCGCCCCGCTCCACAACCACGGGCAGCGCGTGCAGCGACAAACCCTTGCACGGGCCGTCCACGCACAGACCCGTGTCGGGTTCATAGAGCGCGCCGTGAGTGGCGCACATCAGGTGACGGCCGTCCTCGCTGAAGAACTGGTAGCGGACGAAGTCCAGCGGCGTGACCATGTGGCGGCAACTGTTGATGTAGGCCCTGAATCGGCCCCCGTGGTTGATCACGAAACAGTCGATCCGGTACTTCCCGCAGATGAGCCAGAACTTCTTCACCGTTCCGGCGGGCACCTCGTCGACCCCGGCCACGACCTTGCCGCCCGAACCCGCCTCCTCCCGCGCCATCCGCACCCGGTCGCGCCTGAACCGGAACCGCCGCACCGCCAGCGCCACGAGATAGACGCCCAGGAAGAGGGCCGATGCGTAGAGGGTCAGTTCCATGCGGGGAAGCGCGCACGCGGGTCGTCGCGGAAGGTGACTGCGGGCGGCGATTCGGATTCCGTGGATATACTGGCAATCCCGGTATTTCCTGTCAAACGTGGCGGGTGCACGGTGGCGTGCGGTGGTCCCGGAAAATAGGGCGGCGCTCCCGACGCCGAGCATTCACGTCACCATCGTTGTCCACACCGTTCCTGTTCACCACGACGCCAACCATGAGGACACTGCCCTCGGCACGGCCCCTCCCCACGGCTGTCAAGGCGCTCGGCGACAGTCCCGGCGGGAAGGTCCCAAAGGGTCTCCACGACCTCGCCGGGCATCCCGGTTTCTACCGCAACCGGGATGCCGATGCTCTGTTTCAGGGCAGGGAATGGACCGGAACGGTCCGTGGATCGGCCTGCAAAGGGCAAATGGATGAACCATCGCGCAAAACGATCGCGGGAATTCGGCCGTCTCAAGGTGGTGGACGACAGGGCGCCATCCTCATCTCGACATCTCGGCAGTGACGGAGTAAGAGTGTCGAGAACCACCAAACGGGTGGTGTTTCGACAATATCGGGAGAAGCGATGAAGCAGTATCCGGCACTCGTTGCTTTGATGATCCTGGCCGCGACGGCCCCGGCGCTCGCCGATTTCGAGGTACGGGAAGAGGCGCGTTCCGTCCACGTGCGAATCGACTGGCAGAGTTACGAGCTCCAGGGCCGCCTCTTTCGTCCGGAAGTCGAGGGACGACGGCCCCTGGTGGTTCTGGCGCACGGAACCTGCGGAGGGCGTTGCCGCCGGCGGGGTGGCGGCTACATGCACCCCGTAGCTCGATTGTTCGCGCGGTCCGGATACGTGGCGTACGCGTTCAACCGCCTGGGCTATGGCGAATCCGAGGGCTACCTGGGGGAAAGACATCGGACCCACGAGAGCAACGGCGGCTGCAACACGCAAGACTATGAGACGGCGGGCCGCCTGGTCGCCCAACAGATCCAACTCGTGTTGGCGGAACTCGCAAAGGCGCCTTTTGTGGATCTCACCCATGTGGTGGTAATGGGACACTCCGGGGGCGGTCTGGGCGCGATCGCGCTGACCGAAAAGGGGACGCCCGGACTACGCGGGGTGATAAGCGCCGCCGGCGCCCGCGGCGGCGCTTGCGCCAAGGGGGAGTACCTGGGCGGGCACTTCTACAACCAGAACATGACGGCCGCCTACCAGGTCTACGCTCGGAACTCCACAACGCCGGTACTGATGCTGTTCGCGGAGAACGACCCGCGCACCGCCCGGGCGGAATCGTGGCGCGACGCCTATGCCGGCGCGGGCGGGTCGGTGGATCTCGTGGTCTTGCCGCGTCAACCCCGCTCCGGACACAACGTAAGGCGTTGGGATCCGGCCGACTGGGCTCCGCCTGCCAGCCGTTTTCTGGACGGCCTTGGCTTGCCGGTGCTGCAAGACTAGATGTGTTGTCTTGATTCCCGCCGCACGTCTACGACCTGGGACGGCGAGACGGAGGTTCACCATGAAGACAGCCATGGAAAGAGTTGCGAGGGTCTCCATTTCCGCCGGTCTCGTCCTGTCGCTTCCGTTCGCGGCCGCCCCGATGACGACATGGAGGTGATGACAAATCCGGGAGCAGGTCGCACTTCCTGCGCGATTCCAACCTTGATCACTGGTGCGTCCTTGGTGCTGTTCCTCGTTGCCTTGGCGCTCTGTATGACGGCTTCGCTCCCGATCTCGGCCGATGCGGCGGAACCCGGTAGAGGGGAACTCACCGCCGTTCGGGCGGATGCTCCGGGCTCGTGAGGCGGACGGCGCCTTTGGCCTGTAAGACCCCCTGCGTGGAGAGGTTCGCCCGCGCACCGGTGCGGAAGGAACTCGATGAACAGAAGAATCAAGACTGTGCCATGGGCTCCGCGACGGCTGCACGTTTCCGCCGTCCCCATCCTTGCGGTCCTTGCCTTTGTACTTGATTTGTCCCTCGCGGCGTCCGCGAGTTCCTTTGACCGCGTCCGAGAGGCCGTATGGAAGATCACTGCTGTCCCACAAATTTTAAGCGAATCGGAGGGGGATTTGAGGGGGCGGGCTGGGCGGGGGCTGTGGCAGGAGCAGACCGAGGAGTGGTCGGCGCTCGAAGAGGTTGAGTTGGAGGAGGCGGAGGATCTGATAGAAGG
>JAJEAI010000035.1 GCA_022824205.1 Candidatus Binatia bacterium
GAACCACAACCAATCCGACAAGGTCCTGGCGGGGCCTGGAAGACGGACCACGGACAGCGAACGGGGGTTTCATGGACGACTTGGTAGCGCTACGGGACAAGGTGGCCATCTCTTGCAACATCCTGGCCATCGAAGGGCACTGGGACAACATCCTGGGGCACGTGTCGGCGCGGGTGCCGGGCGAGAACGCCATGCTGATGAAGCCCCACAGCTACGGCTTCGAGGAGATCCGCCCGTACCACATCATCAAGGTGGACTTCGACGGCAACAAGATCGAGGGCGACTACGAGCGCCACTCCGAGGTGTTCATCCACACCGAGATCTACAAGGCGCGCCCGGACGTGAACTGCGTCATACACAGCCATCCGCCCTATGCCACGGCCTTCGGCTCCCTGCGTCAGCCGTTGCGCCCGGTGAGCCACGAGGGCTCCATCTTCCACGACGGGCTGCCGCTGTTCGACTACACCACGGTGCTCATCCGCACGGCGGAGTTGGGCGTAAAGGTCGCCGAAAAGCTGGAGGGGGCGCGCGCCGTGCTGATGAAAAACCACGGCACCACCGTGGTAGCCGAATCGGTGGAGACCGCCACGCTTTATGCAATCTTCCTCGAAAAGGCGTGCCGCATCCAGCTCCTGGCCAGCGCCTCGGGCAATCCAAGCTGGAGCAGCGACGAGGAGGCGCGTGAGAAGTACGACCAGATCTACACGCCGCACCGCCTCGGCAGCATGTGGGACTATTTCGTGCGACGGGCGAAGCGGCTCGCCATCGACTGACCTTTCGACTTCGCTCGCATGACCAAGTACCTGGAGGTAACGCAATGGCCGAGAAACTTCATCTGACCCTGGCGTGCGGCGACTACGAGAGCATCCGCGCCCTCAAGGAAGGGGTGATCCAGCCGGACGGCATCGAGCTGACCGTGCTCACGGACATGGACTCGTCCACCCGGCACTGGCGCATCGCCCGATACCGCGAGTTCGACGTGGGGGAGCATTCGGGCTCGTCGTACCTGCTGGCCAAGGACCGTGGCGAGGCGGACGACCTCACGGCCATCCCGGTGTTCCTGCACCGCCGGTTCCGCCACGGCTTCATCTTCGTCAACGCGGACAAGGGAATCCAGTCGCCCAAGGACCTCGTTGGCAAGACCGTGGGGCTCAAGAACTGGCAGGCCACGGCGCTCCTGTGGATCCGCGGCACCTTGCAGGACGAGTACGGCGTCTCCTTCACGGACCTGGAATGGCGCGCCGAGAGAGAAGAGGACGTGCCCTTCGATCCGCCGGAGGGGCTCCGGCTGGAGCGCCTGCCCAAGGGCAAGCGCGTCGAGGACATGCTCGTCGCGGGCGAATTGGACGCGGTCATCCACCCCGACATCCTCGCCCCCATCCTGGAGGGCGACACCCGGGTCAAGCGCCTCTTCGACGATCCCAAGCAGGTAGAGATGGACTATTTCAAGCGCACCGGCATCTTCCCCATCATGCACACCACCGTCATCAAGCGGGAGATCGTGGAAAAGCATCCCTGGGTGCCCATGAACATGATGGTGGCCTTCGAGAAGGCCAAGCAGTGGACCTACAAGCGCATGGACAATCCGCGGATCGTGCCCCTGGCGTTCTTCCGGGACTCCTGGGAGGAGCAGATCGAGAAGCTGGGCGAAGACCCGTGGGTGTACGGGCTCAACGACACCAACCGCCACAACTTCGGCACGCTGGCGCGCTACTCCCGCGAGCAGGGCATGATCAAGAAGGAGCCCGACGTGGACGAGCTGTTCCACGAGTCGGTCCGCGGCGAGGAGTGGAAGCTGGCGCGCTCCCGCGGATAGCGCCGCCTTCCGATGATTCCCCCGCCCTTCGAGTACCGGGCGCCCGATTCGCTCCCCGAAGTGCTCGCGTTGCTGCGTGAGCACGGGGGCGACGCGCGACTCATGGCCGGGGGACAGTCGCTTCTGCCGATGCTCAAGCTGCGGCTCGTGCGTCCGGCGGTCATCGTCGACATCGGCGGCCTGCGGGAATTGGCCGGCGTAACCGAGGACGCGGACGCCGTGCGCGTTGGCGCGCTGGTCACGGAGCGGACCCTCGAACGCACGCTCGGGCCACGTCTGCCGCTCCTTGCCGAGGCCGCCGCCAGCATCGGCGACATCCACATCCGCAACCTGGGCACCCTGGGCGGCGCCCTGAGCCAGGCCGATCCCTCGGGCGACCTCGCCCCGGCGGCGCTGGCGCTGGAGGCGACCCTCGACGTTCAATCGACCGGGGGGACCCGCCGTATCGCGGCGCGCGACTTCTTCGCCGGACCGTTCGAGACCGGTCTGACTGAAGACGAAATGGTCACGTCCGTGAGCTTACCGCGGTTCGACGGCATCCACGGCCACGCCTATGTCAAGATGGCGCGCCGCGCCGGCGACTACGCGGTGGTGGGAGCGGCGGCGCTCGTGAGCCTGGCGCCGGACGGGACCTGCGAGGAGGCCCGCATCGCCCTGTGCGCCGTCGGCCCCACGGCTTTCGTCTGCGGGGACGCGGGAAGATCGCTGCAAGGCACGCGCCTCACCGACCCCGATCTCGCGGAAGCCGCCGCCCTGGCCGGCAAGGCCGCCGACCCGGTGAGCGACGTCCACGCATCGGCCGAGTACCGCAAGGAGATGACCCCGGTCGTCGTCGCGCGCGCCCTGACGAAGGCGCGGGAAAGAGCCGGTAGGCGCTAGGCAACTACGCGAGGGGCCGGGGCGATGAACTGAACAGGCACCGCCGCTCCGAGTCGTCATTCCCGCGGAACAGGCTGTGTCAAACGGTCTGGCGACTAAACGCCAATCCGTCATTCCCGCGGAAGCGGGAATCAAGGGGCGGTGGCGGGGCATTACAGCGACGTTTCCCCGCTCCACCCCACCTGGTTTCCCGCTTTCGCGGGAATGACGATTCAGAGGGTTGGTGCGTGTCTTTGACACGGCCTGGGAAGCGGGAATGACGACTCGTAGGGTCCCTGGCTGACAAGCTTGACACAGCCTGTTTCGCGGGGACAACGGTTTGAGAGTCTGTGGTTGTTCGCAACGAACCATGCAACGGATCACCGTAGAGACCACCATCAACGGCACGGACTACTCCTTCGAGGTGGAGCCGCGCCTCCTGCTGGTGGACCTCATCCGCGACAAGGCCGGGCTCAAGGGCACCCACGTGGGGTGCGATACCGGCAACTGCGGCGCGTGCACCGTTGTCATGAACGGCCTCACCGTGAAATCGTGCCAGGTGCTGGCGCCACGCGCCCGTGGGGCGGAGATACGCACGGTGGAGGGTCTGGCGCGTGACGGCGCGCTCCATCCGGTCCAGGAGGCGTTCTGGGAATGCGACGCGCTGGAGTGCGGCTTCTGCACGCCGGGAATGCTCATGACCACCGTGGCGTTCCTGGAAGAGCACCCACACCCGGCCGACGATGACATCCGCCGGGCCTACTCCGGCAACCTGTGCCGCTGCACCGGCTATCTGAACATCATCAAGGCGGTGAAACGCGCGGCGGAGAACACGGAGTCATAGTGCCCGTACCTTGTTGCAAGACGGAGGCGCCGCAAACTCCCGGCGCGGGAACACCTGTCGGACCCGCCCAGGCGGATGGCCGCGCCGGCAGGCGGGGGCCGCAACCTTCCGCCGCGGGCCTAGTGTGGTGCTTCGCCAGCACGTTGACGAAGATGCGCAGAAATTCTTGTCGTCGGCAAGTCGCGATGACCGTAGGGGCGACCCGCGGTCGCCCCGGCGGCGGGCACCACGCGAGGAAGACCCCGGGTCAAGCCCGGGGTGACGTAACGCAGCCGACGACAAAAATTCCCTCGCCGATTCATCAAGCTGTTTGTGACGCAGGACACTAGCTGTTTGACCACCATGGCCAATTACGTCGGCAAGAGCATCAAGCGCAAGGAATCGTTCGACTCGATCCAGGGGAAGAACACCTACATCGCGGACGTCGACCTTCCCGGGATGCTCCACGCCTGCATCCACCGGAGCCCCTACGCCCATGCGCGCGTAACCCGCGTGGACCTGTCGGAGGCGCTCGGGCAGCCGGGCGTGGTGGCGGCCCTGAGCGGCGAGGACATCCGGCGGCTGTCGCGCCCCATGGCGCCCTTCCCGTTCACCCGCACGCGCCCCTACACCAGCGACTACCCGCGGGTGCGCTTCGCCGACCACTACTGTCTGGCGGTGGAGCAGGTGCGCCACGCGGGCGAGGCCGTGGCGGTGGTGGTGGCGGAAGACCGCTACGCGGCGGCGGATGCGGCCGAGGCGGTGCGGGTCGAGTACGAGCCCCTGCCGCCGGTGGTGGACGTGGAGGCCGCGCTGGAACGGGGGTCCGTCCGGCTTTACGAAGAGTGGCCGGATAACGTCCAGTACGAGTTCCGCTTCAGCGAGGGGCCGGTGGACGAGTTGCTCGAATCGTCCGCGGTGGTGATCCGCGAACGCATCGTGCAGCACCGCTACACCGGGACGCCGCTGGAAACGCGCGGCGTCATCGCCAGCGTGGACCAGCGGGACAACCTGCTCACGCTGTGGTCCTCCACCCAGGTGCCGCACGCGCTCCCCAACCTGGTGCTGGACACCCTCGGCCGGGGCGACCTCAAGATCCGCGTGATCTCCCCCGCCATGGGAGGCGGCTTCGGCATCAAGTGGGCCTTCTATCCCGAGGAAGTGCTGATGCCGCTCCTGTCCTTGCAGCTCGACCGCCCGGTGAGCTGGCGCGAGAGCCGGAGCGAGCACATGGCGGCGTCGCACCACTCCCGCGCCCAGGTGGACTACGCGGAGGCGGGGTTCGACGAGTCCGGCCGCATCACCGCCCTCAAGACCAGGGTCATCGTGGACCTCGGCACCGCCTACCCCAGCGGCGGCACCTCCCTGGCCTTCGTCACCGCCAACTTCATCCCCGGGCCCTACCGCGTCGACAACTACGCCACCACGTCGTTCGGGGTGGTCACCAACAAGACCGCCGCCGGCCCTCACCGCGCCAACGGCAAGGCCGAGTCCAACTTCATCATGGAGCGGGTGATGGACCGCGCCGCCCTGGAGCTGGGCCTGGGCAAGGACGAGATCCGCCGGCGCAACCTGGTGCAGCCCCACGAGTTCCCTTACACCTGCGTCACCGGCTCCACCTACGACAGCGGCGACTACCCGGCGTGCCTGCGCATGGCGCTGGAAAAGTCGGACTACGCCGGCCTTCTGGCGGACCGGGAGCGGAACCGCCGGCAGGGCCGCTACCGCGGCGTCGGCCTCGCGTTCATGCTGGAGCCCTTGAGCTCGCTCCGCCCCAACGCCTACAACGCGGGCTACGAGACCGTGACCGTGCGGGTGGACCCGGTGGGCAAGGCATGGGTGTTCTCCGGCGACGTGAACATGAGCATGAGCCACAAGACCACCCTGTCCCAGGTGGTGGCGGACGGACTCGGCGTCCGCTTCGAGGACGTGCAGGTGTTCGAGGGGGACAGCGCGCTGGTGTCGTCGTCCAGCGGCTCCTACGCGAGCCGGTTTTCCACGGTGACCATCTCGGCCGCCATCAAGGCCTGCCAGGCGGTGCGGCGGAAGATGCTGGCCATCGCCGCGCACGTGCTGCGGACCCATCCGGAGGCCCTCGAATGCACCGGCGGCATGGTGCTGAGCACCGAGAAGACCGGCTCCGGCCTCAGCATCAAGGAAATCGCCAACATCGCCTACTACTCCATCAACCGGCTGCCCGGGAACATGGACCCGGGCCTCCACGACACCCACTATTTCATCAACCCCAACACCAGCTTCGAGCCGGACGCCAAGGGCCGGACCTCGAATTTCTCCACCTTCCCCTACGCCGTGCACGTGGCCTACGTGGAGGTGGACGCCGGCACCGGCGAGACCACCATCCTCCGGTACGTCACCGTCGACGACTCCGGCAACCTGGTGAACCCCATGATCGTGGACACGCAGATCACCGGCGCCATTTCCCACGGCGTGGGGGGCGCGTTTCTCGAAGAGCTGGTGTATGACGAACGGGGACAGCTCCTGTCCGGCACCTTCGCCGACTACCTGATTCCGTCCGCCGCGGAGATGCCGGATCTGGAGATCCACCACATGGTCACCCCGGCGCCCTTCACCCCGGGCGGCTTCAAGGGGGTGGGCGAGATCGGCGCCATCGGTCCGCCGGTGGTGCTGGCCAGCGCCATCGAGGACGCGTTGACGCCGTTGGGGGTGAAGATCATGAGTCTGCCGCTCAAGCCGGAGAACATCTGGCGGGCGGTGCGGGAACGGGCGAGGAGGTCCTCCTGAACGGGACTGAACCGTTCGGGGAGTCTCAAGTTGTAAGGGGCGGGTTCCAAACCCACCGGTGTCCGGCCCACCACGGCCAGAAAGACAAGGAAACAGACATGAGCGAGACGGGAAACGGTTTCACGGAACGGGCGACGCGGGATCTGGCGCGGGTTTCGGCGATCTTCGCCGCCGGCGAGGCGGAGATCGCCGAAACCTACTTCAACTGGGACCAGCGGAACACCGAAAAGGAAGTCTTGTGGCTCACCAAGCAGGCGGGCCGGGAGATCGAGAGCACCTTCACGGGCCTCAAGGAGATCGTCGAGAAGGTGGGCGGCGACCTGACGGCCTCGGACCAGTACTGGGTGGACAAGTGGGGCGGCGACGTCGACCGCAATTGGCTGGAGGAGAACCTCTGGCGCACCAAGCAGGAGCTCAACCACGGCAACCTGTGCGTGGACATCGTCGAGTGGCTGACCGGCGAGCCGGTGGACATCAAGGAGGTGGTGCGCCGCTACAACCGCTGGACCCCCGACCCCTCGCTTCCCGACATGAAGGAATGGGTGCGGCTGGCGGAGGTGTTCAAGGAACAGGAAGCCAGACAGGAGCCCTGGGCGCGGCTGATCAACTCCCAGGGACTGCTCGAGGGCGGAAGCTGCGGCCTGTTCTACGCCGCCTCCCAGTTGACCGGCACCGAACTCAATGACCGGCTGGCAAATGCCTTCACCGTGGTGCTCGACGACGAGCGCGGCCACGGCCCGGCCAACATCTACCAGATCGCCGACGCCTTCACCACGCAGGAGGCGGTGGACGGCGCCCGGGAACTCATGGTGGAGCGCGGCATCCAGCGCCTGCGCATGCGCAATGAGCAGTTCAGCTACCCCATCGACGAGGCGCGCATCCAGGACATCGCCGCCGGCAACATCGCGCTCGACGTCACCAAGGCCATCTGGGGCGAGGCCCTGGCGAAGTTCATCGACTGACGCCACGAGGGGAAACGGCCGTGGCCTCCCACATCGACCTGGAAAACAGGGACGGCATCGCCTTCATCACGTTGAACCGGCCCGAGCGGCTCAACGCCATGAACGAGGAGATGTGGGCAGAGCTGGGGCGGGTGTGGGATGCGTTCGCGGCGGACGCCGCGCTCCGGGTGGCGGTGGTGAGCGGCGCCGGCGACCGGGCCTTCTCCACCGGCATGGACCTGAAGGAGCGGGCGGTGGCCGGCGACCCCCGGGCGCGGGAGTTCTGGACCTCGGCACTGGCCCGGGACCCCGGGCGCCGGGAACCCGTGTGGAAGCCCATGATCGCCGCGGTGCACGGCTACTGCCTGGCCGGAGGCTTCGAGATCGCCCTGTCCTGCGACATCCGCATCTGCAGCGAGGACGCCACCTTCGGGCTACCGGAAATCAAGCGGGGCTTCTTCCCAGGCAGTTCGGGAACGGTGCGGCTGCCCCGCCTCATGCCGCTGGGCACGGCCCTGGAGATGCTCTACACCGGCGAGTCCATCTCGGCGGACGAGGCCTTCCGCTGCGGCTTGGTGAACCGGGTGGTGCCGCGGGACGAGCTGCTGCCGGCGGCGGAGAAGCTCGCCCGGGCCATCGCCGACGGCCCGCCGCTGGCGTTGCAAGCGGTCAAGGAGGTGGTGCTCCGCGGCCTCGACCTGCCGCTGGCCGACGCCATCCGCTTCGAGGCTGGTTTCCGCGCCATGGTAGGCGGCACCGAGGACGCCGCCGAGGGTCCCCGGGCCTTCAGCGAGAAGCGCAAGCCTGGTTTCAAGGGCCGTTGAGACATGGAGTACCGGCTCACCTCGATCCACGATCATCCACGTGGGAAGGTTTATGAAGTTGAGGTGAACGGCAAGTTTGTTTCAGTGCTGCTCACCTATCATGTGTTGAAAGACTCGAACAGTGGCGTCTTACCGACGATCTCGTCGTACGGACGATGCTCTTCCCCGAAGAGGTGCTCGTCGGTCATCATGGCCGGTATATTGCCCATCTCCGCAGAGGTGACCATCTGGTTCGGGTGATATATAAGGAGACGCTGCCTGTCGCGGTAACCGTGTACAGCCCGTCTGTAGAGCGCTATTTCCGGGGAGGTGGAGTTTATGAAGATCATCTACTCTCGTGATGCGGATGTACTCACCATCCAGTTGAGCGAGGGACAGCCCTCCGATTCAACGGACATGGCCGAGGGGATCATCGTGCACCTTTCCGAGAAGGGACGACCTCTGGAAATCGAGATCCTCGACGCCTCCACGATTATTGACAACAAAGGGGTCGAGGTTTCTCTGGAGGCGCTGTTTCCTGCCGCTTGATCTGACTGCCGAAGCTGAACCATTGATTCAGGGTTGACCATGTACCAGGACCTGAGGGAGTACCTTGGCCTGTTGGACCGCCAGGGCCTGCTCATGCGGGTGGCGGCGCCGGTGGACAAGGATACGGAGTTGCATCCGCTGGTGCGCTGGCAGTTCCTCGGGTTGCCGGACCGCCAGCGCAAGGCGTTCCTGTTCGACAACGTGGTGGACGCCAAGGGGCGGCGCTACGAGACCCCGGTGGTGCTGGGGGCGCTGGCTTCCAACGAGGCCATCTACGCGCTGGGCATGGGCTGCGAGCCGGGCAGGAGCTTCGAGAAGTGGTCGGCGGCGGTGGCCGCGCCGCTGGCGCCGGAACTCGTGGAGACCGGCCCGGTCAAGGAGGAGATCCACACCGGCGAGGGTCTACTGGAGCACGGCGGGCTGGACGAGTTCCCGGTGCCCATCTCCACGCCGGGGTTCGACAACGGGCCCTACTTCACGGCTTGCCACTGGATCACCAAGGACCCCGAGACCGGCATCCGCAACGTCGGCAACTACCGCGGCCAGATCAAGTCCCCCACCAAGACCGGCGTCTACCTCATCAGCGCGCAGCAGGACCTGGCCGTCCATTGGAACAAGGCCAGCGCCCTGGGGCAGCCGTTGCCGGCGGCCGGCGTCATCGGCGCGGTGCCGTGCCTCTCCTACGTGGCGGTGCAGAAGATCGCCTACGGGGTGGACGAGCTGGGGGTCGCCGGCGCCATCCTGGGGCGGCCCATGCCGCTGGTGAAGTGCGAGACCGTGGACCTGGAGGTGCCGGCCAACGCCGAGATCGTCATCGAGGGCTACATCCGCACCGACGTGCTGGAGCCCGAGGGCCCTTTCGGCGAGTCCCACGGCTACATGGACCCGCGCAGCCTGAGCCCGGTGTTCGAGGTGACGTGCATCACCCATCGCAGGAACCCGCACTACGTGGGCGTGCTCAGCCAGGTGACGCCCAGCGAGAGCAGCAAGATCAAGCACCGGGGCTGGGAGTCGCTGGTGCTGGACCACCTGCGCAACCACTGCAGCCTCAAGAGCGTGGTGCGCGTGGGCATGCACGAACCGCTGGTGAACCTGCGCCAGTTCGTGGTGGTGCAGATGCGCAAGACCCACAAGCTGGAACCCTGGCAGGCCATGATGGCCGTGCTGGGCTTCCGCTACGACCTGGGCAAGGTGGTCATCGCGGTGGACGACGACATCGACCCGGAGAACTTCGCCGCGGTGAACTGGGCCATCTGCCACCGCTCGCAGCCGCACAGGGACGTGCGCATCATCGAGGGGCGCCAGACGGTACATTCGCCCATCAATCTGGTGCGCATGCACGGCCACCCCGGCGACTACGACAGCGAGGACTCCTCACTCCTCATCGACGCCACCAAGAAGGCCGAGTTCCCGCCGGTGTCCCTGCCCACCCGGGAGTACATGGAGCGCGCGCGCAAGCTGTGGGAGGAGCTGGGCATGCCGGAACTCCAGTACGGCAACCCGTGGCACGGCTACTCCCTGGGCCTGTGGCCGGCGGAACTGGACGACGAGGCGGCGCTGGCGGTCCGGGGCGAGCACCACCGCATCGGCGCCAAGCTGGACGAGCGCGCCGTGCCCGTGGCGAAGGGCGAGCGGCTGCAGGACGTACAGAAGCGATGGAAGCCCGAGTAACCTCTCCCACCGTTCCAACAGACCGTAGGGGCGACCCGCCGGTCGCCCCGCGGCGGCGCCACGCTGATGCTGTCGGCCAGTTCCAACCGGCCGTAGGGGCGACCCGCCGGTCGCCCCCGCCCCGAACCGCTGCCTCCCGGACCGACATCGCCGGCCGGTGCGCGGCGCAACGGTCCGTTGCGGGGAATCGCCGCGGACCGGGTTTCCCGGACTCCGGAGCCTGATCCGTGGAGCTTGACGGGACCCTGGCCCTGGTGGCCGCGGCCATCTTCTTCGCCGGCTTCGTGAAGGGCGCCACGGGCATGGGGTTCCCGCTCATCGCCACGCCCATGCTGACCCTGCTGCTGGACATCCGCATGGCCATCGTCGTGCTGCTGATCCCCAGCGTGGTCATGGACCTGAGCCAGATCTTCCGCCGGGGCATTCCCACCGAGATGTTCCGGCGCTTTTCGTCCATGTTCCTGTCCGCGCTGGCGGGCGTGTTCCTGGGCACCTGGGAGCTGACCCAGCTTCCCTTGTGGGTGCTGAACCTGATCCTGGGGAGTGTCGTGATCGTGTTCGCGGCATCGGGCCTGTTCGCCTTCACCCTGACCACGCCGCCGCGCGCGGAGCGGGTCATGTCGCCGATCATGGGATTCGCCGGAGGCCTCTGCCTGGGGCTCACCAACACCATGGGCCCCGTCATGGCGGTCTATCTCCACGGCCTGCGCCTGGACAAGGCCGAGTTCGTCAAGGCCATCTCCACGGCGTTCATCATGGCCAAGTTCTGGCAAGTGGTCGCCATCTCCACCTGGGGGCTGTTCACGGTCGAGGCGCTGAAGCTGTCGCTCTTCGTCACCGGGTTCATTCTGGCGAGCTTCTACGTGGGCCTGCGCGTTCAGGACCGGGTCCCTCAGAAAACCTTCAACCGGTCCATCCTCGCACTGCTGATCGGCACCGGCATCATGCTGGTCTACCGCTCCCTGAGCGAGGGTTAGCAACCAGGCGGGCCACGGAGCGGAAGCCCGCGTGACATCGCCACACGCAATCTGCTATGCATGCCCCGACGACCCCTTCGCGCATCGTTCAAAAAGGCTGACCTCAACCTGCCGCGCAACCGGCTGAAGCGAAACAAGACACCATGCAGCCTTTCGACTACGACGTCATCGTCATAGGCAGCGGCCCCGCGGGCTTCACGGCGGCCGTTCAGGCGTGCGACCTGGGCGCCCGGGTGGCGATCCTGGAGCGTCGGGAGACCCTGGGCGGGATCACCCTCCTTTCGGGCACCATTCCCAGCAAGACCCTGCGCGAGGCGATTCTCTACCTGCGGGGCGTGCGCCAGCGCCCGTTTTACGGCACCGACTTCACGCAAAAGAGGGACATCACCCTGTCGGACATCTTCGCGCGCGTGCGCACGGTGGTGGAACGGCGCATCGCAACGATGGAAGGCCAGCTTCAGGCCTACCGCGACATGGGCCGCATCAACGTCTACCGTGGCTACCACGCCACCGTCGACGGCCCCAACTCGGTGCACGCATGGGTGCTCAAGAACCCCATGGAATCCGTCACCCTCAAGGCGGAGAAGATCATCATCGCCTCGGGATCGCGCCCGCGTTTCGTTCCCGACATTCCGGTGGACAACGACGTCATCTACGACTCCGACTCGGTGTTCACCCTGGAGTTCAAGCGTCAGACCCTGCCCGAGTCGCTGGTGGTCGTGGGTGCCGGGGTCATCGGAGCGGAATACGGCTCGGCCTTCGCGGTGCTGGGTTGCAAGGTGTCGCTGATCCAAAGGGACCATTCCTTCCTCACCTTTGCCGAAGAAGCGCTTGTGGAGCAGCTCATTCGGCGCATGGAGGACTCGGGCGTGGAGTTCGTCTGGAACGCCTGGTACCACAAGATCGAGCGGACGTCGGGACGGGACAAAGGGGCGCGGGTTACCCTCACCGACGGCCGGACGCTGGAGGCGGACGCGGTCATCGTGGCCAGCGGGCGCGAGGTGGCCTCCAAGGTCCTGGGGTTGGAAGACGTGGGGGTGGAGACCACCGAGTACGGACTCATCAAGGTCAACGAGCTGTTCCAGACCTCGATCCCGAGCATCTACGCCGCCGGCGACGTCATCGGCTTCCCGGCGCTGGCCTCCACCAGCAGCGAGCAGGGCCGGATGGCCGCGAGCTACGCGCTGGGACGCCGGTCGGGCGGACGCCGCGCACCCTTTCCCATGTGCGTCTACACCATCCCCGAGATCGCCATGATCGGCTATACGCAGAACGAACTGGACGCCAGGGGCATCCCCTACGCCAAGGGTGTGGCCACGTACGAGGAGGTGACCAAGGCCGGCATTATCGGGGACCCCCACGGCATGCTGACCCTGCTGTTCGAGCCCAACGGCGGACACCTGCTGGGCGTGCACATCATCGGCGACCAGGCTTGCGAGCTGATCCACATCGGCCAGGCGGTGCTGAGCTTCAACGGCACCATCGACTACTTCATCGACAACGTCTTCAACTTTCCCACCATGGGCGAGGCCTACAAGATCGCGGCGCTGAACGGCGTCAAGCAACTGCCGGCCTGAGGCATGGGACGATGTGCCTTCGCGTCGCCCCGCAACCCGCCGATGATCGACCGCTGTCAACATCACGGGCATTTTCGATCCAGAAATACCATAACCGTTTCGTAAAGTTGTCTCATTTCCGCGCGGTTGATCCCCCCATGCGCGGACGGCTGTTGCAAAACAGCACACAACTCGGGTAAGTTTCCCTGCAACATGTCGTTCCAACAGAGGAGGTCGCCGTGAAAAAGCTGATTGTTGCCCTTCTGTTCACTATCATGAACACTGGTGCGCTCTACGCCGCCGACGTCAAGCTGGGCGTGGTCTTTGGATACACCGGACCCATCGAATCATTGACACCGCAAATGGCGGCTGGCGCCGAGCTTGCCATGAAGGAAGTCAGTGACAGCGGCGCGTTGCTCGGCGGCGCCAAGGTGGTTTCCGTGCGCGCCGATTCGACCTGCGGCGACTCGGCCGCCGGGTCCGCAGCGACCGAACGGATCGTCACCTCGGACAAGGTCAACGCCATCGTCGGCGGTGATTGCTCGGGTGTAACCATCGCCATGCTCGAGAACGTGGCCAAGCCCAACGGCATCGTGATGATCTCGCCGTCGGCCACCTCTCCCGCACTTTCCACCATCGAGGACAACGGCCTCTTCTTCCGCACCGCGCCGTCCGACGCGCGCCAGGGCGCGATCATTGCCGACATCCTGAAGGAGATGGGGATCAAGGAGGCCGCGCTCACCTACACCAACAACGACTACGGCAAGGGTCTGGCGGACAGCATCGCCGCCAACGTGAAGAAGGGCGGCGGCAAGATCACGATTTCGGCCCCCCATGAGGACGGCAAGGGCGACTACAGCGCCGAGGTAGCGGCGCTGGCCGCGGCGGGCGGCGACATCCTGATCGTGGCCGGCTACGCCGACCAGGGCGGCAAGGGCATCATCCAGGGCGCCCTCGACACCGGCGCCTTCGACAAGTTCTACCTGCCGGACGGCATGATCAGCGATTCCCTGACCAAGGCCATCGGCAAGGGCCTTGAAGGCGCCATCGGCGCCCACCCGGGCACCGACAGTCCAGGAGCGGCCAGGCTCGGCGAGATGGCCAAGGCCGCGAAGGTCAAGTCGGACAGCCCCTTCGTACCGGAAGCGTACGACGCGGCCGCGCTGATCATGTTGGCCATGCAGGCGGCGAAGTCAGCCGAGAGCGGCAAGCTCAAGGACAAGGTCATGATGGTGGCCAACGCCCCGGGCGAGAAGATCTATCCGGGCGAGCTGGCCAAGGCGCTCAAGATCATCGCCGGCGGCGGTGACGTGGACTACGTCGGCGCATCGGCGGTGGAACTGATCGGCCCGGGCGAGAGCGCCGGCAACTACCGCCAGATCGTCGTCAAGGACGGCAAGATCGAGACCGTCAAGTACCGGTAGTCGCCTGGATTCCCGCGATCCAGGCTGTGTCGAATTCGCGAGGCCGACCCCCGTCCCCCGAAATCGTCATTCCCGCGAAAGCGGGAATCCAGGGGCAGGGAGGCGGGGAAACGCCGTTGCAGTGCCCCACCACCGCCCCTGGATTCCCGCTTTCGCGGGAATGACGATTTCGGGGGGCAGTCTCGCGTGGATTCCCGCCCCCGGCCGGTCGGCTGTTGAGGCAAACGCGCCGATGATCGCCGTAGAAGACCTGCACATGCACTTCGGCGGTATCCGGGCCGTCGACGGGGCCTCCCTGGAAATCGAACCCGGCGCCATCACCGGCCTCATCGGCCCCAATGGGGCGGGCAAGACAACCCTCTTCAACGTCATCGCGGGCGTCCACAAGCCAACCTCCGGAAGAGTCTACCTCGAGGGCGAGGACATCACCGGGCTCGCGCCCCACGAACTCTTCGCCAGGGGCGTCCTGCGCACCTTCCAGGTCGCCCATGAGTTCTCCACGCTGACCGTCCGCGAAAACCTCATGACGGTGCCTGCGGGCCAGTCCGGCGAGAGCCTGCTGGACGTGTGGCTCAGGCCGGGCCGTATCCGCGCCCAGGAAACCGCCCACGGTGCCCGCGCCGACGAGGTCATCGAGTTCCTCAAGCTCGAGGGCGTGGCGGGAGAATTGGCCGGAAACCTTTCCGGCGGACAGAAGAAGCTCTTGGAGCTGGGCCGTACCATGATGGCGGAGCCTCGCGTCGTGCTGCTCGACGAGGTGGGCGCGGGCGTCAACCGCACCCTCCTCAAGGACATCGCCGGCGCCATCCTGCGCCTCAACCTGCACCACGGCTACACCTTCTGCATCATCGAGCACGACATGGAGCTGATCTCGCTCCTGTGCGATCCGGTCATCGTCATGGCCGAGGGAAGGGTGCTGACCCAGGGGTCCCATCCCGAAGTGCAGTCCGACGAGCGTGTCATCGAGGCCTATCTCGGCCGCGGTCTCGTGACGCGCGCGGAGCGCACCTCATGAGCTTCCTGACGGGCGCGGACCTCGTTGGCGGCTACGGCGGCCCGGACATCCTCCGGGGTTGCGCCATCGCCGCGGAGCGCGGCGAGATCACCGTGGTGGTGGGCCCCAACGGCGCCGGCAAGTCCACGGCCATGCGCGCCCTCTTCGGCATGCTGACGCTGCGCTCGGGGTCCGTGCGTCTGGGCGGCGAGGACATCACCGCGCTGGCGCCGCAGGCACGGGCGCGCAAGGGCATGGGGTTCGTACCGCAGACCGACAACGTGTTCCGCTCGATGACGGTGCAGGAAAACCTGGAGATGGGCGCGTTCGTCCGTGACGACGACATCTCCGGCACCCTGGACGAGGTCTACGGCCTGTTCCCGGCACTCAAGGACAAGCGCCGCCAGCCCGCCGGCGAGCTGTCCGGCGGCCAGCGCCAGCAGGTGGCCATCGGCCGTGCCCTGATGAACCGGCCCCGGGTGCTCATGCTCGACGAGCCCAGCGCCGGGGTCTCGCCCATCGTCACCCGCGAGCTTTTCGAGCGCATCCTCGACATCGCCCAGAGCGGCGTCGCCGTGCTCATCGTCGAGCAAAACGCGCGCCAGGCCCTGGAACTGGCGGACAAGGGATACGTCCTGGTGCAGGGGCGCAACCGCTTCACGGGTACCGGTGAGATGCTCCTGGCCAACCCGGAGGTGCGGCAGTCGTTTCTCGGGGGGTGACCCGTTGGAAGACATCGTCAACGCGGTCGTGCTGCTCACCAACTTCCTGGTGGTTCCGGCCACCGCCTACGGCTGCCAGCTCGCCCTCGGCGCGCTGGGGGTCACGCTGGTGTACGGCGTCCTGCGTTTCTCCAACTTCGCCCACGGCGAGACCATGGCGTTCGGCGCCATGGTCACCATCCTGTTCACCTGGCTGCTGCAATACCAGGGCGTGACCCTCGGGCCCCTGCCCACCGCGTTGCTGGCGCTGCCGGCGGGCATGGCGGTCACCGCCGGGCTGTGCCTGCTGACGGACCGCTGGGTCTTCCGGTTCTACCGGCGCAGCCGCGCGCAGCCGGTGATGCTGCTGGTGGTATCGGTGGGGGTCATGTTCGTCCTGAACGGGATCATCCGCTTCGTCATCGGTCCCGCCGACCGGGTCTTCACCGACGGCGCCCGTTTTCTTTTCACGGTGCGGGACTTCAAGGCCTGGACCGGGCTGTCGGAAGGCCTTGCCATCAAGACCACCCAGACCCTCAGCGTGGTGGTGGCGATCATCCTGGTGGCGGCGCTCTTCTGGTTCCTCGAGAAGACCCGCACGGGTAAGTCCATGCGCGCCTTCTCCGACAACGAGGACCTGGCGCTGCTTTCCGGCATCAACCCGGAACGGGTGGTGGCGGTGACGTGGCTGATCGTCGGCTGTCTCGCGGCCGTGGCCGGCACGCTCTACGGCCTCGACAAGAGTTTCAAGCCGTTCACCTTTCTGTCGCTGCTCCTGCCCATCTTCGCCGCCGCCATCGTCGGCGGACTCGGCAACCCCCTCGGCGCCATCGTCGGCGGCTTCGTGGTGGCCTTCTCCGAGGTGCTGCTGACGTACCCCTACCGCAAGTTCCTGGCGTACCTGGGGCCGGAGGGCTGGCGCCCCGACGGCTTGGTGCAGTTCCTTTCCACCGACTACAAGTTCGCGGTGTCGTTCTTCATCCTGGTGGTGGTGCTGTTGGTGAAACCCACGGGCATCTTCAGCGGGAGGTCGTCATGAGCGACACTCCCGCGCGCTTTCCCCTCCGACTCGCCCGGGCGCCGCGGAAACCGCTGCTGTTCGCCGCCATGGCGGCGCTCATCGGCCTCGTGGGCATCGGCCAGAGCTGGTCCCTGGCGCTGACGATTATGAACTTGTGCCTGATCTCGGCCATCATGACGCTGGGGGTGAACATCCAGTGGGGCTACGCCGGTCTGTTCAACGCCGGGGTCATGGGCTTCGCCGCCCTGGGAGGGCTGGCCGGCGTGCTCGTGTCCATGCCGCCGGTGGGCGCGGCATGGCGGGCAGGCGGCGCCGGCGTGGTGCTGGCCCTGGCGATGGGGCTCGTCACCATCGCGGCCGCGATGCTCGTTTACCGCCGGTTGCGGCGGCCAGCCTCCCGTAAGCTGGCCGTGGCGCTGGTGGTGGCTGCCGGCTACTTCGCGGCCCGGGCGCTGTTCGAGCCCGCGGTGCGCGCCATCGAGGGGGTGGACCCGTCGAGGACCGGCTACCTCGGCGGCTTCGGCCTGCCCGTCGTCCTGTCCTGGTTCGCGGGCGGCGCGCTGGCCGCGGGCGCGGCCTGGGCCGCGGGCAAGATCAGCCTCGGGCTGCGCGCCGACTATCTCGCCATCGCCACCCTGGGCATCTCCGAGATCATCGTCGCCTTTCTCAAGTACGAGGAGTGGCTGGCGCGGGGCGTGAAGAACGTCACCGGCCTGCCCCGTCCGGTCCCCTACGAGGTGGACCTGCAAGCCGCCGCGCGGTTCCGGGAATGGGCGGAAAGCCTCGGCGCGTCGCCCGTGGAGCTGTCTTCCATCGTGGTGAAGCTTTGCTACGCGGGTCTCTTCGCGCTGGTGCTGCTGGTGCTGATGTGGCTCTCCGAGGCGGCGCTGCGATCGCCTTGGGGCCGCATGATGCGCGCCATCCGGGACAACGAGACCGCGGCCGAGGCCATGGGCAAGGACGTGACCGCGCGACACCTGCAGGTGTTCGTGCTCGGCTCGGCCGTGGTGGGCATCGCCGGCGCCATGCTGGCGACCCTGGACGGGCAGTTCACGCCCACCACCTACCACCCCTTGCGCTTTACCTTCCTCATCTGGGTCATGGTCATCGTCGGCGGCTCCGGCAACAACTGGGGGGCCGTCCTCGGCGGTTTTATGGTATGGTACGCTTGGGTGGAAGCCGAGCCCCTGGGCCTGTGGCTGATGGATTTGCTGACCTTTCCCTTGGGCGCGGACCACCCGCTCCGGGTCCACCTCATGGACAGCGCCGCGCACATGCGCCTGGTGGTGATGGGGGTGGTCCTCCTGCTGGTACTGCGCTTCGCGCCGCAGGGCCTGATCCCGGAAGAACGTCGCTGATGGCGCGGGGACTCGTGGGCGCTCGCCAAGACACTCCGGTGGCCGTGCCCACGGATCGTTGCTTTTGCATGAATTTGTCCTGGGATTTAATTTAATCGCTTGTTCAATAATAAGTGCTTGGCATACCCTGTGGCTACTTTATGTCAAGAAGGAGGATCTTCATGAGAATGCTATCACGCGTTTTTTCTTGCGGTATCGCAACGGCGGTCGGCTTGGCAATGGTCGCGTCCGTGGCCTCGGCGGGTACTCTGGATGACGTCCGCCAGCGCGGCCACCTGATCTGCGGCATCAACACCGGCTTGGTGGGCTTTGCCGCGCCGGACGACAAGGGCGTGTGGAAGGGCTTCGACGTGGACGTGTGCCGGGCGGTGGCCGCCGCGGTGTTCGGCGACGCCAACAATCTCAAGTACAAGAACCTCACCGGCAAGACGCGCTTCACCGCGCTGCGTTCGGCCGAGATCGACATGCTGTCGCGCAACACCACCTGGACCTTCAGCCGGGACGTGGACCTGCAGCTCACCTTCGTGGGCATCAACTACTACGACGGCCAGGGCTTCATGGCGCCGAAGAAGCTCGGCGTCAAGTCCGCCAGCGAACTCGGCGGCGCGTCGGTGTGCATCCAGACCGGTACCACCACCGAATTGAACCTCGCGGACTTCTTCCGCGCCAACAACATGAAGTATGAGCCGGTGCCCATCGAGACCAACACCGAGGCGCGCACCAACTACCTGGCCGGTCGCTGCGACGTGTACACCACCGACCGCTCCGGTCTGGCGGCCACCCGTGCCGCTACCGACAACCCGGACGACCACGTGGTGCTGCCGGAGATCATCTCCAAGGAACCGCTGGGTCCGCTGGTGCGGCACGGCGACGATCAGTGGGCGGACATCGTGCGCTGGTCCCTCAACGCCATGATCGCGGCCGAGGAGATGGGCGTGACCTCCAAGAACGTCAAGGAGATGGCGGGCAAGGAGAACAAGAACAAGGAGGTCAACCGGCTGCTCGGCGTCGAGGAACTGCAGGGCCGCGAACGGCTGGGTCTGTCCAAGGACTGGGCGGTGAACATCATCGCGCAGGTGGGCAACTACGGCGAGGTCTTCGAGAAGCATCTCGGCAAAAAGACCCCCATCGGCCTCGACCGGGGCCTCAACGCCCAGTGGACCGACGGCGGACTGCTCTACGCCCCGCCGTTCCGGTAGACCGTACAGGTTTCACACCGGCATGAGCCGTATGGAGCCGGGGTCGCGCCGCCACCGCGCGCGACGCTGGTAATCCATACCGCTCATGTCGTATAGACTACCGGGCGTGGTGCAATCTACCGACAGACCCGGTCCGCCTCCAGGCCCCGTGTTCAGCCTGGGCAGCCTGTGGTACGATGAGGCCGTCCGCGGCGTCGCCATCCAGATCCTCGTGCTGCTCGGCGTGTTCGCGACCGTGGCCTGGATGATCGCCAACGTCGTCGCCAACTTCGCCATTCTCGACAAGACCTTCGGGTTCGACTTCCTCTGGCTCCCCGCCAACTACGACATCAACCAGACGCTCATCGAATACACCAACCGGGACACGCACCTGCGCGCGGCGTTGGTGGGGCTGATCAACACGGGACTGGTGGCCTTCCTCGGGATCATCGTGGCCACCGTGCTCGGTTTCCTCGTGGGGATATTCCGGTTGTCGGACAACTGGCTGGTGTCGCGCCTGGCGTACTGCTACGTCGAGTTCACCCGCAACACCCCCGTGCTGCTGCTCATCCTGCTGTGGCACGGGATATTCATCAACACGCTGCCGCATCCGCGGCAGGCCATGACCATCGGCGGCGCCACGTTCCTCACGAAGCGGGGCTTCTACGTTCCCAAGCCCCTGTTCGAATCGGGTTTCGAGTGGGTCGCGCTGGCCCTGGCGGCGGCCGTCGTGGGGGCGGTCCTGATCCACCGTCACGTACGCCGGGTGCGCGAGGCCACCGGCCGGCAACTCCCCGGCGGCTGGATTTCCGCCGCGCTGATCGTGGGATTGCCGGGGTTTACCTTCGTGGCGGTCGGCGCTTCCCTGTCGTTCGACGTCCCGGAGCTCCAGGGGTTCAACTTCAAGGGCGGCCTCTACCTCACTCCCGAGCTGGTGGCGCTGACGTGGGCGCTGGCGTTCTACACCTCCGGCTTCATTGCCGAGAACGTCCGTGCCGGCATCCTCGCCGTGGACAAGGGGCAGATCGAAGCGTCGCAGGCGCTGGGACTTCGCCGAGGACGGGTCCTGAGCCTGGTGATTCTGCCGCAGTCGCTTCGGGTGATCGTCCCGCCGCTCACCTCGCAGTACCTCGACCTCACCAAGAACTCCTCCCTGGCCATCGCCATCGGCTACGTGG
>JAJEAI010000084.1 GCA_022824205.1 Candidatus Binatia bacterium
CGAACCTCCGCCTCGTGGTCCCCTCGACCTTGCTCCGCACCCTTGGAGAACACTTCCTTCATCCCCGCCACCGCCCGCTGCTTCCACGTGCTCACCTGGTTCGGATGAACCTTGTGCCGCGTGGCGATCTCCTGGATCGTCTTGTCCCCCCTCAGAGCCTCCAGCGCCACCTTCGCCTTGAACTCTCCGCTGAACCGTCGCCTCGTACTCATCGCGTATCCCTCCTTCGTCGGTGGAATACACCTTAGCAACCTGTCCAATTTTCTGGGACCACCTCAGACGTGTCGTATCGGGCGCCGATTTATATCAACGACGTCCCGCTGGGGCGGCCATATTCGGTACGTTTTTTTGTCCACTCGACCGGACGGCTTCATCGCTCGAGTCAGGATAGTTTTGTACGGACGTGAGGCGGTCGTGATCGAGGATAAGAGCTGTTGGTCGGGTCGTGAAAGCACAAAGGGAATCGGCGGATGTGGCAAACGTGGTGCGTTGGTGCAACAGCGAGGTGCTGGACTTCAAGAGCGTATGAAGGGGGATGCAGGATGCATTTCCCACAGGCGTGGAGTGTGCCTACGTGGTTCCACGCCCGCGGCACGGCAGCATCGTCCCGTCCGCCTATACATCCTCCTAGTGTGGTGTCTGGTTAATTCGCAGCGTAATCTGCGGGCTTTTTTCGCCGTCGGCGGCGTTACGTCACCCCGGGCTTGACCCGGGGTCTTCCTCGCGTGGTGCCCGCCACATGGGGCGACCGCGGGTCGCCCCTACGGGTCATCGCGCCTCGCCGACGACGAAAAGTCCTCCGCCTATTATGCTGCGAATTAACCAGACACCACGCTAGTGGATGATCCCGCCGCCTTCCACCACCAGCAGTTGCCCGGTCATGAAGTCACTGTCGGCGCTGGCGAGGAACAGCGCGGTGCCGGTGACGTCCTCGGGCACCTCGACGCGCTTGAAGGCGCGGCGGCCGGCGCTGTCGGCGCGGCGCTTGCGGATCTCGTCGGTGATCACGTCTTCGCTCATGGTGGAGCCGGGGGTCATGCAGTTGACGTTGATGTTCCAGTCGCCGAGCTGGCGGGCCATCACCCGGGTCAGCCCCACCACGCCGCCTTTGGAGCTGGTGTAGTGGGGCATGTTGCTGGTGCCGTTCAGGAAGGTGCCGGAGGCGATGGTGATGATCTTGCCGGACTTCTGCTCCTTCATGACCGGTATGACGGCGCGGCAGCACATGAAGACGCCCTTGAGGTTCACCTCCATGACCCGGTCCCACTCGTCCAGCGGGCAGTCTTCCACCCGGCCCATCCACATCTTCTGGGTCACGTAGATGGCGGCGTTGTTAAGGAGCACGTCGATGCGGCCGAACCGGTCGACGGTTTCGCCCACGAGTCCCTCGATGCTGTCGTATCTCGTGACGTCGGTGGCGCGCGCCCAGCCCGATTGCCCGGCTTCGGTCAACTCGCGGGCCACGGCCTCGCCCGCGGGGGCGTCGATGTCGGCGATGACCACCCGCGCGCCTTCTTCCGCGAACCGTTTGGCATACGCCTTGCCGAGCCCGTGTCCGCCCCCCGTAATGATGGTGACCTTGTCCTTGAGTCGCATGGATGCCCCCCGTTTCGGATGCCGGCGAGTATAGCACACCGGCGCGCACATGCCGTGGCGCTCCCGCCGATTGATCTACCCATGCCGGAAGGCGTAAAAAGGGGAACGCGGCGGTGCCGCGCAGCCGACACACAGGAGGTTCACCGTGCAGTTCGTTCGATTGTTCACCGGGGACGACGGCCAGTCCCACTTCGAGGACCTCGACACCGGCGCCGAGGGCGGCTACTTCTTCGAGACGCTGCCGGTCACGGGGCTGGTGCTGAAGAACGACCCGGCGACCCATTTGGGCGATTTCCACACCGCGCCGCGGCGCCAGTACTGCATCACCCTCTCGGGCTCCGCGGAGATCCGGGTGGGCGACGGCACGGCGCGGACCTTCGTGGCCGGGGACGTCTTTCTCGCGGAGGACGTCACCGGGCAGGGACACACGCTGACGCCCAACAACTGGGCCCGGGCCTTCGTTCACTTGGACTAGAAAAGGACAGAATGGTCACGGGCGGTGCGCGCCCGAGACTTCCATGCGCACGCCCGGAAAGGAGACACAGCATGAGCAGTGAGGAGAAAACCCCGATCAAGGTGAAGAAGATCGGCCACGTGGTGTTCAACGTCAGCGACCTCGAGCGCAGCACGAAGTTCTGGACGGAGATCATGGGCTTCAAGGTGTCGGACGTGAACGAGCGCGGCATGATCTTCCTGCGCAACGCGTCGGATCACCATTCCGTGGCGCTGTTCCCGTCCAAGTCCGACAAGGGGCAGCCCGAGCCGGATCAGGTGGCGTTCAACCACTTCGCCCTGGAGGTGGGCAGCGTCTCCGAGTTGTTCGAGATCCGCGAATTCCTGAAGGCCAACAACGTGCCCATCGTGTACGAAGGCCGCCGGGGGCCGGGCTGCAATCCGGGCGTCGAATTCCTCGATCCCGACGGCTTTCAGATCGAGCTCTACGCCTCCATGGACCAGATCGGCTGGGAAGGCGAAAGCCGGCCGGCCGAGCAGTGGTCGCGCGCCACCACCCTGGAGGAAGTGCTGGAGAAGCCGATCCCGGGCGTCAGCTACGAGTAGTCCGCATCACCGCGGAGGGAGGAGCCGGCACACGGGTCCCCTCCCGCCGCTCCTTTCAACGAATCGCCGAAGGGCAGGGGCGCGATGGCGGTGGACGTGATCATGCCGGCCATGGGAGCGACCCAGGAGACGGGCCGCCTGGTGCGCTGGTTCAAGCGGGAAGGCGACTCCGTCACCAAGGGCGAGATGCTCATGGAGGTGGAGACGGACAAGTCCGTCGTGGAGGTGGAGGCGCCCGCTTCCGGAATCCTGGCCCAGGTCACCGCCGCGCCGGATGACGACATCCCGGTGGGGCAGACCATCGCGCTGATCGTGGAGCCGGGCGAGGAGGTGTCTCCGCCGGTGGGATCGGCTTCACCCCCGGCGCAAGCTACGGAATCCACGGAGACACCCGGGGCCGGGCCTGTCCCGGCGTCGCGGCGCGGGCGTGCAACGCCTCCCCGTAAGGCTGGAAAAACACGGGCCACCGCAAGGACGGTCCCAGCGGCAGGCCCCGCCACTGGCCGGCTCCTTGCCTCCCCCGCGGCCAAACGCCTGGCAAAGGAAAGGGGCGTGGAACTCTCCGGAGTACGGGGAACCGGACCGGATGGCGCGGTGGTCGCGCGCGACGTCCTGTCCGTGGCCCCGGCCGGCTCCGCCGCCGAGGGCGCGCCGTCCCCGCCCAGCCGCATGCGGCGCGTCATCGGCGAGCGCATGACCCTCAGCAAGCAGACCGCTCCGCACTTCTACCTCAGCATGGACGTGGACATGAGCGCCGTCGAGGCCCGGCGCGTGGTGCTGAAGCAGCAGGCGTCCGGGCCGGCGCCGTCCATCAACGACTTCATCCTCAAGGCGGTAGCTCGGGCGCTCGCGGAGTCATCGTCCATGAACGCCGTCTGGACCGAAGCAGGAGTCCAACGGTTCAACGAGGTGAACCTCGGCATGGCCGTCGCCGTGGACGATGGACTCCTGGTGCCCGTGATCCGTGACGCCGACCAACTTGACCTGGAGGATTTGGCCCGCCGGAGCCGCGATCTCGCGAGTCTGGCTCAAGGCCGGCAACTCAAACCCGCCGACTGCCAGGGCGGTACCTTCACGGTCTCCAACCTCGGCATGCTCGGCGTCGACAGCTTCACCGCCATCATCAACCCGCCGCAATGCGGCATCCTGGCCGTCGGCCGGGTGGCGCCCCGGGTCGTTCCCCATGGCGACGACATCGCGGTCCGCCCCATGATGACCATGACCCTGTCCGCCGACCACCGCATCGTGGACGGCGCCATCGGCGCCCGGTTCATGCAAAGGGTCAAGCAGCACCTCGAACAGGCCTGATAGGCCCGTCCATCCCCGGGTTCCCGCTGCCCAGGCTGTGTCATTCCCGGCCTCCGATACGTCATCCCGGCGTCCGATACGTCATTCCTGGCCTCCGATACGTCATCCCGGCCCTCCGATACGTCATCCCGGCCCTCCAATACGTCATCCCGGCCCTCCAATACGTCATTCCCGCGCAAGCGGGAATCCAGGCGGGGTGGGGCCTGGAGCAATGGGGCCGCCCCCACCACCACCCCTGGATTCCCGCTTTCGCGGGAATGACGATTCGGTGCGTTGGCGCCATTTCGTGTCCGAGCAGGGTTTTTGACACACCCTGGAAAAGCGGGAATGACGTATTGGAGGGCCGGGAGTGACGATTCGGGGGTTGGGTATTCGTTACATCCCCGGCCAGCTTTCCATGGGGTCGGTGGAGCGCACGAGGTGCATGCCGGCGGCGGCGGCTTCGTCGAGGGTCTGCTCGGCGGGTTCGGTGAAGTCGGCGAGGATCGCGCCGTCTTGGTCGCGGACCACCACCGACGACATGCAGTCGGTGAGGAGGTAGACCTTCCGGGCCAGGGACGGGTCTTCGTTGCGGATCTCTTCCAGCAGGTCCTGCACCGTGCTCTTGACGCAATGGCTGGCGGCCTGGCCGCCGACGATGAGGGTGTCGGCTTCCACCAGGGTCTTGTAGAAGCCCACGTTGCGCTCCGCCAAAACGCCGCCGTCCCAGGTGGTCAGGACTTCGGGACAGAGCACGGAGTAGTTCTCCGTCAGGTTGTGGGAGCCCTTGATCTCGGCCCAGGACTGGGTCGACCGCGCCAGCGAGTGGAGCGTCCTGGCCTCGTCGACGACGCCGGTGACGGTGTGGCCGGGGCTTCCCACCAGGCAGTGGGGCGGCCACAGGTAGAGCGTGTAGCGCCCGCCCGCCGCCAGCTCGTGGTTGTAGAAACGGCACTGCTCCACCAGCCAGTCGTAGCCCTTGTCGGTGACCCACGGGGTCATGGCGGGGTTGGGGAGGACGTTCTCCTTCAGGACATTGCCCGCGGGATCGACGTTCACCAGCACCTTGGCGTCACGCCCGTCCACGGTGATCAGCGTGTGGGGGGCCAGCGGCTCGCCGTGGGGGTCCACCCAGAACCAGGGGAAGAAGATCTGGAAGTTGTAGTGGCTGTCCAGGGTGCAGCGGATGTGGGTGAGCCGCGCGAGGTTGCGGTAGATGAACTCCGCGATGCGCCGGTTGTCGTCGACCGCGCCCCGGCCGCCGCGGCCGCCCACGTAGAGTGTGCCTTCGGGGTGGCAGAAGTCACGTTGCACGTCGATGAGGAGCAGGTCGATCCTCCTGTCATCGGCCGCGGCCGGCGCGATCCCGAACTCCCGCCGGAACCGGTTGGCTTCCTCGAAGACCGTCATGCGGTCCGGAGTGTAGGAGAAGTCGGCCGCGTTGTCGGCGCGGTAGCAGGCAGGCGTCTCTTTCATGTCTGTTGCCACCATAATGGGCCTATTCTACCAGCGGCCCGTCCGCGGGCAAGAAGCGCGCCGCCTTTCCCCGGCAGGCGGGCCTGTGACATAAAGGAAGGCATGGCGGCCCGCTGGCTCGAGCTCTCCGTCCAGGCCGAAGGCCCGGTGCAAGACACCATCTCCAGCTTCCTCGTGGAGCAAGGCTCCACCGGTGTCGTCTGCCGCGATGGCTCCCTGCGTGCGTTCTTCGCCGACACGGCCGACCCCGCCACCCTCAAGCCCGCGGTCCGGCGCTACCTGCGCGGGCTCCGGGAGATTTTCCCCGATTGCTTCGTGGGACGCACGCGCTGGCGGGTGATGGCCGGGAAGAACTGGCATGACTCCTGGCGCGGCCGCTTCAAGCCGCAGCGGATCGGGCGCCGGCTCGTGGTGATGCCGCCGTGGTTGCGTCCGCCGCGGGACCGCCGCCACGTGGTCGTCATCGAGCCCGCCATGGCCTTCGGCACCGGCACCCACGAGACCACCCGCTGTTGCCTTGAGTTGATCGACGAGCTATGCGCCGGTGCCGCTCCGGCCAGGGCGCTGGACGTGGGCACCGGGTCCGGCGTCCTCGCCATCGCCATGGCCCGGCTCGGCGTGGGCGAGGTGCTGGCGCTGGACAACGATCCGGTGGCGCTGGAAGCGGCCCGGGTCAACCTCGGGCTCAACGGGGTGGACGGCGCCGTAACCCTGAGCGGTACGCCTCTCGGCAGGTTCCGGCGCCGCTTCCCGCTGGTGGTGGCCAACATCATCCTGGAAACCCTCGTGGAGTTGGCGGCTTCTCTCAACCGGTGTGTGGCCGACGGGGGTGGGCTGATCCTGTCGGGGCTCCTGCACGAACACGTTCCCGTCGTGCTGGAGTGTTTCCCGGATTTTCGAATGGTCCGACGCAAGGATCGCGGGGAGTGGAGCAGCGTGTTGCTCCGCAGGGAACCATGAGCCTGCCGCGCTTTCTCGTTTCGCCGGAAACGGTGCGCGACGGCGCCGCCACGGTGACGGGTCCGGAACTCGCGCACATGCGCAAGGTTCTGCGTCTGCGACCCGGCTCCCGGGTGTTGCTCTGGGACGGCGAGGGCGCCGAGCACGAGGCGCTGATACGCGCCTATGACGGTGGAGTTGCCGCCATGACCGTGGTACGGTCCTATCGCCCGGAGCGGGAGTCTCCCCTGGCGGTCACGTTGGCCCAGGCCGTGGGCAAGGGTGACAAGATGGACTGGATCGTGGAGAAGGCCACCGAACTGGGGGTGGCGCACGTGGCGCCGTTCTTCTCGTCGCACACCGTGCCGCGCTTCGACGGGAACAAGGGCGAGCGGCGCCGTGAGCGCTGGCGGAAGATCGCCGCCGCGGCGGCCAGACAGTCGGGACGCACCCGGATCCCGGAGATCGCGGAGCCGGAGCTCTTCGACGCCATGCTCGGCCGGGATTGGCAGTGCGACGCCAGGTTGTTGCTCTGGGAAGGCTCGCGGGGAAGGGGACTGGCTTTCCTGCGGGAAGAGTTGGAGAGCCTGCGATCCGTGCTGGTGATGGTGGGTCCGGAGGGCGGGTTCAGCGAGGAGGAGGCGGCAAGAGCGGAGGCTCGCGGTTTTCGAACCGTCGGGCTCGGCAGGCGTATCCTGCGCACGGAGACCGCGGCCGTGGCGGCGGTCTGCGCCGTTCAGTTGTTGTGGGGCGATCTGGGGTGAGGCGGGGGAGGTACGACGTCGTCGAGAACAGGAGGTCCGTCATGGACAAGGACACCGAGGAAACCTTGAACCGCTTGCTGCGCCGGGCCGGCTTGGCAATGGCCGAGAGCGATCGCAAGCGCTTCATCCCGATGCTGGAAACCTACATGGAGAGCCTGGACAAGCTCCACTCCATCAACCTGGCCGGCGAGCAGGTAGGCGGGGTCTTCCGGCCCGAGACGGACGAGGACCGGTAGGACGGCGCTCGCAACGACGAGGAACGAACATGTCGGATTCGTGTTTTTCCAGCATTGACAGCATGGCGCCGCGCTTGCAGAAGTGCGAGGTGTCGCCCGTGGAGTTGACGCAAGCTTATCTCGACCGGATTCATGCCGTGGACGGCGATCTGCACGCCTACGTGAACCTCATGGAGGAGAGTGCGCTGGAAGAGGCGCGCACGGCGGAGCAGGAGATTCGGGACGGCCGCTACCGCGGGCCGCTGCACGGGATTCCGGTCGCGGTGAAGGACCAGTACGACGTCGCGGGCGCGCCCTCCATGGTGCGCATTCCGCAGCCGGCCGGACCGGGGGAAGACTGCGCCGCCGTGCGCCGCCTGCGCGAGGCGGGGGCGGTGCTGCTCGGCAAGCTCAACATGAGCGGCCTTCCGGGTGGCATCAAGGGGGCCCGGAATCCCTGGAACCTCGACCACGTCCCGGGGGGCTCCAGCACCGGTTCCGGCGCCGGCATCGCCGCCGGCCTGTGCATGGGCTCGTTGGGCGAGGACACCGCGGGTTCCATCCGCAACCCCGCGTCCTTCTGCGGCATATCCGGCCTGAAGCCCACCTACGGACGGGTGAGCAGGTTCGGACTGGCGCCGCTGGGGTGGTCGCTGGACACCGCCGGGCCCATGACCCGGGTGGTGGAGGACCTCGCGCACATGCTCCAGGTCCTCGCCGGCTTCGATCCCAGGGACCCCACCTCGGGTCCGGTGGAGGTCTCCGACTACACCGCGGACCTGCGGGCCGGGGTTTCGGGCATGGTCGTCGGGGTGCCGCGGGACTACTTCGAGCTCATCGACACGGACCCCGAGGTCCTGGGACTGTTCGACCGGGCGCTGGCGGACCTGGAGTCCCTGGGGGCCAGGATACAGGACGTGTCGGTGCCGGGCATGGAGTACGCCACCATCGCCAACGGCCTGATCTACTCCTGTGAGTTCTACAATATCTGCCGGGCGGACATGGACGCCGCCATGTCGGGTGAGGGGTCGGAGTCCCGCCGCGCGCGTCTGTTCATCGGCGCGGTTTCCACCAGCGGCGACTACGTCCAGGCCCAGCGGATGCGGAGCCGGCTCAGGCGGGAGTTCAACGAGGTTTTCCGCGACGTGCACGTCATGGCCCTTCCGACCAATCCGACCCCCGCGCCGCTGGCCGCGGAGCTGGACGGACTGGACGCGGTCAACAAGATGCTGCGTCCGGACTACCCGTCGCCCGCGAATCTCGCGGGCGTTCCGGCACTGGCCATCCCGTCGGGGTTCAACTCCAAGGGCCTTCCGGTGGGCATGCAGTTCTGGGGCAAGGCATTCGCCGAGTCCACGCTGCTGCGTGTGGGGTATGCCTACCAGCAACACGCCCGCTGGTTCGAGCGCCGGCCGCCGGGGTAGCCCGCGGGGCCGGGCGTCCGGCCCCGCCCGGCGCTAGCGGGACCGAGGTGCCGGCTGATCCGGCTCGGGGGCGGCGGCCCGCGAATCCCCACCTCCGGCGTAGAGGAAGTGGCTCAGAGCTGGAACATCCTCCGCTGTCGCGGATTGCCGTTGCGGCGGTTTCGTGGATGGGGATGGTTGCGGGGATCGCGGCGGTTTGTCCTCCGTGGTCTTGACACGGGCAGGATCAGGGTTCATCTTGCCGGACTTCCACCGCTCCCGCCGAGTATGGATCTCCGCCTCCAGCCTTTCTATTGCCAAGCGAACCGCGGGAAGGTAGGTGCGGCTCACCCGCACCTTGTGGCCTCCCGTCAGTTCAAGGAATCTGCGGTGCCGATCCCGCACCAACGACACCACGTGGCGAAACGACACCCAGTGGGATCTGTGTACCTGCATTCCCACGCCGGCAAGCTCGGCGACGGCGTCGGCGAAGCGCATCAGGATGATTCCTCTCCCGGCGGAGGTAAACGCTTCGACATAGTGATCGTTCATCTTGAGAAAGATCAGGTCGCGGCCCAGTCTCGTCGGAAGCCGCGCGAAGAACGGGGAGTCGGGTTGAGGCTGGCTCGCCGGGGTGGCGACCGCCGGCGGGCCTTGTTGGGGAAGTGCTGCCGAGACCCCATCGTCCTGCCCCGGACTCGTGTCCGTGGCCGCCTCGATGTGACGGCGATGACTTCCGGGTCTGGAGATCAAGAACAAGACGAACATGCTGCCCAGCACCATCGGAGGAAAAGTCCACAGGTAGAGCACGGTCAAGTCATGGGACGGGTACCCAGGCCACAGAATACGGTCGAGGGTGTAGATCACGGCGGTGGAAGGCAGGGCCGAGACCCCGGTCACAACCGTCACGGCGAGCAGGATCTGGCCCAACGGTCGAGAGCCCAAGAGATAAAGGGCCATGACACTGTTGGCGTAGCAGACGGGGAAACACAGGATGGAGGCGATGCCCCACAAGGCGAGGCGCTGCGGCCAATCGAGCGTCGCGTGGGTGCCCGCCGCCCCGATGACGGTGTAAAGGACAACGAAGGCAGCCACCGTCGTCATCGACAGGGCCACGACTCCCGGTCTGAGCATTTCGCGATATGCCGATTGCCAAATTCGCAAGTTATGATCTCCTTGCGTCAATCGTTTCACAATCCTCGGTTGATGTCATGTTCGGGCAGCAACTTCCATTTTGAAACGCTGTGTGCCACGGGGGACGGGGTAGCATTCCGCGAACAAACGTGCTGATTTGTATCAAAACGAGTTTGTATACGCAACTTGGTAGTACATCGTTGAACGAACGGGTCGGTTTAGTTAGAACTTGTCCCCGACCCTGAGTCCCCGTTTACGGACCCGGTCCGGGAACTCATCCCGAGAAGGAGCATGCTTGAAATGGTCGAGAAGGACTTGGAAACCCTCACGATTGCCGAAGTGGCGCCGAGGATCCGTGGCGGCGAAGTCTCGCCGGTGACGCTTACGGAGCTGTATATCGAGCGGATCGAGCGGCTCGATCCGCTGCTGGGCGCCTATCTCACGCCGACCCCGGAAAGCGCCTTGGAGGAGGCCGCGACAGCGGAGAAGGAGATCCGCGCCGGCGATTACCGCGGCCCGCTTCACGGCATACCCGTGGCCATCAAGGACAATCTCGCCACCCGCGGCGTGCGCACCACGGCCGGCGCGAAGGCGCTGTCCGGATGGATTCCGGACTTCGACGCCACGGTGGTGAGCCGGCTGCGGGAGGCCGGCGCGGTGAGCCTGGGCAAGACCCAGATGCACGAGTGGGCCAAGGGAAGCCATGGGGTGAACCCGTTCTACGGCACCCCGCGCAACCCCTGGGACCGGGAGCGGATCCCCGGCGGCTCCAGCAGCGGCTCGGCCGTGGCCGTGGCCGCGGCCCTGTGCATGGCGTCGGTCGGGACCGACGCCGCCGGATCGGTGCGCAATCCGGCGGCGCTGTGCGGCATCGTCGGGCTCAAGCCCACCTATGGGCGCGTCAGCGTGTTCGGCGGCGTACCCGGCACGGGTGGATATTCCACGAACCATTTCGGGCCGCTGACCCGCACCGTGGCCGACTGCGCGACGTTGATGCAGGTCATCGCCGGACACGATCCGCAGGATCCGTTGAGTTCCACGGCACCGGTACCCGACTATTCCGCAAGTCTCGGGAGGTCCGTCGAGGGGATGCGCGCCGGCGTCATCAAGGGATACTTCGAGAAGTTCGCCTCCGGCGAGGTCAAGCAGGCCTTTGCCGGAGCGCTCGACGCCCTGCGTTCGCTGGGGATGACGGTGGAGGAGGTCACCGTTCCCCACATGGACCTGATACCCGCGGTCCAGCTCTGCGCCAGCCGGGTGGAGAGCACCGGAGACGCCGAGTACTACCTGCGGCACCATGCCCGGGACTACAGTCCCAGCATGCTTTCGACCCAGATCCAGGCGCTGACGGTGTCCGGGCTGGCCTACAACCAGTCGCAGCGCATTCGTAGGCTCATCTGTGACGGGTTCGACGAGGCATTGGAAGAGGTGGACGTGATCGTGGCACCCACCGGGCCGGTGCCGGCCATCTCCATGGACGATTCCCAGGCCGGCTACGTGACCGTCGACGGCACGGAGATGCCGCTCCAGGGAGCCTACGGCAATTTCTTGACTATGTGCACCATCCCGTTTAACGTCAACGGGCTGCCGTCGCTGAGCATCAACTGCGGCTTCTCGCGGGACGGCCTTCCCATCGGCGTGCAGATCGCCGGCGGTTCGTTTCGTGAGGACACGGTCATGCAGGTGGCGCACGCCTACGAGCAGGTCTCGCCCGCCACCGGCAAGGCGCCGCCGCTGCCCAAATAGCTTGATGAATCCGCGAGGGCATTTTGGTCGCCGGCAAGGCGCGATGACTGTAGGGGCGACCCGCGGTCGCCCCGGTGGCGGGTACCAGGCAAGACCCCGGATCACCTGCGCCGGGAAGGCAGGGTCGGATGGCTTCAGCGCCGCGCGTCCGGCGCCAACGGTCGGAAAGGAGACGATCATGAACGGTTTCATCGATGCGGATACCCACGTCATCGAATCGGAAGCGATATGGGAGCTGATGGACAAGGACGTCTACGACCGCCGCCCGATCCTGCTCAAGGCTCCCGGCGACACCGAGTACCAGACGTCCAACGCCTTCTGGCTCATCGACGGACAGATCTTCCCCAAGTCCGTGGGCAAGGGCAGCGCCCGCCTCAGTACGCCGGCCGAGCAGCAGCGCCAGTGGACGCGCCAGGACATCGACCTGGGCGTGCGCCAGTTGACCGATCCCGCGGCGCGGGTGCGGTCGCTGGACCAGCGCGGCGCCGAGGCCGAAGTCATCTACTCCACCCTCTGGGGCGTGTATCTCACCGACGACGTGGACCTGGACGTGGCGCTGTGCCGCGCCTACAACACCTGGATGGGGCAGGTCTGGGCCCAGGGCGACAACCGCCTGCGCTGGACCGCGGTGTTCCCGCTCACCTCCATCGAGGAGTCCATCAAGCAGTTGCACTACGCCAAGGAACACGGCGCCGTGGGCGTCAACATGCGCGGCATCGAAGGGGACCGGTCCCTGGCCGAGCCCTATTTCTACCCGCTCTACGAGGAAGCGAGCCGCCTGGACTTCCCCATCTGCATCCACATCGGCGCGGGCTCGCCGGCCATCTCCAGCGTCTTCGACGTGCGCGTGAGCCACACGTTGCCGCACCTGCGCATGCTCCCGCTCATCGCCTTTCGCGACCTGGTGGCCAACCGCGTCCCCGAGAAGTTCCCCGGCCTGCGCTTCGGCTTCGTCGAGGCCGGAGCCTCCTGGGCGCCCTACCTGCTGCACCAGCTCCGGCGCACGACCCGTGGACAAGGCATCCCCATCGGCCCGGAGCTGTTCGAGGAGTGCCGCATGTGGGTGGTGTGCGAGGTGGACGAAGACCTGCCCATGCTGCTCAACTACATCCACGAAGACCACATCATGATCGGCTCCGACTACGGCCACCTCGACCAGTCCTTCGAGGACAACGTCGCCGCCAAGCTGCGCGCCCGCGACGACGTCCCCGCGCGGGTCGTGGAGAAGATCCTGGGCGACAACGCCCGGGCGTTCTACGGGATGTAGGGAACGCGGGACGCGACACTACGTGTCCAGCATGGTGGGGTGGAACATGTCCTCGGGCGCGAAGCGCTCCCGGGTGAGGCCCTGCCGCTGGGCGTATTCCAGCATCTTGTCGACCTCGGCCCGCGTTTCCCGGAAGCCCCAGCGATAGGGGTCGCTGCCGGCGGCGCCGCGCTCCTCCTCCCACAGGGCGCGGTACCAGAGGCCGGTCTGGTGCACGCGCTGCCATTCCAGCCACTCGTAGCAGCGCCGCTTGGACTCCTGCCAGGCGTCGAACAGGCTGCGTGCCACCCACGGATGCCGGTCCAGGATCGCGGTGCGGACGAGCAGGGTGTGCTGGATGGGGAAGAAGCCGGTCCTGCGGTAGTAGTCGCGCTCGCGCTGGGCGTAGTCGGGGAAGAGGAAATCCACGCGCGGGCGGTGCTCCGGGGCCAGGGTGGCGGTGGTGATGACCGCGTCGAGGTCTCCCGCCAGGAGCATTTCGCGCAGCTTGCCGTAGCCGTCCACCACGTCCAGTTTGAGCCAGTCGGGCTGCGTCCACTCGTGGGGGTTCTCGGGAGGTCGCCCCGCCACCCAATGGATGGAGCGGAGGTCGACCCCGTGCTCCTCTTCCAGGATGCCGCGGGCCCAAAGGGCGGTGGTGGTGAACCAGCTCTGGATGCCCACGCGTTTGCCGTTGAGGTCGGCGGGCTCGGCGATGCCGGCGCCGGTGTTCACGTAGACGTAGGAGTGCCGGAACATGCGCTTGACGAAGATCGGGATGCCGGTGAATCCCAGGGTCTTGAACGGCAGGTCGACGATGTAGCGCCCGGTGAAGAACTCGGCCACGTCGTAGTGGCCGCCGTGGCCGTCGAAGTGCCGGTTCACGTCATCCGCGTCCACGTGGACCCGCAGGTCGATGCCCTCCGGCTTCACGGTCCCCTCGATGAGCGCCCGGGCGCGGTCGTAGGGGGCGCAGATCATGGTCAGTTCCAGCGGCATGCGTGTGTCCTCATCGTAAGGCTCGCGGCCCGGCGTTGTTGCCGGAAAGAGACTCTGTCGAGTCGTGTCGGCGCCCTTCGACAAGCTCGGGACCGAGCGTAGCGAAGCGGAGCGGAGGGGCGCCATCTTGCTCCGCCGCGATTGCTTGGACTTCCCTTAACATGTGGCCGGCCGGAATGCAGGTATTGCGCGCCCCTGCCTGGCGGCCGTGCGCCGGCACCGGGTGACCGGTGCCGGT
>JAJEAI010000063.1 GCA_022824205.1 Candidatus Binatia bacterium
GCCCTTGAAATTCCAGTTGCTCCAAAATACACTCTGTCATCGTGGGACCTCGTTCCTCGACCCGCCAAGTCGTTGATATGATTACTTTATATCACGAACTGAGGTCCCGCTCCCCACCCTTGGTGAAATATCCGGGCTAGATGGCATCCTTGTGATTCGAGAGAACTGTGGCCGTTCGACCGAGCCCTAGTTTCTCAAGCGCGGCCAGATGCTCCATGGTTGACCGTGGAGGGTTTCTCAATGCGGCACGATGGCCGCGGACGGCAGCAAGAACCGCTTCGGGCTGAGATTGAAGAAGCCCGCCAATGAAGTCATCGGGATGTTGTGCTTCCAATCCATGCGGCGCCAGCCGGTCCGCGGGAAAATCCCGCAGGTTGAAGGTCACGATTGCGCTGGCACAACCGTGGATCGCCGCCGCCAGAACATGACGGTCGCGGACGTCAGGGAGGTCGAGTTTCGCGATGAGAACTTCGTAGCCAGAAACGACCGCCTCGGGAAAGTGCTGGTCCATGATCGTACGGGTGCGCTCCAGCCTGTCGACTGTCACATGGGGCCGGTCGGCGAGTAGGTTGGCGATCCATTCTTCATGAATCGCCACGCTCCAAAGCGGCTGGTACAAGTATTAGAAGAAAGTCTCGAAGGCCAGCGGGATACAGGACGTTGGCGTCGAGCAACGCCGTCAATCGGTTCATCGGCTACTGCAAGCCGAGTTTCTGATCCTGGGCAGTCAACTCGTCTAGCGCATCTCGGCGATGAGACTCCGTAGCCCGACGATAGGCGAGAATGTCTTCGGTCCGCACACGCCGATGTGAGCCGACCTTACGGCACGGGATTTGTCCCTCGTCGAGTAACCGTACCAGGAACGTCCTCGATACCTGCAAGAGATCGGCCGCCTGCCGCGTGGTCAACTCGGCCGGAACCGGTGCCAACGCAACTGTATTGCCACGCGCCATCTGGTCCAGAATCTCCCGCAGAAGCCGCAGCGCCTGGGCAGGAATCTCTACCGTTTCCTCATCGGCCGCGCCAAATCGAACCGGAACCGGCTCGGTCCCATCCGGCAACGCTGCCAGTTTCCTGCCGATCTGGTAGGCAAGAACTGCGTCCCGGCTGCTTGCAAACTTGGTCTCTCCGTCCTTCATGGCTCGATTCCCCATTGGCACCGCCTTCGTTGCGACAACGGCAATACTCACTCATCTACCATAAATGTCATATTCGCCGCAAACGACACCGCTACCTTCCCAAAGCCTTGAGACGATTGCTTCCCGGTCTCCGCGCCAGCAAACACAAGGCCCTTGATGATCGGTCCTTCTTTGTCGGCCAGATGCTCTATCTCCCCTCTCGCGAGCAAATCACCTAGCGACTCCAACGGAACAGCAGGACGTGTTAAACAGGATCCGGGCGGTATGCTCCATTCACCGGATTACCCCTTCTTTCTGCCGTCTACCGGTCCTACGAAGTGGGACCGCCTCAACGTCGTGTGCCTCGCCTTTAAGGGACCCACAGCGGGTTGACCGTCGAAGATATCCTCTCCGTCAACAGCCGCGCGGCGGAGCGAATGCGTAATGCCTTAGAGGAAAACCTTTTGACCATTGGAGACAGTGGCCGAGGACGACGGCCACCAACGACTTCGCTGGCGGCTTGGGTCACCCGCCCTGCACCCTTCATCCAAGTGCCACCCGGGGAGTTAGCTGACCTCGAAGCCGCAACGGGGGTCTGGACCGGGGTCGGGCTCGCGGAACGTGGCCGGAAGCTCTTCGCGGTCAAGCTGAGGGCAGTATCACACCGCCACCGGGAAGAGTTCGACGCCGCCTTGGGGAGACTTATGGATGGGGAAGGTCTCGCCATGCGTGCCGGGCCGCGAGAGAACCTTAAAATGGATTTGCTGACGCTGGAGCGGGATGCCATCACGAGCCGTCAAGAGCTTGAGTTCGGTTACCTTTCCCGGGGAGCGCGGCGGCGGAACCGCCGGCGGGTGCGACCGTACGGCATGCTGTACGGCAACCGCGCGTTCCTGGTTGGACCGAAACGGATCGGGGAAGGGACGCCATGCTCTGGCGGCTGGCGAACCGTGACCCGGACCAAGGCCAGGATTCGGCCCTCTCGGCCCGAAAAGCGGGCGTGGCGGAGTTTGGCGGAATCGATCCCGTTGCACCTGATGCCCACGGACCGGCGAAAGCAGGGCGTTACGGCTGTCTGGGGCGAAACCTGACCAAGAGAGCGGCCGGAGGGTCGCTGTGTCACGAGCACCGTGAAAAGTGTCCCTTGACACTATACAGCCATGCCGGCTAACATCGGGAATGAAGATCAGGAACGTGGTCCACAGGGGGCTGCGTCGGCTAATTGAAGAAAATGATGCCGGCGGAGTGCAGCCTGCGTTCGCGCCAAAGCTCCGGCGCATCGTTTCTTTTCTCCAGGATATGGAACGGGAGGAAGAGTTGCGGACAGTGCCGGGTTGGAGGGCACACAGGCTGAGTGGAGATCGCCGAGGCATGTGGAGTCTGACCGTTACCGCGAACTGGCGGCTCACGTTCCGGATCGACCGCGACGCGATGGAGATCGTCGACCTCAACTACGAGGATTATCACTGAGAGGCAGACATGAATCCGGTACATGGCTTCCGAATGAAGAGCCCCGTCCATCCCGGCGAGTTCGTCAAATGTGAAATTATCGAGGCTCTCGATCTCACGGTGACTGCGGCGGCGAAGGCCCTTGGCGTCACGCGAGCGGCGCTTTCGGCCGTTCTAAACGAGAGAGCGCGCTTATCGCCGGAGATGGCGTTGCGGATCGAGAAAGCATTCGGCGTGTCGATGGACACCCTCATGCGTATGCAGAACAGTTACGATATCGCCAAGACCCGCGGGCGGGCGGACGAGATTGAGGTTGCACAATTCGAGAGAAAGTCGCGCGGGAACAAGCCTCGCGTGGCCCTCCATACCGGAAGGTGAGCGTTGGCTCTGATGAAAGATCTGCAAGCGCAGTCGGTCGGTAGGTGGAAGCGATAGAACTCCTTCGTCCCATCGCATCTTTCCGGGTCTGGTATCCGCCTGCGTCGAGGAACGCGCCGAAGGCGGTTCCGAACGCTGCGTCGGCCCGACCCACTGGCTCGGATCAAGACTGCAAGTGGGTGTCGGTCTCGGTGGTTGCGCACCCCCGCATCCAATAAGCCCCCGGAAACGTTTGAGTTTCCAGGGGCTTATTGTTTCGCCCGTCCGCTGTTTGTGGGTAGATGCCAACACGTGAGCCCTGGCCGACCGACAAACGTCGGGCCTCACTGGTCAACGACGGGTCCGCCACGCGGAGGCAGAGTTGATTCGTCCCCGTAGAGCGGATAGGATCGGTCTCAATCCAATCCGCGAAGGGTGCCCATGAAAGTACACGAACGCGTCCTCACCCCTGAAAGAGACGGCATCTACGGCTATCTGGCGGCGCCGGAGCGGGACACGCCGGGTCCGGCGCTGCTCATGACCCATCAGAACACCGGCGTCACCGACTACATCAAGATCGAGGCGCTGAAGTTCGCCCACCTGGGCTACACCGTCGTGATACCGGACCTGTACTCGATGCTGGGCTACCCCGACGTGACCCACATCCACACCGGCCGGCAAATCCAGGCGCGCACCAAGGACGGAGAGTTCGTGCGGGTCATCCGGCAGGGCTGGGACTATCTCACTTCGCGCGGCGACGTGGACTCCGGCCGCGTGGCCGTGTCCGGATACTGCATGGGCGGACGCATCGCCATCCACTTCGTCGCCGCCACCCCCGAGGTGCGGGCATTCGTCGGCTACTACCCGACGATCCGCGACGAGCCCGCGACGGAGATCAGGCCGGTTCATCCGTGCGACAACGCGCGCAAATTCAAGTGTCCGTCCATCATCCTTTACGGCGTCGACGACCGCATCTCCACCGTGCCCATCCAGCAACGGGTGTGGGAGAGCTTCCTGGCCAACGGGCAACCGCTGGAGTGGCACTTCTTCCCCTTCGGCGGACACGGCTTCGTGGACCCCGGCACCGAGGGGTATCACCCCCACGCGGCCAGGCTTTCCTTCCCCTTGGTGGTGGACTTCATGGCCCGGGAGCTCGACCACGAGGCCGACGGCCTGACGTTCTCGGAGAACTGAACCTCCCGCGCCTGTTTCCGGAGCCGGCATGCGACACCTTGTGACCGGACTCACGATCCTCGACGAGGCCCGCGCAACGCCGGGCTACACGATCTTCAGTCCCCTCGGCCGGAAGGCCACCCATCTGATCGACTTGCAAGGGAACGTGGTGCACGAATGGCGTCTGCCGGGCTTCGCGGGACTCTACGGCCACCTTCTGCCCAACGGCAACCTGCTGGCCGCGGTCCAGACCACGGACGGACCGAGCGGCCTGCGCGGCAAGGGCGGCCACCTGCTGGAATTCGACTGGGACGGCAACATCGTCTGGGAACACGTGGATCCCCGCCACCACCATGACCAGCGGCGTTGCCCCAACGGCAACACCGTATACGCTTCATGGAAGCTCTTGTCCCACGAGCAGGCTCGACGAGTGCAGGGCGGGCGCGAGGGGAGCGAGCACCCGGACGGCATCTACAGCGATGTGCTGCGCGAGATCGACGGCGACGGCAACACGGTCTGGGAATGGCAAGCCGCCGCCTCGGAGGAGATGTACCGCTACCCGCTCAACCCCATCTGCGCGCGCGTCGAGTTCAGCCACGCGAACTCGCTCTGGCCCCTCGACAACGGCGATCTGCTGGTGAACTTCCGATACAATCACCTGATGGCTGTCATCGACCGGGAAACCGGGGCGTTCAAGTGGGAACATTGCGATTGGTCCTACGGCCAGCAGCACAACGTGCACCTGCTCGACAACGGCAACCTGTTGTTCTTCGCCAACGGCGCCGACGTGCTCTATGGCGGCCCGGGCGCGGGGTCGCGCGTCATCGAACTGGACCCCGCCACCAAGGAGATCGTCTGGCAGTACCAGGGCTCCCCGCCGGGGACCTTCTTCAGTTGGTTCATCAGCGGCGCGCAGCGGCTCGCTTCGGGCAACACGTTGATCTGCGAAGGGGTCTGGGGACGATTCTTCGAGGTGACCCCGGAAGGCGAGATCGTGTGGGAATACGTCTCGCCGTATTTCTCCGAGGAACATCCGAGCTACAAGGGCGGCAACTACGTCTTCCGCGCCTACCGCTACACCGCGGATTCGCCGGAGATCGCCGGACGAGTGTAGCCGGAGCATGCGCAACGTCGGGGGCGGTGAGTATGGAACAGGTCAAGACGATCCCCAACGGGGAGAAGGTCGAACCGACTTTCACCGCCGGAGAGATGAACCGCCGGCTCGCGGCCCTGCGCGCGCACATGGCGGAGCGGCAGATCGATGTCTGCCTCTTCACTTCGATTCACAACGTCAACTACTTCAGCGACTTCCTCTATACTTCCTTCGGTCGCCCCTACGGCCTGGTGGTGACGCACGAGGGCCAGACCACCATTTCGGCCAACATCGACGCGGGCCAGCCCTGGCGGCGCACCTTCGGCGACAACCTCGTCTACACCGACTGGCACCGGGACAACTACTTCGTCGCGGTGAAGCGGTTGATCCCGGATGGCTGCCGGGTGGGCATCGAGCTCGACCACATCACCCTGGAAAACTCCCGCAAGCTTCAGGGGGCCTTGCCCGCCGCCGACCTGGTGGACGTGAGCAAGCCGGCCATGCGCATGCGCATGGTCAAGTCCGACGAGGAGGTCGCGTGGATCCGGGAGGGTGCGCGCATCGCCGACATCGGCGGCGCGGCCTGCGTGGAGGCCATCGGGGTGGGAGTGCCGGAGCACGAGGTGGCGCTGCACGCGACCCGGGCCATGGTGCGCGAGATCGGCAGGAGCCAGCCACACGTGGAATTGATGGACACGTGGACCTGGTTCCAGTCGGGCGTCAACACCGACGGCGCCCACAACCCGGTCACCTCCCGGAGGATCGAGCGCGGCGACGTCCTGAGCCTGAACTGCTTTCCGATGCTGGCCGGCTATTACACGGCGCTCGAGCGCACCCTGTTCGCGGAGGAGTGCCCGGACGAGCACCTGCGGCTGTGGAGGATCAACGTGGAGGTACACGAGGCGGGGATCGGCCTTATCAAGCCCGGGGTGCGTTGCTGTGACGTCGCCGCCGAGCTCAACGCCATCTACGAGCGCCACGGCCTGCTGGAAAACCGCACCTTCGGCTACGGTCACAGCTTCGGCGTGCTGTGCCACTACTACGGCCGCGAGGCGGGCCTCGAGCTCCGCGAGGACGTCACCACCGTGCTCGAGCCCAACATGGTGGTGTCCATGGAGCCGATGATCATGATCCCGGAGGGCCAACCCGGCGCCGGCGGCTACCGGGAGCACGACATCCTGGTGGTGACGGAGGACGGCGCCGAGGACATCACCGGATTCCCGTACGGGCCGGAGCACAACATCGTAAGGAAACCCTGATCCGTCGCGGCCGGCGTGGAACGCTCGTTCCCGGAACACTCTTGTTCCTTGAGTTCGTCTGGTATATGGTCGTCACTCATTCGGGATGGCGAGCTCACGGAGTGTGGATGCCGGGGCGGCACAGAGCTTGCCGTTCGCATGTTTCCGCCGGGGCGGATGGCTGAATGGTTGAGTCCAAGCCCAGCATAGTCAGGTTCGATCGCGTCCAGAAGAGTTACGACGGCGAGACCCTCGTCATCAAGGACCTCAACCTGGACATAGAGGCGGGCGAGTTCCTGACCATGCTGGGGCCGTCCGGATCGGGCAAGACCACCTGCCTGATGATGCTCGCGGGTTTCGAGCCCGCCACCCACGGTGAGATCTATCTCAACGGTCAGCCCATCAACCGTGTCGCGCCGCACAGGCGCGACATCGGCATGGTGTTCCAGAACTACGCGCTGTTCCCGCACATGACCGTGGCCGAGAACCTGGCGTTTCCGCTGCTGGTCCGCAAGATTGCGAAACCGGACATCAGGGCCAGGGTGGAACGGGTGCTCGATATGGTCCGGCTGGCCGGTTTCGAGAACCGGCGGCCCGCCCAGCTCTCCGGGGGCCAGCAGCAGCGCGTGGCGGTGGCGCGCGCCCTTGTCTTCGAGCCCGCCCTGGTGCTGATGGACGAGCCCCTCGGGGCGCTGGACAAGAACCTGCGCGAGGAGATGCAGTACGAGATCAAGCGCATTCATGAGAATCTCGGCGTCACGGTGGTCTACGTGACCCACGATCAATCCGAAGCGTTGACGATGTCCAGCCGGATCGCGGTCTTCAACGACGGCCTCATCCAGCAGCTTGCCACACCCGACGTTCTCTACGAGCAGCCCGAGAACGCCTTTGTCGCGCAGTTCATCGGCGAGAACAACCGCCTGCGCGGCACGGTCGTATCGGTTGACGGGGACTATTGCCTGGTGAGGCTCGAGGACGGTGCGACCGTTCGCGCGCTCAAGATCAACGTGGCCGGCAAAGGGGCGCAGACCTGCCTGTCGTTGCGCCCCGAACGGGTCGCCATCGAACCGACAGGGGTCACGGAAGAGAACATCCTCAGCGGCCGCGTCGAGGAGTTGATCTACCTGGGCGACCACAAGCGCGCGCGCCTGTCGGTGGCCGGCCAGGATGAGTTTATCGTCAAGGTTCCAAACGCCCAGGACCACGCTCCTCTGAGCGAAGGCACGCGGGTCCGTCTCGGCTGGGCTGCGGAGGATTGCAGGGCGCTCGATGCGTCAGGGGAGGTGTCCACGCCCGGATGACCGAGAGTCCGGGGATACGTTCTACCGCAGGAATATCGATGGCTGAACAAAGACCGGTCCGTCCGGTCGACAGCGAACAGGAGACTCGCAATGAAACGAATACTGACCTCCATGGCCCTCGCGGCAGCCGTCGCGCTGGCCGGCAGCGCGTACGCGCAGAACCTGAACATCGTGTCGTGGGGCGGGGCCTATACCGCCAGCCAGCAGAAGGCCTACCACGACCCCTACATGAAGGCGAACCCCGGCGTGAAGATCGTCAACCACGATCTGGGATCGGGGGCGCTGGCGAAGCTTCGGGCCGAGGTGGAATCCGGCAAGGTGACGTTGGACCTCATCGACATGACCGCCGCCGACGCCATCGTCGCGTGTGACGAAGGGTTGGTCGAACAAGTCGAACCCGACAAGTGGCTGGCCGCCGCTCCCGACGGCACACCGGCTTCCAAGGACTTCTTTGCCGGGACCCTCTCGGTCGGCGGAACCAATTGCTTCATCCCGCAGATCGTGTATTCCACCACCTTCGGTTACCGTACCGATGCCTTCAAGGGCGCACAGCCTTCCAGCCTGGCCGACGTGTTCGACCTGAAGAAGTTCCCCGGCAAGAGGGCGCTGGAAAAGAGGCCCAACAACAACATGGAATGGGCGCTCATCGCCGATGGCGTCGCGGCCAAGGACGTCTACCAGATGCTGAGCACCGACGAGGGCGTCGCCCGCGCGTTCGCCAAGCTGGACACCATCAAGGACCAGGTCGTCTGGTGGACCAAGGGCGCCCAGCCGCCGCAGTTGCTGGCGGACGGCGAGGTCGCCATCGCGTCGGCGTACAATGGCCGGCTGTTCTCCGCCATCATCGAGAAGAAGCAGCCGATAGCGATGTTGTGGGACTGGCAGAACTTCGATCTGGACGGGTGGGTGGTGCCCAAGGGGACCAGGAATCTCGCCGCGGTGAAGAAGTATCTCCGTTTCGCCACGGACACCCAGCGGCTGGCCGACCAGGCGAAGTACATTTCCTACGGTCCGGCGCGTCACTCTTCCGCCGGTCGGGTGGGCAAGCACGCGGAGCTCGGCGTGGACATGAAACCGCACATGCCCACCGATCCCGCGAATTCGAAGACGGTCCTCCTTTCCAACTATGTCTGGTGGGCGGATCACCAGACCGAGTTGAACGACAAGTTCAACGCCTGGCTCGCCAAGTAGGCGTTTCCGGCCGGGCGGGAGCCCGAGGGTTTCCCCGCCCGGCCGCCCCTTCCGCTTTTGCCCGATCCCCCGGCCCGGTCCCATGTCCAAGACAATGGATGAGGTGATGCGAACGGCTGACGGCGTGCCGCTCAAGGTCAGCCTTCACAAGGCGTTGGTGCGCAGCCGCATCCGGGCGCTGCTGCTGGTCCTGCCCTTGCTGGCATTCCTCCTGGTGGCGTTCCTGTTGCCCATCGGCTACATGCTGTTCCGCAGCATCGACAACCGGATCGTGCCGTCGATCTTTCCGCGCACGGCCGTTGCGATACAGGACTGGAACCCCGCCGGCAACTGGCTTCCCGGTGAAGCCGCCTTCGAAGCGCTGGTGCGCGACATCCAGCAGGCCTTCAAGGACCGGACCCTGGGCCGCGTCGGCCGCCGGCTCAACTACGAGAAGCCCGGCATGTCGAGCCTTTTCAGGAAGTCGGGCAGACGGGCCGCGCGCATCACCGGGCCGCCCTACAAGGAGCAGGTCCTTCGGATCGACAAACGCTGGGGCGACGTGAACACCTGGCGGCTGATCCACCGGGAGTCGGGCGCGCTGACGGGGGCCTATTTCCTCGCCGCGGTCGACCTGACCCTGAACGACCGGGCCGAGATCGTCCGGCAGCCCGAGGCGCGCCGGATATACCGGACCCTGTTCTCCCGGACCCTGTGGATGAGCGGGCTGATTACCGTGCTGTGCCTGCTGCTGGGTTATCCCGTCGCGTATCTCCTGGCCACGTTGCCGCTGCGGTACAGCAACCTGCTGATGATCCTGGTGCTGCTGCCTTTCTGGACCTCCCTGCTGGTACGGACCACTTCCTGGATCGCGCTGCTGCAGACCGAAGGCGTGCTCAATGACCTGATGGTCTTCGTCGGGCTCATAACCGACGACGGCCGGCTCCAGTTGATCCACAACAAGTTCGGCACCTTCGTGGCGATGGTCCACATCCTGTTGCCGTTCATGATCCTGCCCCTGTACTCGGTGATGAAGACGATCTCTCCGGCCCTGACGCGCGCCGCCCGTTCGCTCGGGGCGACGCCGTTCACCGCCTTCGTGCGGGTCTACATGCCCAACACGTACTCGGGCGTGGGCGCCGGCTGCATCATGGTGTTCATCCTGTCCATCGGCTACTACATCACCCCGGCCCTGGTGGGCGGCCGCACTGGAACCTTCATCTCCAATTTCATTGCCCTGCACGTCGGTCAGACCCTCAACTGGGGTCTGGCGGCGGCGTTGGGCTCGCTGCTCCTCGTCCTGGTCCTGGCGCTGTACCTGCTCTACGACAAGATCGTCGGGATCGACAACATGAAGCTGGGTTGAGCCTGCGATGTCCCTGCCGATTTACGCAACCCCCCTGGAGAAGGCGTGGCACTATATCTACCGCGTGATCTGCGCCGCGATCTTCATATTCCTGATCGGCCCCATCTTCGTGATCATCCCGTTGAGCTTCAACGAGTTGCCGTACTTCACCTTTACCCCGGAAATGCTGTCCCTGGACCCGGCCGGCTACAGCACCAAGTGGTATCGGGAGTTCTTCACCGAGGATTCCTGGCAGAACGCGGTCAGGAACAGCCTGATCATCGGCGTCTTCGCGACACTGATCTCCACCTTCCTCGGGACCCTGGCGGCCCTCGGCCTGAGCCGGTCCGAGATGCCTTTCAAGAGCGGCTTCATGGCCCTGCTGATATCGCCGATGATCGTGCCCCTCATCATCTCGGCCACGGGAATGTACTTCTTCTACACGCGAATGGGCATTTCCTCGACGCACCTGGGCGTCATCATCGCCCATGCGGCGCTGGGCACGCCATTCGTGGTGATCACGGTCACGGCCACCCTGGTCGGGTTCGACCATTCCCTGATCCGGGCCGCCGCCAGCCTCGGCGCCAACCCCGTCGAGACATTCTTCAAGGTGACCATGCCGCTGATCCTTCCCGGCATCGTCTCCGGCGCCCTGTTCGCCTTCATCACCTCGTTCGACGAGGTGGTCGTGGTGCTGTTCGTCGGTTCGGTGGATCAGCGCACCATCCCGTGGAAGATGTTCTCGGGCATCCGCGAAGAGATCCGCCCCACCATCCTCGCGGTGGCCACGCTTCTCGTCTGTGTGTCGATCCTGCTCCTGACGACGCTCGAACTGCTGCGCCGGCGCAACGAGCGGCTGCGCGGCATCAGGGCGGCCTGAGCACGATGCGCCGGCGGACATGGGTCCGAGGCGGCGAAACAGGCTGTGTCAAGACACGCGAGGCACGAACATAACGAACACGTCATTCCCGCGGAAGCGGGAATCCAGGGGTGGGGAGGGGCCGCCGTCGTCTACAACTTGGCGAGGCGTTCCCGGCGCACCCGGTCGGCCTTCGAGAGCCGGCGCGGGTTGCCCTTTTTGCGCCCGTCCCGTCCCCGCGGAAGAGGCTCGAAGTCGTCGTCCTCCTCCCCGGGACAAAGCGCGTCCGGATCCACCCTCATCTTCGCGAGAAACTCGCCCACGTAGACGGCCACGGCGCCGCTGCTCTCTACGCTGCGCCGCAGGTCGCGGTCGGAGGTGACCACGATGCAGGTTTCTCCGATCTCCCGGGCCAGCCGCTCGATGACCGCGTCGGCCTTCTCGCCGTAGCGCGAGAACACCACCGTCACCTCGCCCACTCGTTCGCGCGTCTCGTCCTGCCGGCCGTTCCGCCAACCGTCGAAGACGGTGGTCAGGGAGTGCCCCTTGCGCGCCTGGTACGCGGCGACCTCCTTGACGAGCGCGTTGCGCTTCTGTTCCAGGTCGCCGCGAAGACCCTGTTCACTGCCGATGACGTTGTAGCCGTCTACGACGATATGGAACGGCATGGGTGGGTTCTCCGTCCGGGGTTCTCCGCAAGAATTGAACGCGAAGTGTCAAAATATACCCGTTTCCACCCGTTGCCGCGAACCGCATGTCGTGGGGTTTCACTAGCGGGCGGGAAATGTTGTAAGCTCGCGGGTTCAAGTTGGTCCCGGAACCCGGGTCACGGCACGAACCGTCGCGATGACCCCGTCCATCAAACGAGAAAGCGAGTCGCCCGCAATGTTCAACAAGGCCAAACGCATCCAGGAGTTGCCGCCGTACCTGTTCGCCGAGATCGACCGGAAGAAGCGCGCCGCCCAGGCCAAGGGGGTCGATCTCATCGACCTGGGCATCGGAGACCCGGACATCCCCACGCCGGGCAGGATCATCCAGAAGTTGTCGGAGACCGCGACCAAGCCGGTCAACCACCGGTATCCCAGCAGTTCGGGCATGATGGAATTCCGCCAGGCGGTGGCGGATTGGTACGCCCAGCGCTTCGCCGTGACCCTGGACCCCGCCACCGAGGTGGTCTCGCTCATCGGCTCCAAGGAAGGCGTGGCCAACATGGCGGTGGCCTACGTGGACCCGGGCGACGTGGTGCTCGTGCCCACCCCGGCCTACCCCGTGTATGCCATCGGCACCAATTTCAACGGCGGCACGGTCCACTTCCTCCCGTTGCGGCGCGAGAGCGGCTTCCTGCCGGATCTGTCGAGCATACCGTCCGACGTGCTCCAGCGCGCCAAAATGCTGTGGATCAACTACCCCAACAACCCCACCGGCGCGGTAGCGGACGAGAGCTTCTTCAAGGAAGCGGTGGAGTTCGCCCACAAGCACAACATCATCCTGTGCCATGACGCCGCGTACACGGAGCTGGGCTTCGACGGGTATCGCGCGCCGAGCATCCTGCAGGTGGATGGCGCCAGGGAGGTGGCCATCGAGTTCCATTCGCTGTCCAAGACCTTCAACATGACCGGTTGGCGCATCGGCATGGCGGTGGGCTGCGCGGAGTTGGTGGGAACCTTGGGGCAGGTGAAATCCAACGTGGATTCGGGGGTCTTTCAGCCGGTCCAGGAGGCGGCCATCGTCGCCCTCGAGCACGCGGAGGAGTTCCTTGAGCCGATCCGCGAAGTGTACCAGGAGCGAAGGGACACGGTGGTGGACGGCCTGCACCGCGCCGGCTTCGAGCTCCCGCCGCCGCGGGCGACCTTCTACGTGTGGCTGCCGGTGCCCGGAGGGTGGACGTCCACGGATTTCACCGCGCGGCTGCTCGACGAGGCCGGCATCGTCACCACCCCGGGCAACGGTTTCGGCGAGCCCGGCGAGGGCTTCATCCGGATGACCCTGTGCTCGCCGGCCGAACGCCTGAAGGAGGCCGTGGAACGCCTCCGGCAACTCAGCCTGTAGCACTCGTGACGCATCGCGCCTACATCGGGGTGGGCTCGAACCAAGGGGACAAGCAGCGGAACTGCCGCCGCGCCGTCAAAGAGATCGGGAAGTTCCCGGAGACCCGGGTAGGCGAGGTTTCGTCCTGGTTCGTCACCGAGCCGTGGGGCGCGGCGAGCACCGAATGGTACGTCAACGGGATCGCGGCCGTCGACACCGGCCTGGAGCCGGCGATCCTGCTGCGACATTGCCAGACCGTCGAAAGGAAGATGGGCCGTCCTGCCGAGCGCCCGCGCTGGGCGGACCGGGTCATCGATCTGGACATCCTGTTCTATGATGATAGGGTGTTGGAAGGACCCGAGTTGATCATCCCGCACCCCGAGCTTCACCGGCGCCGGTTCGTGCTCGCTCCGCTGTGCGAGATCGCACCGGAACTGAAGCACACGCTCCTTGGAACCAGCATCCGGGAGCTGTTGGGCCAGGTGGAAGATGATAAACGGGTGCGCGCGATGGCCGGTCCCGGCGCGCGGGAGACGCCGTTGTCACCGACGGTGCCGATGAGATGATCCTCAAGTTCCTCATACTGGGCCTGCTCGTCTACCTCTTCATCGTGCTGCTCTACTCGAGCCTCAAACGCAAGGGGAGCCCCGCCGACCCCTCCCAGGGCGAATCCATGGTCCTGGACCCCCACTGCAAGAGCTACGTCCCCAAGAACGAAGCCTACCGCTCCGGCGGCAACTACTTCTGCAGCGAAGAGTGCGCCCGCGCCTACGCGGCCCAGCAGGTTTGAACTTGGGGCGACGGCGTGACCACCCGCCTCGACACCTGACGGTGGGCGTCCCGTCGGCTTGAATTAGCGGCAGAAGATCCGCACATCCCCGCGGCGCAGATCCTCGGTCCCGGACGGGTCGTCGCCGGCTTGGCGGAGGTCGCCGCTGCTGTCGGAGACCCGGAACTGGCTTGGGCGTTTCTCACCCAGGAGTGGCCGTTCGAAGACACCGCTACGCTCCCTCTTGCGTTGCTGAAAGCCGGCCGTATCGAAGACGTGCTCGGCGCGGCACCCGGCTTTGGTTCCACTTTCACGTGAGCGTGGCCACCTATCCTCGGCACAGGCTTCGGCCCGTGCTCCTCAAGGCGGCGTTTCCCGAAAACTACCGTATCGTACCAAGCCGCTATGAGGCATCACCGCTCGGAACCAGTCGCGGCGACTCCCGGTTCTGCACTCGCACTGCCGGGTATACGGTCCTTTATACCTCGCCGGACTTCGCCACCGCCTTTATCGAAACGGTAGTGTGGGACCGGTTCATGGAAAGGCCGGGAGGCAAGCGGGATGGGGTTGGGAAGGGCGGAGGGGGATTATCGGGGAATGTCACTGTAGGTGAGGTTTAAGCGACGGAGTAGAATCTTACGAATCGTCATTCCCGCGAAAGCGGGAATCCAGGCGGCGGTGGGCGGGGACACCGGCCAGTTGGCTCCTCCCCACCCATGGATTCCCGCTTTCGCGGGAATGACGATTGGTAGGGCGTCCTTCGGATCGCTCTTCACAAACTCATTTGCAACATTGCGGTTGACTATGTCACCACATTCTTAGCTTTGTGTGTCTTCATGAAGTGTCTTTTTGCAGTTGACAGTATCATTACGCGTCTCCACGCTCGACAGGCATCTTGGAGCAGTCCCCCGGTTTTGTGGTCGCTCGTGAGGAGGTCGGAGAGACTGGCCGGATTGCCATGCTTGCTCGTGTCTTTCGACACGCGCGGGAGGGCTCACGCGTAACACTCCAGAAAATCCTTCAGCAGGGTCTTCCCGCTCTCCGCCAGGATCGATTCCGGGTGGAACTGTACGCCCTCCACCGGGTGGCGCTGGTGGCGGACGCCCATGATGACGCCGTCCGCGGTGCGGGCGCTGACGGAGAGTTCGTCGGGGAGGCTCTCGGGGTCGAGCACCAGGGAGTGGTAGCGCATGGCCGGGAAGGGGTTGGCCTGGGAGCGGTAGAGGGTGCGGGAGTCGTGGGTGACGTCGGACATCTTCCCGTGCATGATCTCGGCGGCGCGCACGACGCGGGCGCCGTAGGCGGCGCCGATGCATTGGTGGCCCAGGCAGACGCCGAGGATGGGGATGCGCGCGCCGTAGCGCCGGATGACCTCGCACGAGACGCCGGCTTCGTTGGGCGTGCACGGGCCGGGCGACACGACGATGGCGCTGGGGCGCATTTCCTCCACGGCCTCCGCGGTGATCCTGTCGTTGAGCGCCACGCGCACGTCGGCGCCCAGCTCGGCCAGGTAGTGGTAGAGGTTGTAGGTGAACGAGTCGTAGTTGTCGATGAGCAGGATCATGTGGCCGCTCGCTACCGTTCTTTCCTCCAGGACTCCGCCAGCTCGATGGCCTTGAGCATGCCGCGGGCCTTGTTGAGGGTCTCTTCGTACTCCGTTTCGGGGTCGGAGTCGGCGACGATGCCGGCGCCGGCCTGGATCACAGCGGTGCCGTCGTGAAGGGTGATGGTGCGGATGGCGATGCAGGTGTCGAGGTTGCCGTTGAAGCTCAGGTAGCCCACGGCGCCGGCGTAGAGCCCGCGCCTTTCCGGCTCCAGCTCGCTGATGATCTGCATGGCCCGTATCTTGGGCGCGCCCGACACGGTTCCCGCCGGGAAGCAGGAGCCGAACAGGTCCAGCGGGGTCTTTCCCCGTTCCAGCTCCGCCTTGACGTTGGAGACGATGTGCATGACGTGGGAGTAGCGCTCCACGACCATGAGCTGGTCTACCTCCACCGAGCCCACCTCGGCCACCCGGCCCACGTCGTTCCGCCCGAGGTCCACCAGCATGATGTGCTCGGCGCGCTCCTTCGGGTCGGCGAGCAGGTCCTCCTCCAGCTCCCGTTCCTCGCGCGCGTCCTTGCCCCGCGGCCGCGTGCCGGCGATGGGCCGGAGCTCGATCCCGCTCCCGGTAAGGCGCACCAGGATCTCCGGCGACGAGCCGATGATCTTGAGGTCGTCCAGCTCCAGGAAGAACATGTAGGGAGACGGGTTGGTGAACCGCAGCGCGCGGTAGATCTCCAGCGGCTCGGCCCGGGTCTTCGCCTCCAGCCGCTGGGAAAGCACCACCTGGATGACGTCGCCGGCGGCGATGTACTCCTTTCCCTGGCGCACCATGGCGCGGAACGTATGCGGCGTCACGTTGGAGCGGTACCGGACGGCGTCGCCGGTCCCGGTGAGGCTTCTGGCCTCCAGGGCGTCGGGCAACTTCCGCAGGGAGGTCCGCACCCGTTCGATGCGGGCCACCGCTTCCCCGTAGAGAACGCGCAGGCTCTTGCCCTTGTGGACGTGGACGTTGTCGATGATCGTGATGGTGTGCTTGAGGTTGTCGAAGCTCACCAGCGTGCGCACCAGCAGGAAATAGACGTCGGGATAGCCGTGAGCGCGCCGGTCCGGGTTGGACACCCCGTGAAGCCGCTCCACCGCGTCGTAGGCCACGTATCCCAGGGCGCCGCCGGTAAACGGCAGGTCCGGAATCGCGTTGGCGGGCCGGTACCCTTCGAGGATCCCGGTGAGCGCCTGCAGCGGGTCATCGCAGGTCCATTCCCTCTTCTTCCGCCCCTCGGTGACCTCCACCTCGCGCCCCCAGGCCTTGAACACCAGTTCCGGCTCGGTGCCGAGGAACGAATAGCGCGCCCAGCGCTCGCTGCCTTCCACGCTTTCCAGCAGGAACGAGTGCCGGCTCTTCCTCAGGCGGTTGTAGAACGACACCGGCGTCTCGAGGTCCATGAGGGTTTCCTCGTACACCGGAACGACGTTTCCCTGCTTGGCGAGTGCCGCGAATTCGCGGTACGAAGGTTGGATCATCAGTGGTGTTGTGGGGGTGTTCGCGAGACTCCGGGGCCCGTTTCAGTTCCAGTCGCCCAATTTAGCCGAAAGCCGTGCACAGCGCGAATGTGCCGGCAAGCTGCCCGCTGTCATGAAGATTCCCGGGATGAGCGTGCGACGACCGCTGTGGCCTGCCTGCCTGCTGCTGCTTTGCCTCCAGGCGGCGTGCGACCGCGCTCCCTCGGTCATCTTCGAAGGCCCCGGCGGGGTCAAGGCCACCTTCAGCGTGGAGGTGGCCGACACCCCCGAGAAGCGGCGCTGGGGGTTGATGTACCGGCAGGATCTCGGGAACGACGAGGGCATGCTGTTCGTCTTTCCGGACGAGAGGGACCACTCCTTCTGGATGAAGAACACGCCCTTGTCCCTGGACATGATCTTCATGGACCGGCGCCGGCGGGTGGTGGGGATCATCCACGACACCGTGCCGTTCTCCACCCGTTCCGTCGGCGTGGGCGTTGCCAGCCGGTACGTGCTGGAAGTTCGCGCCGGCCTGGCGCGGCGCAACCGCATCGTCGTGGGCGACGTGGCCCGCTTCGAGCGGGTCCCGTAGACGGGCTCGTGACCGGCCCGGGCTCGTGACCGGCCGGGGGCGGCCGCTACGGCGCGGGCCGGTCCGGATCAGATCTCGCGGAAGAAGTACGGCCGGATGGGCTGCAGCCGCTCTTCGTACGTGTCGGGATTCAGCAGCCACAGGGTGGCGGCGATGCTGCTCAGGAGCGAGTTGCCGTCCTGGGACGTGAAGCACATGCCCACCACCTCGCGCTCCCCGCGCAACGCGATGCTCTGGGTAACGATGGCGGTGTGGTTCAGGATGCGCCCGAACAGGCCGTGGTCGCGCCCGAAGGAGAACACCGACGCCGAGGACTTCTTGTTGGTGACGGCGATGCGGCGGTTGGAGCGGATGCGCTGCATGAGCTGCTCCATGTCGATGGCGCGCTTGAGGATCAGGTTGAAGTGGATGGTGTGCATGTACTGGGTGTTGATCTTGAGCGCTGACGAGTAGATGTCCAGGTCGAAGCCCAGCGACTTGAACAGGTAGTAGGCGTCGCGCCCCTGGTGGGTGCCGAACCTGTCGTCGTCGTGGCGCCCCACCTCGGGCGCCGGGATGAAGTCCCCTTCCTGGCTGATGTCGTTGGCCCGGCGCATGCACACGAAGCGGCCCGCCTCGAGGTTGTCTTCCTTCTCCGGTCCCAGGGCCAGTGTGTCGATGAGCACCGCCAGGTTGTGGGTGTTGCAGCTCACCACCTGGACGAAGCGGTCCTCGTCCCGGTCGAGGGCGGCGTCGTTGATGCCGCGGGCGTACATCTTCCCGAACCCGAACTCGCTGCCCTGGGCGATGAAGCCCTTGCCGTTCTTGCCGGCGTAATGCTGGTAGAACTTCTCCTTGTTCTGGTTGCCGACGGGGGTGCAGTCGATGACCACGGAGGCCCGCTCGATGGCGGCTTCGGAGTCGAACGACGGTTTCATGTCGAGCTTGGCGAACTCGTCCCAGTGGTCCTTGCCCACGCTCAGCCGGGCGCCCTTGCCCTGGAGGGCCGTAATCTTGGAGCGGTCGGTGACCCGCGGGGTTTGCTTGTTGAACGTCACTTCGTCGATACCGAAGGCTTCCCTGAAGCTCGCCAGGATACCGATGAGGGGCTCGCCTATGGTCCCCGTACCGACAACGTGAACGATTTTCCTGTCCATCGGATCAACTCCTCGAAACTGCGTCCGGTTGCTCCCCGTATCCTTTCATGTTGCGCGTGTTGCCGTTACACTGTCCTTGTGCCGGTTGCGGAGGGGAGGCACGGCACCGGATCTCATATCATACAGGCAAGTCCGATATAAGGAAAGGGAAGGGTCTTGGACAAGAGCCAGGGGAGCCCGCCTGCCTTCTCGCCGGCGGCATTCTTCGATGAGCGGTTCGGGGTCACGACACGGGATCTGGACCGGGTTCTGGGCCGGGCCATGGCCCGGCACGCAGACTACGCCGACCTCTATTTCGAGTACCGCACTCACGACCAGGTCCACCTGGAAGAGGGGCTGGTCAAGCATGCGTCGGTATCCACCGCCAACGGGGTCGGCGCGCGCGTGCTCGCCGAGGCCAGGACCGGGTACGCGTTCACCGACGACGTGACCATCAAGAATCTGGACACGGCGGTGCGGACGGCCAACGTCATCGCCAACGACCGGGGTTCCGACCGGCCGGCACGGGTCCCGGCCCCGCAGGCCCCTCGCCGCGACCTCTATCCCGTGCCCCACTCCTTCGCGGACGTGCCCCTGGAGCGCAAGATCGGCGTCCTGCAGGACCTGGACCGGTTCGCGCGCAAGGCCGATGCGCGCGTCAAGGGCGTGTTCGCCACCCTGTCGCTGGAGAACAAGGTGGTGCTCATCGCCTCGTCGCAGGGTTGGGTGCTGGGGGACTTCCAGCCGCTGGTGCGCTGCAACGTCCGCTGCATCGTGGAGGACAAGGGCAACCGCCAGGCCGGCTACTTCGGCTGGGGCGGACGCATGGCGCTGGACGACTGCGTCGACGCGGCGCGCTGCGAAGCCAACGCCCGCGAGGCCGTGCGCCGGGGCCTGGTGAACCTCGACGCGGTGGCCGCGCCCGCGGGTCCCATGGACGTGGTGCTGGGTCCGGGTTGGCCCGGCATCCTGCTGCACGAGGCCATCGGACACGGCCTCGAGGCGGACTTCAACCGGCGCAAGACCTCGGCTTTCTCCGGCCGCATCGGCGAGCGCGTGGCCACCGAGCTGTGCACGGTGGTGGACGACGGAACCATCCCCTGGCGGCGCGGCTCCCTCAACGTGGACGACGAGGGCACGCCGACCCAGCGCACGGTGCTGATCGAGGATGGCATCCTGCGCGGGTACATGCACGATCGCCTGAACGCCGCCCTGCTGGGCATGGAGCTCACCGGCAACGGCCGGCGCGAGAGCTACGCCCACGTGCCCATGCCGCGCATGACCAACACCTTCATGCTGGCGGGGGAGGAGGACCCCGAGGACATCATCCGCTCCGTGAAGGACGGCATCTACGCGGTCTCCTTCGGTGGCGGGCAGGTGGACATCACCAGCGGCAAGTTCGTCTTCTCCGCCAACGAGGCGTACCGCATCGAGGACGGCAGTGTGACCCAACCGGTGCGCGATGCCACCCTCATCGGCAACGGGCCGGACGTGCTCACGCGGGTGAGCCGGGTGGGCGCGGACCTGGCGCTGGACGACGGCATCGGAACCTGCGGCAAGGACGGCCAGGGCGTGCCCGTGGGCGTGGGCCTGCCCACCATCCGGGTGGACCAGCTCGTGGTGGGCGGCACGTCCGTGCGCGGGCCGAGCGGTTTTCAAGGTTGAGAATGAGCATGGAGCGTTTGCCGATGGACCGGGAACTGGCGCTGGGGCTGCTGGCGCGGGCGAAGGAGAAGGGCGCGTCCCAGGGCGACGTGACGCTCATCGAGCGCGAGGGCGTCCAGGTGAAGGTGCGGCTCGGCGAACTGGAAACCGTGAGCCAGGCGCACGAGATGCGTCTCGGGCTGCGGCTCTTCTTCGGCCGGAGCGCCGCCGCCACTTCCACCTCCGACCTTTCGCGGGCCTCGCTGGACCGCTTGGTGGAGGAGACCTGCGCCATGGCCCGGGCCACGGCCAGTGACGAGTTCGGCGGCCTGCCCGACGCCGGCGAGATGGCCGCCGAGGTGCCGGACCTGGACCTCCTGGACCATGAGTCACGGGGACTTCCCATCGAGGACGGCATCGACGCCGCGCGCGCCGCCGAGGAACACGCGCTGCAATACGACCCGCGGGTGACCAACTCCGAGGGCGCCGAGTTCGCAAGCTCGTTCAACCGCCTCATCCACGCCAATTCCGAAGGCTTCGCCGGGGAATACGCCACCTCCCGTTTTCATCTCTCGTTGGCTCCGGTGGCGACGTCCAACGGTTCCATGGAGCGGGATCACTGGTACACGGCCGCGCGCCGCCGCGACGCGCTGGACTCCCCGGAGGACGTGGGCCGGGAGGCCGGGCGCCGCGTGACCCGCCGGCTGGGCGCCCGCCAGGTGCGCACCTGCGAGGTGCCGGTGGTCTTCGACGCGTCCATCGCGGGCACCCTGGTGCGGCACGTGGCCCAGGCGGTTTCCGGCTACGCCCTCTACCAGCGCGCGTCCTTCCTGTGCGACCGGCTCGGCGAGCGCGTGGCATCCGATCTCGTCCACGTCGTCGACGACGGCACGATCCCGCGCGCGCTCGGGTCGCGCCCGTTCGACTCCGAGGGCGTCGGCGTCCGGCGCAAGGAGGTGGTCGAGGCCGGCCTCCTGCGGAGCTACCTGCTCGACGCCTACAGCGCGCGCAAGCTCGGCGGCAGGTCCACCGGCAACGCCGCCCGGGGCGTGGGTCAACCCTCGGCGGTCTCCCCCATGAACCTTCGACTTCTCCCCGGCGAGCACAGTCCCGAGGACATCATCGCCTCGGTGGAGGACGGCTTCTACCTCACCGAGCTCATGGGCTTCGGCTTCAACGCCGTCACCGGCAACTACTCCCGGGGCGCCGCCGGCATCTGGATCGAGAACGGCGAACTCGCCTACCCGGTCTCCGAGCTCACCATCGCGGGCAACCTCAACGACATGCTGCGCCGGATCGAGATGGTCGGCAACGACCTCCGCCCGCAGAGCCCGGTGGCCGCCCCCACGCTCAAGATCGCGCGCATGACCGTGGCCGGGGAGTAGGCAAACCCGATCGGGCCTCCGTGGCTGGTTCCCGCGGCCGCAATCTGCGGTTGAAAACCACAAAATAGCGGTATTATTCATAGGAGCGACTGCATTTTTGTCTCATTTTGTCTTATAATGAGCCGACCGGTCCGTCGCCGAGAACTCTATTTCTCCATCCTCGAAGACTTGCTCATAGCCGTTCGTCTGCCCGTGTTTTCCCGCAAGGCCAAGCGGAAGCTCATCTCGCAACAGAAGTTCTATTTCTTCGACGCGGGCGTGTTCCGTGCGATCCGGCCGACAGGCCCGCTGGACTCCGAGGCCGAGATGGACGGTCCCGCCCTGGAAACCCTGGTGCTCCAGGAGTTGCGCGCCGCCAACGACTACCACGACTACGGCTACGAGATCTTCTTCTGGCGCACCCGCAACAACCTGGAAGTCGACTTCGTCCTGTACGGACCACGCGGTCTGGTGGCCATCGAGATCAAGCGCTCGACCCAGATTCAACCCAAGGACACGAGGGCGCTCCGGGAATTCAAGAAGGACTATCCGCCGGCCAAATGCTTCGTCTTTTACGGTGGGCCGAGCGTGCTCTACCTGGACGATGTCACCGTGCTACCCATCGAACAGGCGCTGACGTATCTTTACGACATCCTGAGCAATGTCTCGTAGGTTGGTGCCGAGGGGACGACTTTGGGGTCGTCGTGGCGGGTTGGGTCGAACCGCGCGTCGTGTCTGTTTGATGATCCAATCATCGAACTGACACGTTCCCGCTGTCTTCCGGCCACGTACTCGAGGGCCAAGTCCGAACCGGCGCCAATTCATGATGGGAAGGGACGGAACAGCAACCAGATGCCGACGACGAGGAAGAGGCCGATAACCGTGGCTGCGCCCAGGTGACGCTCGATGAGCGTCCTTACTGGCGGACCGAAGTACCAGAGGAGCGTCGCTTCCACGTAGAAACGGAAACCGCGGGAGAGCAGGGAGGCCAGGACGAAGACGCCGAGGTCGAGTCCGGCCGCGCCGCACGCGACGGCCACCAGCTTGTAGGGCAGCGGGGTCAGGGCGCCGGCGACGACGATCCCTGCGCCCCATTCGCGCCGGTACGCTTCGAATTCCTCGAGCTTCCCTTCATGCCCCCACAGCGCAAACAGAGGCTCGCCGACGGCTTCGAAAAGGAAATAGCCGATGGCGTACCCGGCGAGGCCGCCGGCCGCCGAGGACAGGGTGGAGATGCCGGCGAAGGTCCAGGCCCTGGCGCGCCGCGCCAGCACCATCGGGATGAGAAGCAGGTCCGGGGGGACCGGGAGGAACAGACTTTGCAGAAAGCAGACCGCGGCCAGCGCCCACACCGCGTGCCGTGTCTCGGCGCTACGCATCGCCCAGCCATAGAAATCCCGGAGCGTATGGGGCGTTCCGCGCATCGCATCCACACCTAGCCCTTCAACCTGTTCGCCAGACCGCCAACCTGGTCATCTTCACTCTACCGTCACTCCCGGCCTGATGGACAGGAGTGTTGGCCGGTGGTATTCTCGCCGGGTTCGCTAGGGGGTGCGAGTTGTGGGGAAGAGATCGCCGATCGCAAAGCAAGTGCTCCAGATACGGGTCAAGGCAGGACGCTCGGGTTGAGCCAGCAATGGAGTACCGGCGATAACGCAGGCACGCGAACCGATGTCGATCACTCTGGACGACCTAAAGAAGGGCACTATGCCCGGCGTCGAGGCGGATGTCGGCGCATACTTGGCACAAGCCGCGATTATCTGTTTCGAGGATAGCAAGCATTCAAGCGGTGTAAAGCTACTGGTTGAAGGCACCTTCGAAGGGAATCCTGAGGTGCGCTGGGCACCGCTTGCGAATCCGGAACAGGCCCGACGCTCTTGGGACGCCGATGAAGCGACGGAACAGGGCGCTGTGGGGGTCGCTGCATTGCTGATCGACAAGTTCACCGAATATACGGTGGTGGAGCGATCAATTAAGTGGATCGGAACCCGTCGCGGATCTGGATTCGACTACTGGCTCGGGAAGGAACCGAAGCCGTATGGTTCGCAGTTGCTAGGTGACGCTCGGCTTGAGGTGTCCGGCATTCGAAGTGGTAGTCACGCTGATCTCGTGGCGCGAGTGCGCCAGAAGGCAACTCAGACGGAAGCGTCGGACTGGCTAAGAATTGAGGCCTATGTAGCCGTCACTGAATTCAGCTCTCCACGAACAATGGTACTACGGCGATGACCGACGTGAGGGATCAACACCGAGAAGCGATGCGCTTCGCTGAGAGGGCAAGGATCGCGCGCATCAGTGGAAATGATGAAGACGCCGTCGAATTGACACGACGCGCGTTCGTATTGGAGAAAGAGGCGGCGCAATCACTCCTTGCGAATTTTGACGTGGAGCCTACGCGATCGGTTTTGTTTCGAAGCGCTGCAACATTGGCGCTGGAGTGCGGTGAGTTGGAAGAGGCCAGGCGATTGGCCTTTCAGGGGCTGGCTGGGCGTCCGCCAAAAGAGATTGCTGACGAAATCCATGAAATCGTGGAGGAGGGTGAATTTCAGAGACATTTGGCAACGAGAGGGATCAAACTTCAACCCGATGAATTTCAGATGTCCCTGGTGGGCCCTATGGTTTCGACAGGCCTTGCCCCCAGTACCGCGGTGCTGTCACGTGTAGAAAGCTTGAAGAACTTGGTGTTCCGCACCGGCGAGCGTGTCGCGGGGATGGAATATCGCTCTCGAGGTCGACGTCGCCAAGCCATTGAGCGAGATTACGAGGTCTTCTTGAGTGCCCCTCGGGCCGGCAGTTTCACGCTTTCCGTTCACATAGGACAGCCGAAACAATTGAGCATCCCGGGTTTGGCCAAAGCCGAGCTTGTAGTCCGCGAATTATTCGATTGCCTTGATCTGTTTGAGTCAAAATCTGAAGAGCATCTCCGAGAACGAATCGAAGACGAGGCGTACTATGCGAATTTTGTTTCGCTGGCTCGCAGAATAGGCCCCGACGGTGACTCGGTTCGTTGGGTTGGCCTGAGTTCCGCCCGGGGAGGAGAGAGTCGGCACGTCGAGCTCAGGACTAAGTCGGAGTCCCCTACGGTTCCCGATGTCAGAACGGGGAAGGCCGTGGGGGGGACCGAGGAAACCAGAGTCCAAGGTGTTTTACGTTGGGCTGATGCCACGAAAGACGCCGAGACGGTCCTCATCATTGATGCCGAGGGACGCAGTCACAGGGTTCGAATACCGCCCGGTGTCGACGACATAGTGAAGCCTCACTGGCTTGATGAGGTCGTTATAACCGGGTCTCGTGATCGACGCGGAACAATTTTACTCAGGAACATCAACCCTGCGTCGTCTTGATAAGACGACCACTACAGGACTTTGTACCCCTTGCCCAGCACCACCCGCAGCAATCCATCGATGTGGGTGACCTCGGGGTCGAACTCGATGACGGCCACCTGCCGCTCCACCGAGAAGTCCACCTCGGCGACGCCGGCGGTGCTCTCGAAGGCTTCGGTCAGGTCCGTCACGGCGGCCTCCGTCAGCTCGCCGATGGAGATGATGGCGGTCTTGGTGCTCATGGCGTGTCGCGTTTCGCATCGGAGCCGGAGGTCTGCTCCCGCCCCAGCACGCGCTTGATCTCAAGGCCGGCGCGTTCGGCGTCCCCCGCCTGGATGTACATCTCGAAGGCGGCAAAGAGCTGTCGCTCCTCGCTGCGGATGTGCTGCTCCAGCAGGTCGCCGAAGTCGAAGAGGAACTTCCGCCGGCCCGCCGCATCGCCGGACCGGGCGAGCATCTCGCGGAACTTCCTGTGCTCGCCTTCGAGCCGGGCCACCAACTCCCGGGATTCTTCAAGGGTGGCCATCAACGGGAAGAGCACCGTCTCTTCGGCTTCGAAATGGGGTTGCAGGTTCTCGCTGAAAAAGCGCGATGCCTCCGCCGCACAGGCCTCCATGGCCGCGGGGTCGCCGGGGTTGAGTTGGCCGAGGGCGTGCTTGCGGCAACGCAGCGCCAGTGCCAGACCGTGGTGGTGGTCGTGTGAAAGCGGTATCAGCGCGGGGTGTCGTTTGGCCATGGATTGCCACGCAAATTGACGATGCCGGGTCGATGGGCTACCCTTCGTGCCACAAAGTTCCTGGAGGGTTGTTATATGGCAGACGACATGATCGTCAAACGCGAAGTGGTGATGGAGGCCGACGCCGAGATGATGGAGCGGCAGCAGAAGCGCGGCGAGGCGCGGGGCTTCACCGTGATGTGCGACGAGGGCGGGCACATCGGCGGCGACAACACGGCGCCGCCGCCCATGGCGTATTTCGCGCTGTCCATCGGATTTTGACTGCTCACCCAGCTTTCCCGGTACGGGGAAATGATGAAGGTGAAGATCGACAAGGCGCGCGTGCACGTGACCGCGCGCTTCCGGAACCAGGGCTCGGTGTTGCGGGAGACGGTGCAGGCCGAAGGCGTCGGCGTCGAGACGAAGCTCGAAGTGGAGTCCGACGAGCCTCCTGAACGCGTGGCCGCGGTGATCCGCAACTCGGAGCAGGGCTGCTACGTCATGCAGACCGTCAAGAATCCGACGCCGGTGGAAACACGGGTGACGCTCAACGGAGCGGATTTCGATACGAGCAGGAAGTAGCCGGGCGAGAGCGGGGGCCGAGGCAGGATCGATTCCGCGGACGGGAAGAGGCCATGGAGGGTTCTTTGGAAAGGATGGAGGCGCTGGTCTTCGACGTCGACCAGTCGGAGTTCGAGGCGCGAGTGCTGGAGCGCTCCCGGGAGACGCCGGTAGCGGTGGACTTCTGGGCGCCGTGGTGCGGTCCGTGCCGGGTCCTGGGGCCGGTCCTGGAGCGGCTCGCCGAAGAATACGGCGGCAAGTTCCTCCTGGCCAAGGTCAACGTGGACGAGAACCAGGAGCTGGCGGGCGCCTTCGGCATCCAGGGAATCCCCGCGGTCAAGGTCTTCAAGGACGGTGCCCTGGCCGCGGAGTTCACCGGCGCGCTGCCCGAAACCGGCGTGCGCGAGATCCTGGAGCGCGTGGTGCCTTCGCGCGAGGATGAGCTGGCCGCCGAGGCGGACCGGTTGTGGTTGGAGGGCGAAACCGACAAGGCGCTGGCCATCTACGAGCAGGTGCTGGAGGAGGCGCCGAACCATGCCGGCGCGCTCCTGGGACTGGGGCGGGGGCTGCTCGAGACGGATGAGGAACGCGCCCTGCCCCTGCTGGAAAGAGTTCCCCTGGGCGACCCGGAACGCAACGAAGCCGACCGGCTGATCGCCCGTCAGAAACTCAGCGCGGGCGAGGGCGCCGACGTCGAGTCCCTGCGCGAGGAACTGGCGGCGGCCCCGGACCGCCTCGACCTCCGCTTCCGTCTGGCCCAGGCGCTGGCCGCCGAGGAGCGCTACGAAGCCGCCCTCGAAGAGTTCCTGGCGGTGCTCAAACAGGACCGCGCCTTAGAGGACGACGGCGCCCGCAAGGCCATGGTGCAGATCTTCGAAGTGTTGGGGCGGAACGAACTCGCCGACCGGTTCCGGTCGGAGATGGCCAAGGTGCTGTTCAGCTAAACAGGCAGCATCGGTGATCCAGCGCACGCTCTCAATATCCTGGAAGCGCGGATCGTCCTCGGCTGTCCAGGACGGTGGAACTCATACTACGCGAGGCGTGAAATGTCGTTGATCGCCAACGAGCTAAGAGAGGTATGGGACGCACTCAGGGCCAACAACCGTAGTCGCGACGATAGCCTGTCGGAAGTTCGTGTCAAGCGATTGAGAGGCATCCAGGATCTTCGAGTGCCCATTGAGTACCCAGTCTCAGTGTTGGCAGGTCCGAACGGTTGTGGCAAATCGACAGTGCTTTTGGCCTGCGCGTGCGCCTATCGAGATCCGAACCGCAGCCCGAAAGAGTTGGCTCCCAGCAGCCTGTTTCCCAATTTTACGGCTAGCCGGCGAGGCACTCTTTTTTCGGCCGGCCAGCAAGGTACTCTGTCCGACGCTCTCGACGAGACTGAATTGGAGTTCCACTACCTCCACGGCGGCGAGCGCCTCTCCATGGTGTGGCGGCGCGGAAAGTCATGGAGCCGCAGCTTCATGGGGCGAAAAGGAGGAAGCCAACCACAAAGAGGTGTCTATCTCCGTACCCTCGCCAATCTTACCAATCCGTCCGAGGTCCGTAGCGTCCTCCAGCTTGGCCGAAAACAGTTTCAAACAGAGACTGTCGAACCGAACCTTCTGATCTTCGCCCACAGGATACTCCCTTGGCGATACCGCAACCTTTCGGTAATCAGCGCAAAGTCCGCCAACGACCTGCTTTTTGCCGAGATCGGTGGTGCTAACGAGACGAGCTACTCCGAGTTTCATATGTCTTCCGGAGAACGGACTATATTGCGGATTTCCAAGGATATCTCTCACCTTGAGAACGCATTGGTGCTGATCGACGAGGTCGATACCGGGCTTCACCCCTACACACAGCAACAGGCGATGCTGGAATTGCAACGTAGTGCATTGCGAAGAGGTCTCCAGATCATCGTCGCGTCACACAGCCCGGTAGTTCTCGACACTGTCCCGCCAGAGGCACGGATTTTTCTCGATCGGGAGGAGACTACAGGCAATGTCGTTCGAATGCCTCTCTACAGGGACATCTTTCAAAAAGCACTTTACGGGCAGTCTCGCGACCAGCTTTCTGTCTTGTGCGAAGACGAAGTGGCGGAGGGATTGATTCGAGGTGTGCTGGACGTGCTCAACGTCGAGATGGGTTTGCGTCATGAAGACGTCGTGATCGGCAGAAACACGGGAAGGGATGAGTTCGCCAGCCATATCCGTACTCTCGGGAAGTTCGGTAAGCTCAAGGACTTTATTTTTGTGCTGGACGGAGACTCCCGTGATCGTAAGGGTCCTCTCCAAGCGATTGCAGAACAGTTCGGACACAGAGTGGTGCCCTTGTTTCTCCCGGGAGAAACTCCACCAGAGCCGTGGATATGGGAGACTCTCCAGAGTCACCGCGGGGAATATGCGACCAGACTTGGTCTCTCCGTATCGGATATCGAACGAACCATGCAAGAATTTGCCCAACTAGCGGGGGGCGCCGTACACGGTCGAGATGAGGCCAAGACCGCTTTAGGAGCGTTTGCCGCCAGGCTGAACAGGACTGTGCCGGAGGTGGCCCGGATCGTCGGACAGAAGGAGGCGGAAGACGGAAGAGTTGCCGAGTTCATGGTGGAACTGCGAGAACAGATCAGCGCCTGGAGACAGCTATGACTCTGTCCCACCGACTCCCGGTCGAAGATGTCCTGGAACGTTCCCGGTCAACCCGCTCCGTCAGACCCTACACGCAACCCGCCCTCTACGCTTGCGCCCGGGCCGCCTCCGCCGACGCCACCGCCGTCGCATCCAGCCGCGCCCGCAGGCGCGGGTAGAACCGTAGCGGGTTCTCGAACAGGATCTTGTGCTTCAACTCGTCGCCGAGGTCGTCCCGCCCCAGCAGGTGCGGGATGTCCTGGCTGAAGTCCCGCTGGTCCCTTTCGTGGGGGTAGTCGGAGGCCCACAGCAGGGTGTGCTCCGGCACCAAGCGGGCGGTCTCCGGCAACAGCGTCTCCTCCACCTCGGCGGCAAAGTAGATGTTGCCCTCCCGGAAATATTCGCTGGGCTTGCGCTTGCAGTTCGGCGAGTAGTGTCCCTTGCGCTCGTACTCCTCGTCCAGGCGGTCCATGAGGTAGGGGACCCAGCCCGCGCCGCACTCCAGCACGCCGAAGCGCAGCTTGGGGAACATCTCGAACACGCCTTCACAGATCATCGCCACGATTTGCCGGAACTGCGCGAACGGATGCTCCAGGGTGTGGGCCACCATGAAGTTCCGGGTGTCGTCGATGCCCAGGTCCGGGAAGCTCATGCCCCCATGCGGCGACACGGGCACGTCCAGCCGCTGGGCCTCCTCCCACAAGGGGTAGAAGTCGGGTCCGCTGAAGAGCTTCCCGCCCGGAGCGGCGGAAGGCAGCACGGCGCCCACCATACCGAGTTCCTCCACGGCACGGCGAAGCTCCTTCACCGCCTCGTCGATGTCCTGGATGGGCAGCAGCGCCACGCCCACCAGGCGCGGGCTCACCCGCATGAAGCGGTCGTGCAGCCAGTCGTTGTAGGCCCGGGCCATGGTGATGGCCCATTCGTGGTCCCGGATGGCCGCGTGGGTCAGCCCCTGGGTCGGATACAGCACGGTCATCTCGATGCCGTTCTTGTCGAGGAAATCGAGCCAATGCCCGGCGTTGGGTCCGGTGCCGCCGCCGACCCAGCCACCGGGCTGCCTCAACGAGCGCAGGTACCCGTCCATGGTAAGGCCCGGCCAGAAACCATAGGACCGGTGCCATTCCAGTTCGGCGTACGGGCCGCCGATGTAGTCGCGCAGCTCGTCGTCGAGCTCCATCACGTGTCCGTCGGCGTCGATGATGCGTGGTTGGGGCATGGCTCTCTCCCTTCGGTTCAAAGGCGTTTCGATGCCGTAGATAGTAGCCCGGATGGCATGGCCGGGCAAGCTTCCGCGGGAATGACCCATGTCGGCTTTCGGCAGATACACAGGGGGATGAAAAGGAGACTTCGACCCCCCGATACGTCATTCCCGCGAAAGCTTGCCCTCGACCCCGATCGGGGGCGGGAATCCAGGGGGGTGGCGTGGCGGCCCCTTTGGAGATGATTTTTGAATAGTCCTGCGGTTCCGCCTCTATCCATGTCAAAATTGATTCTCTATAATCGCATCGGGTGCATTCAGGCGAGGAGGTACGTGTGATGTCGAAACTCCGCGGTTTGATGCTGACAACGGTTGTCCTGGTCGTGTTCGCCACCGCGGCGCATGCGCAACGCGGCGCCGACGGCGAGCTAAGGATGCTCTACTGGCAGGCTCCGTCGGTCCTGAACCCATTCCTTTCCGGAGGGACCAAGGACATCCACGCCGCGGCCTTCGTCATCGAGCCGCTGGCGCGCTACGACGACAGGGCCAACATGGTTCCGGCGCTGGCGGCGGAGATCCCCACCGTCGAGAACGGCGGCGTCGCGGCCAACCTCAAGTCCGTCACCTGGAAGCTCCGCAAAGGCGTGACATGGTCCGACGGCACCCCGTTCACCGCCGCCGACGTCGCCTTCACCGCGGCCTACTGCATGCACCCGGACGGAGGCTGCAACGCCGCGCCCCGGTTCGAGAACGTGGCCGCGGTGGAGGCGGTGGACGACCACACCGTACGCATCTCCTTCAAGGTCGCGATGCCGTTCCCCTACGGGCCGTTCGTGGGCTCCACCTGCCCGGTGATCCAGGAGAAGCAGTTCCAGGGCTGCCTGGGGGCCAAGGCGCCGGAGTGTACGGAACAGAACTTCGGCCCCGTCGGCACCGGCGCCTTCAAGGTGAAGGAGTTCCGGCCCAACGACGTGGTGCGCTACGAGATGAACGAGCGCTACCGCAACCCCGACCAGCCGGCCTTCGCGTCGATACTCGTGAAGGGCGGCGGCGACGCGGTGTCGGCGGCCCGGGCGGTGCTGGAAACCGGCGAGTTCGACTACGCCTGGAACCTCCAGGTGGAGCCGGAGATCCTCGCCGCCATGGAAAAGGCGGGCAAGGGCAAGGTGGTTTCGGCTTTCGGCACCCTGGTGGAACGGCTCATCGTGCAGCTCTCCAATCCCGATCCGGCCCTGGGCGACAAGCGCTCCACCTACCAGGACGGCAAAAACCCGCACCCCTTCCTCTCGGACCCGGCGGTGCGGCGCGCGCTGTCCCTGGCCATCGACCGCAAGATCCTGGTGGAGGCCGGCTACGGCCAGGCCGGCCGGGTGACCTGCAACGTCCTGCCGGCGCCGCCGGTGTACGCCTCCACGGCCAACGACTGGTGCAAGACCCAGGACGTCGCCGCCGCCAACAAGCTGCTGGACGAAGCCGGCTGGGTGCGCGGCTCCGACGGCATCCGGGCCAAGAACGGGGTGCGCCTTTCGATCCTCTACCAGACCTCCACCAACTCCGTACGCCAGGGCACCCAGGCACTGATCAAGCAGATGTGGCGGCAGATCGGCGTCGAGACCGAGTTGAAGAACATCAGCGCGTCGGTGTTCTTCGGCAGCGACCCGGCGAGCCCGGACACCTACCAGAAGTTCTACGCGGACATCCAGATGTACGCCAACCTGTTCAACGGCACCGATCCCCAAGCCTACATGCAGGGCTGGCTGTGCAAGGAGATCCCCGGACCCGACAACCAGTGGATCGGCAACAACATGCCGCGCTATTGCGATCCCGAATACGAAAAGCTCGCGGCGGAGCTGGCCAAGACCGCGGGCATCGAGAAGCGCGCGGCCATCGCCAGGCGTCTGAACGACATGCTGATGGACTACGGCGCGTTGATCCCGCTGGTTCACCGCGGCGAGGTGGGCGCGCATGCGCTCTCCCTGGGCGGGGTGCGGATCAACGCCTGGGATGCCTTGCAGTGGAACATCAACGAGTGGCACCGGCGGAAGTAGCCTGTTCGGAACCCGTCAAGGGTGCCTGCGCCGCCGGACCATGCGCGTGTAGGGGCGGGTTTCGAACCCGCCCGCGCGCGCATCGAGCCGTCTGTCGAATCGCTCGCCGCTCGACGTTCCCATGAGTCGCGCCGATGTCAAGGTATCTGGCCAGACGCCTGCTTTTCGCCGTCCCCACGCTGCTGGCCATAAGCTTGATCGTCTTCGCGCTGCTCGACCTCGCCCCCAGTGACCCCACCGCCCAGCTTCCGCTAACGATCCCGCCGGAGACACGCCAAGCCATCCGGGAGAGCCTGGGGCTCGGGCAGCCGTTCCATGTCCGTTACGTCAAGTGGCTCCAGCAGTTCATGGTCAATGAGCCGCTCAACCTGCTGGAGAGCCTGTCGGGTATCGAGATCGGCGATTCCGCGGGGCGCCTGCGGGTGCGCTCCTGGTCCACGCGCGCGCCGGTGGTGGACCTGATTGCCCAGCGCCTGCCCCAGACCCTGACCGTCGTGGGCATCTCCTACATCGTGGCGATTTTCATCGCCGTGCCGGTAGGTGTCTACTCCGCCTACCGGCAGTATTCGGTGTTCGACCAGATGGGCACCTTCGTCACCATGGTGGGTTTCTCGGTGCCGACCTTCTTCACCGGAACGGTCCTCATTGTCATCTTCAGCGTGTGGCTCGACTGGCTGCCCTCCATCTACGACACCACCCATCGGGTCACTGATGTCGAGAGCTTCCTGTACCAGCTACGCCAGATGGTCATGCCGGTGATGGTGATCGCGCTGTTCAACGCCGCACAGCTCGGCCGGTTCACTCGCTCGGCAGCGCTTGAGAACCTCAACCAGGACTACGTGCGCACCGCACGCGCCAAGGGGTTGACCGAGCCCAAGGTCCTGCTGATCCACGTGTTGCGCAACAGCCTGATCCCGGTAGTCACGGTTATCTCCCTGGGCGTGCCGGCGACCTTCGCGGGGGCCATCATCACCGAGCAGATCTTCCGTATCAACGGCATCGGCCAGTTGCTCATCGGCGCCATCGAGGGCGGCGACATCCCCACCGTCCAGACCGTCACGTTCATCTTCGCGGTGCTGATCGTGGTGTTCAACCTCGTGGCGGACGTCCTCTACGGCGTCCTGGATCCGAGGATTCGATATGACTGACGATTCCGCGGGCCGCACCGCGACGACGGCCGACGGACCAAGACGCCGTTCGTCGCCGCCGAGCGTCTGGCGAGAGTTCCGCCGCCACAAGGGAGCGGTGGCCGGCGCGGCCGTGTTCTCGGTGATGACGCTGGCCGTGCTGTTGGGAGCCACGGTCTACGGCGTCGATCCGCAGTACCTGGACTACCTGACCCGCAACCAGGGAATGTCGCTGGCTCATCCCTTGGGTACGGACAATCTCGGCCGCGACATGTTGGCCCGGGTGCTTGCGGGTGGGCAGATTTCGCTGGCCGTGGGTGTCACGGCCATGGTCCTGGCGCTGACCCTGGGGACCTTCGTCGGCGTGGTGGCCGGGTTCTTCCGAAGGTTCGACGGTCCGCTCATGCGTTTCACCGACCTCTTTCTCGCGCTTCCGGTGCTGCCGTTGTTGCTGGTCGGAATCATGCTGTTCCGGGATCCACTGCGTGCTGCCCTCGGCCCCGAAGCCGGCATCTTCATCCTGGTGGTGGCGGTGATCGGCCTGACCAACTGGATGCAGACGGCCCGGGTGGTCCGCGGCGAGGTGCTGGCCGTCAAGGAGCGGGAGTTCGTGCTGGCCGCCCGGAGCGTCGGCGCGGCGCCGCGACGCATCATCCTGAGCCACGTGCTGCCCAACGCCCTGAACCCCATCATCGTGGCCGCCACCCTCGGCATCGCCAACGCCATCATCATCGAGAGTTCCCTCAGCTTCCTCGGGCTGGGCTTCCCGTCCGACTTCGCCACCTGGGGCCGCCTGCTCTTCGACGGCGTCCCGTTCCTCGAGATCGCCCCCGCGCGGGTCCTGTGGCCGGGCTTGGCCATTTCGCTTACCGTATTGAGCGTGAACTACATGGGCGACGGACTGCGAGACGCGCTGGATCCGAGGGTGAGACGGCACTGAGCGGGTGACCGGGAACACCCAAGTCGAGCCCCCTCCGCTGGTTTTTTCCGCTGTCGGTTGCGAAGTCACCCGGCGCTCGCCCCGTGGTGCTCGCGTTGTGCCCGTCGCTCCTCGTCGCCGCGCCTTGCCCATCACGAAAGATCGGTGCATCGTGGTCTTCGTTCGGACGTTGCAAGCCACCAGGACGGTACGACGTGAGCTACGATTTCGACCTCGGCGCCCATTCCCGGCCGATCACCACGGACAACCGCGACGCTCAACGCTGGTTCGACCGCGGGCTTCTATGGCTCTACGGCTTCAACCGCGAGGAGGCGGCGGACTGCTTCCGGGAGGCGCAACGCGCCGACCCGGCCTGCGCCATGGCCTTTTGGGGCGAGGCCTTTGCCGCCGGGCCGTTCATCAACCTGCCCTGGCAGTGGCAGAGCGAAACGGAGCGCCGGACCGCCCTCGCCACGTGCTTCGCCGCCACCGGGGGAGCCATGGCACGGCGTCAAGGCACTACCCCCATCGAGCGCGCCCTCATCGAGGCGCTGCCGGCGCGCTACCCACGCGGTACGGCGGGTCCGGTGGAGGAGTTCTCGGCGTGGGACGATGCGTTCGCCGCCGCCATGCGCGGTGTGTATCGCCGGTTCGCGGAAGACTCGGACGTGGTCGCCCTGTTCGCCGAGGCCCTCATCACCCGAACGCCCTGGGATCTCTGGAACCTCGACACGGGCGAGCCGGCGGACGGCGCCGACACGATCGAAGCCCGGGAAGTTCTGGAGGCGGGGATGCGCCGCCGGCGCGACCTGGGACAGCCGCCCTACCCGGGCCTGCTCCACATGTTCATCCATGTGATGGAGATGTCGCGGACCCCCGAACACGCCCTCGCCGCGGCCGACCAACTGCGCGGCCTGTGTCCGGACAACGGCCACCTCAACCACATGCCCACGCACATTTACTTCCAGTGCGGCCGCCACGCGGACGCGCTGGATGTGAGCCTGGAGGCGGCGACGGCCGACGAAAAGTACGCGCGCCGCGCGGGGCCGTTCAACTTCTACACCACCGCCCGCTGCCATCACCTCCACGCCATGATGAACGCGGCGATGCTGCTGGGAAACTACGGCGCCGCCGCCGAGACGGCGCGCAGGATCGATGAGGCGGTGGCCCCGGAGCTGCTCCGCCAGGACCGGCCGACCCTGGTCCAGACCCTGGACTACTTCCGCTCCGGCACCATCCACCTGCCCGTGCGGTTCGGGCACTGGCGCGAGATCGTGGACGCCCCCATGCCTCCACACCCCGAGCTCTACGTCACCACCACCCTCATGGCCGTCTACGCCAAGGGGGTCGCCCACGCCGCCCTCGGCGACTTCGAGGCGGCCGACCGGGAACGCTCACGCTTCGATGCCGGCTGTGCCGCCCTGCCGGAGGACCGCATCTACGCCAACGACACGGCAGCCAACGTCATGGCGGTGGCCCGGGAAATGCTCGACGGAGAGATGGCCTACCACAAGGGCGACCACGAGGCCGGCTTCGCCCACCTGCGAGAGGCCGTGCGCCTCAACGATGCCCTCCGCTACAGCGAGCCCTGGCCGTGGATGCACCCGCCCCGCCACGCCCTCGGCGCCCTGCTCCTGGAACAGGGCCAGGTGGAGGAAGCCGAGCAGGTCTACCGCGCCGACCTCGGCCTCGACGGCACCGTCAGGCGCTGCCTTCAGAACCGCGACAACGTCTGGAGCCTGCACGGTTACCACGAGTGCCTGCAACGCCTGGGCCGCCCCCGGGAGGCGGCAGACCTCGCGCCGGCGCTGGCGACGGCGCTTGCCCGGAGCGACGTGGAGATCGCTTCATCCTGCCATTGCCGGATGCAGGCGGGGACGGAATGAAAGACGCGCCGGAGTGCGGGAGGTAACCGAGGCGTCGGCTCACTGGCTGGGCAACCATCCGATCGAACGAGATTACTTCTCCAATTCCCGGACGCCGTTTGGGTCTACCAACCAGAGGGTCGGCGACAACCGGTCACGCACGAAACGGAGGGTCTTTGCCATCTGGCGTTCCCACCAGAGGGTGTCGGGGACGGCGCGTCCTATGCACGCGGACGCCGGTTTCGTCTTGTACGGCATACCAGAAGCGTTCGCTGTTCAAGGCAAGGCACGCCGGGCGGAAAGGCAAGGGAAACCGTTCGACCACCTGTTCGCGCACGGGGTCGTAGCGGAGAAACGAGTAAGCCGCCTGGCGCTCGTCGCTCCAGTCGCCGAGGGGCCCGGGGTCGCATTCGGCGCACCAGAGTTCGCCGCCGCAGGCGGTAGGGCTGAAGACCTGGTGCTCCATGCGGATGGTCCACAGGTTCCGGCCGCTCTCCGGGTCCATGCAGAAGAGCTTGCGGTTGCGCCGGTGGCTCAACCAGAGCTTGTCGTTCAAGACGGTTGCGCCGGAGGCGGCGCCGTCGGGACAGTCGAAACGCCGAATCACACGGTTGGTTTCGGGCGACCAGAGCACCAGTTGCTGTCCGAGCCGGCCGCCGCCGGTGATGAGCCATACCCCTTCGTCGGACGGACAGGCGTACCGGACGCCGGGCAGCGACAGAACCTCATCACACGATTCGCCGCCGGGATCGTATTTGACCACGACGGACTCGCTGGCCGACGCGAGCCACAGGCGCCCAGCGTGCCATTGCATACCTGTGACGGAGAGTGACCGAATGTCGATCATGCGTGCCTGCTTCCGAAACATGCGGAACCGAGATTGCCGTGCAACGGATGGTCGGGTCTATCTACCCCACCGCTGGTCACGGTCGGCGCCGTTGTGTCCGTGATGTCCGCGATCTCTCGGACCTAGTGTGGTGTCTGGTTAATTCGCAGCATAATCTGCGGGTCTTTTCTGCATTGAATTCAATTTTTTGTCTTATTTATCAATATGTTAATGAACTTCCCATTTATTCCGTAATCGGTATGCAACCTCATTCGATCAAGATCCAGTCTTGGCAAGCGTACTAAAGTCGCCCAAGATCACCAAGCGAGCCGTCGACGCATTCAAACCCGCGGAGCGCGAGCGGGTTGTATGGGATGACGATATTACGGGCTTCGGCGTCGGGTCCACCCCTCGGGCCGGAAGTCCTTTGTTGTATACTACCGGGCCGGCAACGGCGGCATCATCGAGGTTGGAGAGCAATTCATCCAACAGGAACAACCCGGTGTTCCGGACCATACCCCGTACCATGATTTCGCTGTCCGCCCGAGAGTTGCGCCGGCTTAGTACTTCAATCCACAAATACAATGTTGTATTCGTCTAGCATTTCTGAGACGGGTTCGGTAGGATTCTCTCCAAGGAAGGGAGGTATCCAATGCCTAAAAGGAGCCCGTTTGGGATTAGGCTTACGGAAGCGGAAAGGAGCATACTCGAAGCAAGAGCTCGGAGCTATACATCATCGTATATCGATGTGGTCCGGGCCAAGATGGTG
>JAJEAI010000053.1 GCA_022824205.1 Candidatus Binatia bacterium
GCCCTTGAAATTCCAGTTGCTCCAAAATACACTCTGTCATCGTGGGACCTCGTTCCTCGACCCGCCAAGTCGTTGATATAATTGCTTTATATCACGAACTGAGGTCCCTCTCCCCACCCTTGGTGAAATATCCGGGCTAGAGGTGGTCCCGCGCGACGGCCCACACGAGAAAGGCCCCCGCCGCGATCAACAGGATTCCGGAGAGCACGTGCACGTAGGGTTCCAGTCGAGGGGGCAGGTAGCGCCTCCCGCGACTGACCAGGTACACGACCAGGAAGTTCATGGTGCCCGCCCCGAGCCAGAAGCCCACGGGAAACGACAGCGCCCCCTGGATCCCCTGGCTTGCGAAGCCGGCGCGCACGAAACCGAAACCCACCGTGCCCCAGAAGATGTAGGCATAGGGGTTCATGAGTTGGGTGAGAACGCTCTTGAGAAAGGGAGAAAGCGCCCGCGAACCGCGCGCACGGTCCGCGGCGACGGGTGCCGGTCCCGCCCGCAGGGACTGGAGCCCGAGCCAGAGGAGGAACGCGCCGCCGGCGACGCCCATGGCCACGGCGCCGGCGCCAGACGGGATGGCGGAATGGAGCGCCATCACCAGCGGCAGCATGACGCAGGCGTCCACGCACATGGGCGCCAGCGCCGTCTGGGCACCCGGCCACGCGCCCCTGCGGAGCGTCTCGGTGGTGATGAGCGCCAGGATGGGGCCCGGCATGGAGGCGACGGAGAACCCCATGGCATACGCGAACAGCAGGCTCATGGCGGGAGCGTAGCAACGCGGTGCCGCGAACGAAACAACGGCGGTGTCGCGACGATCTTCCATTCGCGCCGAGCCCGAGCACGAGTCGACTTTAACCGAGGGAGGATCACCGATGAGCTACAAGCATATCGTTCATGTTTCCGATGTCGCCGAGGAGCCGTTGCCGACCCCTGAAGGCACGGCGTTCGGCGGGACGCGGCAGCGTGTGGGCCTGGCCGCGGGAGCGCAGAAGCTCGGCTACGGGCTCTTCTCCGTCCCGCCGGGCAAGACCGCGTTCCCGTTCCACGGCCACACCCTCAACGAGGAGCTGATCTACATTCTGGAGGGTGAGGGGACCCTGCGGTTCGGCGACGAAACCGTGGCGGTGCGCGCCGGGACGTTCATCGCCTGCCCGGGCGGCGTGGAGATGAGCCACCAGCTCGTGAACACGTCGGAAGGGGACCTTCGCTACCTGTGCGTGAGCACCATGCAGTATCCCGACATCGTCCACTACCCCGACTCCGGGAAGGTCGGGGTCTACGCCGGCCCGGGGGCGTCGGACCGGAAGCCGTTCCGCGGCATCTACAAGAAGGGCACCGAGGTCCCGTACTTCCAGGACGAGACCGGACCCGAGGCGAAGGGCGGGTCGTGAGCGCGTTCCGCATGGCGTTTCTGGACGCCGCCACCTTCGGCGTGGTGTCCCTGACGCGGTTCGAGGAATCCGCCGACTGCGCCGTGCATGAGCTGACGGAGGCGGATGAGCTGCCCGGGCGCCTGGCGGACCGCCAGTGCGCGGTCATCAACAAGTTCGTGCTCGACCGGGCGCGGTTGGAGCATCCTTCGGCCGCTCAACTCGAGCTCATTGCCGTCGGCGCCACCGGCACCGACAACGTCGACATCGCGTGCGCGCGGGAACGCGGCATCGCCGTCTGCAACGTGCCGGGGTACGCCACCACGGCGGTGGCCCAGTACGCCATGGCGCTGATCCTGGAGTTGGCGACCCAGGCGTCCCGGTACGCCCAGGGCACACGCATGGGCCACTGGCAGGAGAGCACCATCTTCACGCGCCACGACTACCCGAGCTTCGAGTTGCAGGGGCGGGTGCTGGGCATCGTCGGCTACGGCAACATCGGCCGCAAGGTGGCGGAGATGGCGCGGGTCTTCGGGCTCGATGTGTTGGTGGCCGGTCGCGTGGGCGGGGAAAGCGGGCGGCCGGACAGGCTGCCCCTGGAGGAAGTGCTGCGGCGAGCCGATTTCGTCAGCCTGCACTGCCCGCTCACGCCTCGCACGGCGGGTTTCATCAACCCGCGCACCCTGTCGCTGATGAAACCCACCGCCTATCTGGTGAATACCGCCCGCGGCGGCCTGGTGGAGGAGGCGGCCCTGATCGAGGCGCTGGAACGGGGCACCATCGCGGGCGCGGCTCTGGACGTGATCTCGCAGGAACCGCCCGACGATGGCCACCCGATGATGGAGGCTGCGGCGCGGCTCGACAACCTCCTGATCACCCCCCACTGCGCCTGGGCCGCCCGGGAGACGCGCCAGCGGCTCATGGACGAAGTGTTCGAGAACATCCAGGCGTTCCGACGCGGCGGGCGGCGGAACCGGGTGGACTAAACCATGTAGTTGTCGGGCTGGCCGCCGGCAACGGCGGCGAGGAGGCGTGCCGTCAAGTATGGCCGCCCCTGATTTCCCCGAGCAGTTCCGAGAACTCTCGCGCCAGGCCGTGCAACTCCTTTTGCAAGCCGTCGATTCTCAGGCCCAGGCCGTCGATTCTCAGGTCCAGCCGGTCGATTCGTCCGTCGAGCCGTGCGGCAACCCGCCAGATGAACAATCCCAAGGCAATCCCAACGCCGATAATCGTAAAGACTTCACCGCTCATGTTGGTCCCCGTTGTGGTATGCGTTGGACGATCGGTTCGTCCGTTCCGTCCCTCCGTCCCAATATGATCGGTACTTCTCGGCCGTTCTTTAATCCATGGCTGCTAAAATGGTTCGATCGTTACTGAAACACTCGCGGAGCGACATGTCAACGCGCAAGCGGTGTACACGGGTTGGAACCCGGGAGCGGATCGTTCGTGGGCGAGCGCTACCGGACGGTGATGAGAAGCGCCCCGCCCAACAACGACAGTGCGCCCAGAACGACGGGCAAGGTGACCTTCTCCAGGTCCTTCAGGAAGATGGCGCTGAAGAGAAGCGAGAAGAGCGGCGTCGTGTTCAGCAGGGGTATCATGACCGACACCTCGCCGAGGTTCAGCGAGGTGAAGACCAGGAGCTGCGAGATGGCGGAAACGAAGGCCGTGGGCCCGAAGTAGGGGAGGCTCTCGCGGCTCGGAATCACCACCGGGAACTGCCGCTTGATCCAGAGGTAGACCACGAAGATGGTGAGCGAGGTGCCGGTGGTCACGGCGCCGGCCACGAACGGGTTGGGCAGGATGAGCAGACCGGCCCTGCGGAAGTTCTGGGAAACCCCCGCCAGGAATGCCGCCATCAGGGGATAGACCGCGTCCAGGAGGCGCCACTCGGAACTGGCGCCGTCCTTGCGGTAAAGCACCAGCCATCCGCCGGCGACGATGAAGAGCGCGCCCAGGTAGACCGGGATCACGGGGCGTTCGTGCAGGAAGACCACCGCGATGGCCACGGAGAAGAGCGGACCGACGCCGCGCAGCGGCATGGCCCGGGCGACGCCCAGGCGGTCGATGCCGATGTAAAGGAAGATACGGGCCAGCAGAGGCTGGAGCGTGCCGCTGGCCATGAAGTAGAAGGCCGCCGGGGAGCGGACGATGGAGAGGGGGAAGTTGATCGCCACGTAGGACCACATCAGGATGGTGGTCACCAAGTAGCTGAGGAACGCCGCGCTGAGCACGCTCGACGTGCGCGCGCCCTTGCGCACCAGGATCGAGTCCACGGCCCAGCCCATGGCGGAGAGGAAGGGAACGATTTCAGGGCGCATTCCGGTTCCCTCTAACGGAAGCGGACAGTGTAAGCAAACGGGGGTCGGTGCCGGAGTCAGGCCCGTCAGGGAGCGGATTTCTTATGCACGTCGTACTGTCTCCAATCGGGCACATGTGCACTCATCAATGCCTTGAACAACTTCCCGTGGTTGGGGATTCGAAGGTGAAGCAGTTCGTGGGCGGCCATGGCATAGTTTACGATCCGCCCCCGCTCGCTACTCTCTACGCCCAGAAGTGGCTGGTACAGCGAGGCCTTAAGTAGACGCTGTTCGCCGACACTGATGGCGGCGTTGGGGAACCGGGTCACGAGTGATCGGACCTCTTGCGCAAAGTCCGTTGCATCCACGCCGGCTTCAGCGTCCAATAGACCCCGAACACCCTTGGCGGCAGCGTGCTGTCCTTCGCGGCGGCAACAACCGACTCTTTGTCTCGCATGGCGAGGGCGTCGTTTGGGGGCAGGGGAGTCCAGCCGATTTCCGCCGCGTGGCGGACCATCGGGAACTAACTGTACGGTTGCCGCTTCTCTTAGGTTCAGGTCATCACGCCTGTAGCTATAGACCTGTGGAAACAGGGATGGTTCGTGCGTGAGTCAGATCCGAGCCCTTCACTGACCGGGCCTGCCAGGACAACACCGTCGCGATCGCGACCGTGTCGCCGCTCAGCGACATGAACTCAACCACGAAGGCCTTTCGTCCAGGGTGGAGGTGGACCACGGTGCCCACGTCACCGGGCCTCAAATCCTCTCCCTCGTCGCTCACGACTTCCGCCGTAAGCACTAACTGGTCATGTTCCTTGAACATTGTTCACCTCCTGAGCGGATGCGCTGTAATCAACCTGGGGTAGGTAGTCCCGCGGTCCACCTGCCACACTGTCCTGATCACCGGATTTCGACCGTCAGGGGTCTCCAATCGGGCCTTTCTTCGACCGGTATTTCTTGAATGCAGCGGAGCGTCATGATCTGTCAAGAGTAGAAACGGAACCAATCCGTAGTTCACGCACACTTGACGGCCTTCGCCGCGAAACGCTACGGTACAGGGCAGTTCTCACCAAGCTTCAGACTGAACTCTACAAGCACCCCATCATGAAACCACCGCCGTTCCGTTACCACACGCCCCGGTCCCTGTCCGAAGCGCTGGACCTTCTGCGAGAATCGTCCGGGGACGCGCGGGTGCTGGCCGGCGGGCAGAGCCTGGTGCCGTTGCTCAACCTGCGGCTGGCCTACCCCGAGGTCCTGGTGGACCTCAATCAGGTCCAGGGGCTGTCCTATATCCGCGACGACGGCGCGCGGCTCCGCATCGGCGCCATGACCCGCCAGCGCGAGGCGGAGTTCTCGGTGGTCCTGGCGGAGCGTTGCCCGCTTCTCGTGGAGGCGCTGGCGCAGGTGGGGCATCCTGCCATCCGCAACCGCGGCACCGTCGGCGGCAGCCTGGCCCACGCGGATCCGGTGGCGGAGTTGCCCTGCGTGATGACGGCGCTGAACGCGGAGTTGGTAGCGGCGGGGCCGGAGGGCGAGCGGGTGATCGCCGCGAGCGACTTCTTCCTGGGTCCCTACGAGACCGCGTTGGACGCAAGAGAGATACTGGTGGAGGTGCGGATTCCGTCGGCGCCGGGGCCTCGGCACGCGAGCTTCGTGGAGTTCAGCCGCCGCCACGGTGATTTCGCGCTGGCGGAGGCCGCGGCGGTGCTGGAGGGGGACGGAAGCTGCACGGGAGCGCGGGTGGTCGCGGCCGGCCCGGCGTGGATACCCTGCCGGCTTGAAGCGGTCGAACGGCTGGTAGGCGGCGCCGGAGTGGCCCGTACGGACGGCGCCGCCCAGCGCGATCTCGTGGAAGAGGCGGGCAGGACGGCGGAGGCCGCGGTGGCGGCGCTCCCCACCCACGCGGACGCCACGCCCTACCAGCGGCGGCTGGCCGCGGTGCTGGTCAAGCGCGCCGTCGCGCAAGCGCTGGAGCGATGGAGTCGGAATTGACGGACGATCGGACGGACCGGCGCACGGTCGCCGTGACGGTCAACGGACGGCGCTGCACGGCCGAGGTGGACGTGCGCAAGACCCTGGCGGACTTCCTGCGCGAGGACGCGGGCTTCACCGGGGTTCACGTGGGCTGCGAGCACGGCGTGTGCGGCGCGTGCTCGGTGTTGATGGACGGGCAGGTGGTGCGCTCGTGCATCCTCTTCGCGGTGCAGGCGGACGGCCACGAGGTCGTCACGGTGGAGGGGCTGGGCGACGAGGACGCGTTGAACCCGCTGCAGCAGGCCTTCGTGGAGCACCATGCGCTTCAGTGCGGCTTCTGCACGCCGGGCATGCTGCTGGCCGCGGTGGACCTGTTGAAGCACTGTCCCGATCCCACGGAGACCCAGGTGCGCGAGGCGCTTTCTGGCAACCTGTGCATGTGCACCGGATACGCCAACATCGTCCGGGCGGTGCGCGCCGCCGCGCCGAACGTCCGCTCCGGTTGAGCGGCGTGCCGGGCAGACGAGGCGCCACCCCGCGGAAACGACTGAAAGGCTGACCGTCTCTCCATGGAACCTTCATCCACTCAATGGAAGGGCCGCCCGGTGCGGTTGCGCGAGGACCTGCGGTTCTCCACCGGCCGGGGTACCTACGTCGACGACATGAAGTTCCCGGACACGCTTCACGTCGCGCTGCTGCGGAGCGTGCACGCGCACGCGCGCATCGTGAACGTGGACATGAACGAGGCGTTGGCCATGCCCGGGGTGGTGTGCGGCCTCACCGGCGAGGACGCGCGGCGCATGACCAAGCCGCTGCGCTCGCTCATCCCCATCCCGGTGGCCCTCGACGCCTATTGCCTGGCTTTCGGCAAGGTCACCCACGTGGGCGAGCCCGTGGCGGCCGTCCTGGCCGAGAGCCGCTATCTGGCGGAGGACGCGCTGGAGAAGATCCGGGTGGAGTACGAGCCCCTGCCCGCGGCGGTGGACCCCGAGGCCGCCATGGAGCCGGACGCGCCGCTACTGTTCGAGTCCATGGGCACCAACGTCATGTGGCGGGACCGCTTCGACTACGGCGACACGGACGCGGCCTTCGCGCGCGCGGCCCATGTCTTCAAGAAGCGTTTCTACATCCAGCGCTACTCGTCCACGGCCCTCGAGACCTTCGGCTGCACCGCGGTCTACGACGACCGCCGCGAGCAGCTCACCGTCTGGTCCAACGACCAGCGCCCGGGTCAGGCCATGCCCATCGTAGCCCACAGCCTGGGCCTGACCCATGCGCAGATCCGTTTCGTCACGCCGGACGTGGGCGGCGGCTTCGGCAACAAGCGCAAGGCCCACTACCTGATCATCGCGGCGCTCCTGTCCAGGATGAGCGGCGGCAGGCCCGTGCATTACCTGGAGGACCGGCGCGAGAACCTCATGGCGCTGATCCACGCGTGCAACGGCGTCATGGACCTGGAAGCGGCGCTGGACGAGGAAGGCCGCATCCTCGGCATGAAGGTGCGCGACATCGCCGACGAGGGCGCCAACGTCCTCAACCCCACGGTGCACTCGATCCTCAAGCTCGGCAACCTGACCAACTGCTACCGCATCCCGGTGGTGCGCTACGAGGTCAACTCGGTGATGACCAACAAGTGCCCGTCGGGCGCCAACCGGGGCATCGGCAAGCCGTTCATGTGCCTGGCCATGGAACGCATGATGGACTACCTGGCGCGGCGGCTCGGCATGGACCCCATCGAGCTGCGACGCAGGAACCTGGTGCCGCCCGACGCCATGCCCTACACCGGCCCCAGCGGCGCGCTCATCGACAGCGGCGACTTCAGCGGCACCCTCGACAAGCTGCTGCCGCTCATCGACTACGAGGACTTTCTCCGGGAACAGCGGGAGGCCCGCGCCCGGGGGCGCTACCTCGGCATCGGCATCGCCATCGGGCTGGAGCCGAGCACCTCCAACCAGTCGGCCTACATCCTCTCGTCGGGCCGGCGCAACGCCTCGGGCTCGGCCGAGGCGGCCATGGTGCGGGTGGAGCACGACGGCAGCATCCTGGTGCTCCTGGGGGACGTGGGCAGCGGCCAGGGGCACGAGACCGCGGCGGCGCAGATCGTCGCCGACGAGCTGGGCGTCGCCATGGACGGCGTGCGCGTGTCGCCGTTCTTCGACTCCGCGGTGACGCCCTGGCTCTACGCCACCGGCAACTACTCCAACAAGTTCGCCGGCACCGACGTGGGCGCCATTCTCGGGGCCGCGCGCAAGGTGCGCGACAAGCTGCTGGAACTCGGGGCGTACCTGTTGCGGGAGCCGGTGGAGAACCTGGAGCTGGCCGAGGGCGGCGTGCGCGCCCGCGACCGGAATGAGCATCGCAAGACCCTGGCCGAGCTGGCGTTCGTGGCCTACCGCGACCTGCTGTCGCTTCCGAAGGGCATGGAGCCGGGTCTGGAGGGCCGGTTCTACTACAGCTCGGACCTCGCCAACGTCCCCGACGAGAACCGCCGCGTGCGCAACCAGCTCTTCGCCAGCAACGCCGCCCACGGAGTCATCGTCGAAGTGGACCCCGACACCGGCGGGGTCGCGATCCTGAAGTACGGCGTGGTGCACGACTGCGGCACCGTGTTGAACCCCGCCATCGTGGAAGGACTGGTGCAGGGCGCCACCGCCCACGGCATCGGCGCGGCGCTCTACGAGGAGTTCGACTACGACGCGGAGGGGAATCTCAAGTCCACCACCTTCGTGGACTATCTCAAGCCCACCGCGGTGGAGATTCCCGACGTGCGCATGGACCACCTGGTGACGCCGTCGCCGTACACGCCTCTGGGGATGAAGGGGGTGGGGGAGGGCGGCGCCATTCCCGCGCCGGCAGCCATCTGCAACGCCGTGGAAAACGCGCTGGAGCCCCTGGGCTGCACCTTCGACCACCTGCCGCTCACGCCCGAGCGGGTGTGGGGGGAAATAGAAAAGGCCCGCGCCTCGAGATCGTAGGGGCGACCGGCGGTCGCCCCTACAGGGTGGCGTTGAACATGGGGCGACCGCGGGTCGCCCCTACCGGGTTCAGACGGTCACGTTGCACACCAGCTCGGTGTACTCCGCGTCCTCGGGGATCAGGTCCCACGTCAGCATCCACTTGTACTGGCGCTCGAACTCTTCCTCGGTGTAGGGCTCCGGGTCCACGTAGCGCAGCCGCGGCAGGTAGAAGTCGTCCTCCGTGATCTCGTTGGCGTAGTGCTCGGGGATCTCGGCCAGCATGTGCTTGATGTACTTCCTGGGGTTCTTGTTGATGTAGGTGACGGACTTCTTGATGGCCCGCAGCATGCGCTTGAGCAGATCGGGGTCCATGTCGGCGGGTCCGTTCTCCACGCCAAGGTAGTGGCCCTCGGTGATCATCTTGTAGCCGCGTTTATTGGCCAGCGAGATCCATGGCTCCATCAGGGTGGCCGCGTCCACCTCGCCGTTCTCCAGCGCAACGAACCGCTCATGCACGGTGCCGGCGTGCACCACGTTCATCTCGTCGCGGGCGACGAAACCCTCCAGCAAGGACAAGGTGTGGTAGTGCGACCCCTGGTGGTACTGGACTCCGACGCTCTTGTTGGCGAGTTGCATGGGCGCGTTCACCGGCGAGTCGGGCAGGACGTAGATGCCCTGGCACACCACCGCCGGGCGCTTGGTCCAGATGGGGGCGCCGCGCTCGCTGTCGTAGGCCCGCCGCACTTGTCCCCAGGAGCAGGCCCGCATGATGTCCACCTTCTTCTGCTCGTACAGGAACTGGTAGTTGGTGGACTTCACCAGGGTGTGGTCGGTGCGGCGTGGATCGTCGGCGGCGAACTTGGTCTCGCGCACCCCCGGCAGGAAAATCTCCACCTCCATGCCTTCTTCTTCGAACAGTCCTTCTTCCTGCGCGACAAACCAGTGAAGCCCGAGGACCGCCTCCGCGCTCTCGACATTGATCTTGACCAACTCAGCCATTGTTCGTGCTCCTTTCGGGGGTTCCGCCCAAGCCATGTCTATTACAGCCCGCGTGGGGGCGGGTCAAGGTCGAGGCCGGAGCCGGGCGCGGTCACCGAGGCACGTATACGGCGCACCGCCGATCTGGTACGTATGGCCTGAAGCCATGCAGTTCGACGCGGCACTCATGTTCGCCCTGGGCACGGCGCTCGCCTACGCGGTCGCCGACGTGACCGCGCGTTTCGGGCTGGAGCGGGCCAACGCCGTGGTGGGGGCCATGATGGCTCTCGCTTCCTCGGTGATGATGTTCACCCTGGTGATCGCGGCCCTCGACGTCCGTTTCCCGGCCTGGGGCGTTCACTACCTGTGGATGATCCTGGGCGGGGCGCTCAACCCGGGCGTGTTCTTCGTAACCTTCTTCATCGGCATCTCGAAGATCGGAGTGTCGCGCGCCGCGCCCATCAAGGGCAGCTCGGCCATCTTCGCGGCCTTGCTGGCCATGGCCTTCCTGGGTGAGGATCCGGCCTGGTACAACCTGGCCGGCATTCTGCTGGTGGTGGCGGGGATCGCGGTGATCTCGTCCGGCGCTGTTGCCGGGCACTGGCGCAGGGTGGACATGTTCTGGCCCCTGGGCGCGGCGGTGGCCGGGGCGGGGGCGGCTCTTTGCTGGCGCACCGGCGTGCAGGCCTTCCCCGACACGGTGGCCGCCGCGGCCGTCGCCATCCTGGCGGCCTTGGTGGTGATCACCGCCTACACCCTCGCGACGCGCCGGCGCGAGATCCGCGAGAACGTGCGGGTCGGCTGGAAATATTTCATCGTCGCGGGAGCCATCGAAGGCTTCGGCAAGTTCCTGTATGCCAGCGCATTGCAGCTCGGCGAGATATACCGGATGCTGCCGCTGATCCAGACATCGCCGTTGTTCGTCGTGTTGATCTCCCTGGTCATGCTCCGGCGGGCGGAGAGCATCACCTGGCGCGTGCCGGCGGGGGCGGTGCTCACCGTGGGCGGCGCGATCCTGGTGAACGTGCGACTGGCGTAGCAAGAGGGCCGTGTCGGGCCGGCACGACCGTTCAGAACGTCCGCGCCATCCAGCGGACTTCGCCGACAACCTCCGCCTCATCGGGCCAGGCTACGGTCGGCCAAGCGGGGTGGTCGCATTCAAGCAGCCAAGCACCGGAGGCAGTCTTGCCCGCGCGCCTGACCAACAGCGTGTTTTCGATGTGCAGGGCATAGATTCGTCCCGCGCGCCGTTGCCGCTGTCGCCGGTTCACCAGCGCGGAACAGCCGTCCGGGAGGGTCTCCGCCATGGAGTCGTCCTGTATCCTGACAATGAGGCACTGTGTGGAATCCAGCCCCTGCCGATGCAGCCAGTCACGTCCGAACCATACGGACTCGGATGTTTGTGTTTCCCCAGGTGCGTCGTAGGGCGCGTCGATCTCTCGCATCTCCACGGGCGGAGCATCGTCAAGGTGGACGCCTTCCGTCAGATAGTCTGACGGAACCTCGCCCGTCGTGTATTCGTCAGGCAAGGACTCGTGGTTGCCCGAGATCCTCTCTCGCAGAAGCAGGTCCAGATCCCGCCGCAACGCGGCGCGCAGCCCGCGAGCCTCGGCTCGAAGGGCTCGCCGGAGTCTGTCCTCGATCTCCGTCTCGCGGCTCCGGCGCGAAGGACCCGGGCTCTCCTTGCCTCGCTCCGCGAACAGCCGGGTGAGCGGCACTCCCAGAAACTCCGCGAGCTTCTCCAGTTGGTTCAGCTTCCACTCGTTCCGTCCGTTCAACAGGTTGGAGAAGTGGCTCGGTCGAATACCGATGGCGGCCGCGATCTGCCCCTTGGTGGCTCGCCCCAGTGACTTCTCGTCGTCGATGAAATCCCGGATCTTGTTCTTGGAGGGACTCGTGAGCGGGGGAGTCTTCCGTTTGGGCATCGCAGGTTTCCAGAACGAAGGCGCACTTGGAACCGGGATAGTCCAAAACAGGGGCAAGTGTGCGTTCCTTCGGCCATGCGGCAAGGATTGCTTTCATAATTTTTCGTATTGTGAATTTTATACACTGGGCCGATGCTTGAACGAAGCGTCACAGCGAGCCCATGAGTTGGCGTCGGAGACCGGTGAGTGTCGTGGGTTTCTCCGCGAGGCACAGTTCGCGCGACGAGATGCCTGGTGCGATACCGGACAGCAGCGTCCCGACAGGAGAGGATGCTGGGGGAGAAAACGCTAGCGTGCCGCGGCACGAATGGCTTGATGAATCCGCGAGGGCATTTTGTCGTCGGCAAGGCGCGATGACGAGCAGTGGCGGGCGCCACGCGAGGAAGACCCCGGGTCAAGCCCGGGGTGACGTAACGCGGCCGACGGCGAAAAAGACCCGCGGATTATGCCGCGAACCGACCAGACACGACCCTAGAAGGGGATGTCGTCGTCGATGGGCGGGGACTGGAAGGAGGACGAAGGTTCGCCGAAACCCTGGTCGGCGGACTCATGCGAAGCGCGCGCGCCGCCTCCGCCGCCGAGGAACTGCACTCGCTGGGCGACGATCTCGGTGGTGTAGCGGTCCTGGCCATTCTGGTCGGTCCACTTCCGGGTCTGGATTCTACCCTGGACGAAGACCTGTCGTCCCTTGGCGAGGTACTGGCCGCAGGCTTCCGCTTGCTTGCCCCACACGACGATGTTGTGCCACTCCGTGCGCTCCTGCGGGCTGCCGTCCTGACCGGTCCAGGACTCCGAGGTGGCGACGGAGAAATTGGCGACCGGACGGCCGCTCTGGGTGAAGCGAACCTCCGGGTCCCTGCCAAGGTTTCCTACGACGATAGCGATGTTCACGGACATGTGCGCACCTCACGAGAAAGGTTTTGTGCGACTGAAGCGTGGACCTTATCGGTTACGCCCCGCCGAGTCAACATGAACCAAATATCTTGCACGACCCTTGACAATGCCGGGGTACCTCCATACAACGTGGTGTTTATTGCCTTCTTTCCAAACCATCGTCAGCCAGTGACAGAACTTTAGCTCGTCGCGGCAAACCAACGCCGCACAAGACGCGTTCCAGCGCAAAGACGGAGGAATTCTATGCGAAATCTGACGACCGGAATCCTGTTGGGCGCCCTCGCGCTCGGTCTGGCCGTGAGCCTGCCGCTCTCGCAGGCGCGCGCGGAGTTCCCCGACCGCAACATCACAATCATCGTGCCGTTCTCGCCGGGAGGCGGTTATGACGGCATTGCCCGCGCGGTCGCCCGGAGCATGAAGAGTTACGTGCCCAAGGGCGTCAACATCATCGTCAAGAACGTCACCGGCGCCGCGGGGCGGCGGGCCTCGGTGTTCATGTACCGCGCCAAGCCCGACGGCTACACCATCGCCCACTTCCAGGCCTCCGGGATGCTCGGGGATCAGATGCTGTCGGAAACGCCCGTCGGCTTCGAGACCAGCAAGTTCACGTGGCTCGCCAGGGTGGGCGCGGACCCTTTCGGTCTCCACGTATCGGCCAAGGGCCCCCACAAGTCCGTTGAGGATCTCCAGAAGGCCGAGCGCGTCACCTGGGGAGTCGAGGGCATCGGCGTGGGACGCTGGATGGGCTCGTTCCTGGCGGCCAAGGCCTTCGGTATCGACTTCCACGTGGTGGCAGGTTATCGGGGCACGGGCGAGTCGCTGCCGGCGCTCCTCCGCGGCGACTTCGATGTCTGGGCGCAACCCATCGATCACAACTCGGTCATCTCCTATCTCGGGACGGACCTGCGCCCCGTGGCCCAACTGGACAAGAAGCGCGCGCTCAACGCGCCGGACGTGAAGACTTCCTACGAAATGGGCTACGACCTTTACTTCAGCGACTTGCGCGCCTTCGGTGGCCCGCCGGGAATCCCCGAAGACCGGGCCAAGATCCTCGAGGACCTGCTGCTCAAGTCGATGAGGGACAAGCTTTACATCGATTGGAAGAAGCAGTCGGGCACTGTGCTGGTGGAGGGGCCGGGTTCCGCCGTGGCCCAGGACCTGAAGTACTACGAGAGCCTGTTCGCGGCCAATCTCGAGGAGATGCGGAAGGCCGCCAAGGCAAAGTAGGGACTCAGGGGCCGGCTTCGAAGCCGTCGCGGCCGGGTCAGGGCCCGGCCGCGGACCCCGTTGTGACTCCGGCGACCGGGGTTGCAGCCGGTTCGGCAAGGGCCACGTTCGAGGAACCAATCCATGTGGGAACCTCTTCTCCAAGCCATGGGCATGCTCGGCGAGCCCATGAACCTGCTGGTGCTGGCCGTGGGCGCCGTCTCCGGCCTCATCCTGGGGGCGCTCCCAGGGCTGTTCCTGGCGGGCCTGACCATCGGCATGACCTTCACCTTCGGGTGGGACGCGGAAACCGCCATGTTCCTCATGGCGGGGATGATGGGGGCCGCCACCGAAGGAGGTTCGGTTCCCGCCATCCTGCTCAACATCCCCGGAGAGGCGCCCAACGCCGCCACCTGCTTTGACGGCCATCCCATGGCCCGGCGGGGAGAGGCGGGCCGGGCGGTGGGACTGGCGGCCGCGTCGTCGTTCCTCGGCGCCGTGGTGGGCATGTGTTTCCTCATGATCCTCATCCCCTTCGTGAAGATCATCGTGCTGTCCTTCGGGCCGCCCGAGTTCTTCATGCTGGTGGTCTTCGGTCTCCTCACGGTGGCCTACGCCGCCCGCGGCAACATGCTCAAGGGGCTCGTTTCCGCGGGCATCGGCGTGCTCCTGTCGCTCATCGGCTTCAGCCCGGTGCATGGGGTGCTGCGCTTCAACTTCGGCAGCGACAACTACCTGTGGGACGGCATCCCGCTGGTGCCGTTCTTCATCGGGCTCTTCGCCATCGCCGAGCTGGTCAACCACGTGCTGCGCGGCGAGACCATCGCCGAGGGCGGCGAGCGCATCAAGGTGGGCCTTTTCGGCGCCTTCAGAGGCTTCCTGGAGGTGTTCCACTACAAGGCCACGCTCGTGCGGAGCGCCGCCATCGGGATTCTCGCGGGCATCATACCCGGCATCGGCGGGGTGCTGGCGAACTTCCTGTCCTACTCCATGACCGTGCAGTTCTCGAAGAACCGGGAACAGTTCGGCACCGGCAATCCCGAGGGCATCATCGCCTCCGAGGCTTCCAACGACGCCAAGGACGGCGGCGCGCTGCTTCCAACCATCATCTTCGGCATCCCCGGCAGCGCGGGCATGGCCGTTCTCCTGGGCGCCTTCATCCTGCACGGTCTCCAGCCCGGTTTCTTCTTCGTGCGCGAGCACATGGAAATCGTGTTCGTGCTGATCTTCGGCTTCGTGATCTCCAACTTCCTGGCGAGCCTCATGGCCGCCTTCGGCGCGGACATCCTCGCGCGGGTCACCACGTTGCGCGTGGGTTACGTGGTCCCGGCCGCCTTCCTGCTGTCCGTCGGCGGTGCCTACGCCGCGCGCGAGAACGTCTGGGACATCGGCATCGCCATCGCCGCGGGTATCCTCGGCTTCGCGTTCAACCGCTTCGGCTTCTCGCTGGTGACGCTGGTCATCGGATTTCTCCTGGGGGTGCGCGCGGAGCTTTCGTTCGTGCAGTCGCTCCAGATCTCCGCGGGCAGCTACGCGATTTTCGTCACGCGTCCCGTCACCATCGTGCTGATGATCCTGAGCATCCTCATGCTCTGCCTGCCGTGGCTGTCGAGCCGGAGAGGGAAGGCGTCGTCATGAAGGGCTCCACGCTTCTCGGGGTGATCCTGGTGGGCACCGCGGTGCTGTTCTTCGGGTGGTCGTTCTCCTACGGCGGCATGGCGGGCTTCGTGCCCTTGGTGCTGGCGTTGCCGACCGTGATCCTGGCGGCTCTGTGCCTCGCCGGTGAACGCTATCCGCGCATCATGAGCGCTTTCGAGGTGAGCCTGGAAGATGTCCTCACCTCGGCCGCGGTCAGCGAGGGCACCGGCGAAGCGGTGGAGCAACAGGGGCCCAAAACCGGCGAGTTCGCCCTCATCGTTCGCATGTTCGTGTGGTTCACGGTGTTCGGCGTGCTGGTCTTCATCTCCGGGTTTTACGTGTCGACATTCCTTTTCGCAGCGATCTTCACCCACTACCAGGGCCGGATCGGCTGGCCTGGTACCGCCTTCATCACCGCGCTGGCCCTCGGCTTCTTCTACTTCATCTTCGAGGAGACGCTGGCCGTCGACCTCTTCGCCGGGGTTATCTTCGGGGCCTTTATTCCGCCACTGTAGCAGCCTGGGGCGCCGCCGCCTCCCGACCCGCATCTCGCCAGTTCGTCTACGCCCCCTTCGGCTAGCGGAGCGAACTCGAAGGGCGACGAACCAAATCCGACAGTTGCCCGGTAACCGGGTTCAGTTTCCGGCACGCGTGCCGATGACTCTCTAAAGGACAGACAGGACACGCAGGCAGTCCATGTCCGGGAGGGTCACCATGGCTGAAGAAATTGATCACCCCCACGACCGGCTGTTTCGCGCGGTTTTCTCCGACGCCGCGGAAGCCGCCAGCATGCTCCAGGCGGCGGTGCCGCAGGAGTTGCGCGAAAACGTCGATTGGAACAGCCTGCGACTGGTGGAGGGAACCTTCGTGGACGACGCCCTGCGCCAAAGCGAGTCCGACCTGCTGTTCGAGGCCGGCTACGGGGAGGAGACGGAGCGCCACGAGAAGGGGAAGGACCGGTTGCGGCTTTACCTGCTCTTCGAGCATCAATCGGCGCCGGATGCGTGGATGCGGTACCGGCTGCTCAAGTACTGCTGCCGCATCTGGGATGCAGACCTACGCGACGATCCGCGGCGCACGGAGTTGCAGCCGGTGGTACCGCTGGTGTTCTACCAGGGAGCCCGCGACTGGCAGTACGCGACGGAGTTCGCGGACCTGTTTCCGGAAGCGGTTCGGGATTGGCCGTGGGTACCGCGGTTCGAGCATGTACTGCTGGATCAGACGGGACTGGACCCCGGTGATGTCGAAGGTGCAACCATGGGGCGCATCGTCCAGTTACTGATGATGGCGGCCTTTGGCCGGCACGCGGGCACGGCGCTGGAGATCGCTGCCAAACTGGCGGCTTCGCTGGTTTCCGCTGGCACGGTGGACTATATTCGGATAATCGCTGTCTATCTGTTCTCGATACCGGACAAAGCGGCAGTGGATGCCTTCGATGAAGCGCTGCGGCGCCATCAAGGCGGCCAAGGAGGAGGAATCATGTCATACGCTCAGGAACTTCTAGAGGAAGGCTGGGCAAAAGGCCGGGCAGAAGGCAAAGCCGAGGGCAAGGAAGAAGGCCGTGAAGAAGGCTTGCAGCGCGGCAAGGTAGAGGTGGTGGAAGGCTTTCTGAGAATCGGTGTGAGCTGGGATGTGATCACGTCGGCAACGGGGATCGACGAACCGCGGTTCCGCGCTCTCAAGGAGCGCCTCGCCGCGGCCGCGCAGGGCGATGAGTCGGCATGATTGCGTCTTGGACACCAACGGGAGCGACTTTACCCGAAGCAGTTAACCGCTTGATTCCATACGTTTCTCGCCGGCACGACCAATCGACGGCTACGTATCCTTCATGTTCCTTCTTAGGTGCGCGAGCAAGAGCCGCACGTCTTCCTCGGTCCGCAGCCTGACGGTCCATTCGCTCTTGCTGTTGCCGTCTTCAAAGCTGTTGAAGTCCCGCTTCAGCGCATCCTTGCCGGTGCGTGTCTCGGGACGACGAAAATAGAACTTGATCCAACCCTTGTTAACGATGAACGAATACGGCAACCTGGGGCGCGGTCCCGATCGGTCATGTAGGCAACACGTCTTATCAATAAACCCTTTTTTCCTGAAGCTCAGGACCAAGTGCGGCAACGAGGCCGCGAACTCCACCAAGAGGCGAAAAGCAGCGCGCGCTCGCTGATCGTCGATGTACGCCTCCCATTCCGGGTAAAGGTCCGCGCCCTCGATACCGGCGAGTTGCAGCGACTTGCCAACCTGTACCCATTGTCCCTCTTCCGCCGCGCGTAGCGCGGCGTCGAGCACGCGCTGGGCGGCGAGGCCGTCGTCGAAGTTCGGCACCGCGGGGGTGCCGTTGCGGATGGCGTCCACGAAGTCGCGGGTGAGCTTGGCGAAGATGAACTCTCCCTGGGCGCGCTGAGGGTCGGTATCGTCGAGCCCCCGGGTGTAGCGGTCGGGAATCTCCAACGCCTCGGGTGAGCGCGTGTCGCCGCGGGCGCCCCAGAGCTGGCCGCGCACCCAGCCCTTGACGTTGCGGTCGAAGACGAAGCGCAGCATGCCGGCGTCGCCGTAGACTTCCAGGTTCTGGTAGTTGCTCTTGCGCGCCACCGCGCTCAGGCGGACGCACGCCGAGGCGCCGCCCGCCAGGCGTCCGAGAAGCGTGAAGCTGTCCTCCACCGTCACCGGTCGCGGCGTGCCCTCCTCGTCGGGCCGCTCCGAGATGAAGGTGTCGGCGTGGCCCCAGACGCTCTCGAACTCGCCGATGAGCCAGCGGACCCGGTCCACGACGTGCACGCCGATGTCGCCCATTACGCCGAAGCCGGCCAGCTCCCGCTGGTGGCGCCAGTAGTGGGTCAGGCCCGGCGTGGCGCGGTTCTCGCTGAACCAACGGCTCTCCACGTGGTACACGCGCTCGCCCACGTAGCCGTCGTCCAGCAGTTCCTTCATGTACGCCAGCGCCGGTATGTGGCGGTGATTGAACGCGGTCATGTGTACGCGTCCGGCGGCCTCCGCCTGGGACAGCATGGTCTCCGCCTGGGCGGCGTCCATGGCCAGGGGCTTCTCGCACAGCAGGTGCAGCCGCTGTTCGACGGCCGCCGCCACCATCTCGGCGTGGAGGTGCGGGGGTGCGACGATGCTCACGGCGTCGAGGCCGGGGTGCGCCAGGAGTTCACGGTAGTCGGTGTACACGTGGGGCACGCCGAAGGCCTTGGCCGTCGCCTCCGCCTTGTCCGGCGTCCTCTGGCAGAACGCCACCACGTCCGCGTTCTCGGTGGCGCCGTATCCTTGCAGGTGCTGGGTGCCGAAGCCGCCTCCGATGACGCCGATTTTCACTGCCGTCATGAATGTTTCTCCTCGATCTTGTCCCGCCCGCCAACCGAGTCGTCATTGATATGAAAGTAAAATCTTGTTCAATGATTTCTGGTAGTTACGGAATCCCGTTACACTCCAACGAGTCATTCCCGCGGAAGCGGGAATCCAGGCGGGGTGGGGCCGGGCAATGAGGCCGCCAGACCCCCCACCCCTGGATTCCCGCTTCCGCGGGAATGACTCATTGGGGGGCCGGCGCCCATTTTCATCCCCCTTTGTGTCGGCTGCAAGCCGACATGGGTGATTCCCGCGAAATGACATTCCTCCACGTACTGTTGCGTTGCCGGTCCTGTTCAGTCCGCTACGGCGCCCGCGTGCGCGCGCCCGGGACCACCAGGATCATGAACGCGCCCAGCAGGTTGATGGCGCCGAAGAGATAGAACGTGTAGCGCAGTCCGTAGATGTCCGCCACGGCGCCGGCCACCAGCGGGAACAACAGGGACAGGGCCGAGCGGCCCACGTCCATGAAGGTCTGGGCCGCGCCCCAGATCTCCCTGGGCGTGTGCTCCAGCCCGCTGGCCTGGATGATGGGGCCGACCGCGAAGAGCGCCATCCCGCCGAGGGACACCACCGGGAGCAGGAACCACCCGGAGGGCATCAACGGAATGGAGCCGATGAGCAGGCCCCCGGTGAGGAGCGAGAGGAAGATGGTGCCTTTCCGTCCGAAGCGGTCGGAGAGGTGTCCGATGACCGGCGCGAAGACGGTGCCTACGAGCGCGAGGCACGCGAGGTAGACGCCGACCGTGACGATGCTCATGTTCAGGTCCGCCGTCAGGTAGAGCGGCAGGAAGGTCGGGACGAGGTTCTCTCCGATGGAGCGAAGCGACGCCACCAGGGTCACGCCCATCAGCGGCAGGTTGGTGAGGATGTCGCCCCGCAAGGCCCGGCCGTAGGAAGCGGAACGGTTGCGCGCCGTGGCGTCGTGCCGCAGGGGCGGCAACACTACCCAGAGGAAGAGCGCGATGGCGACGCCCGGCACGAACTGGAACAGGTAGGCCGTGCGCCACGTGATCCAGGCAAGCAGCGCGCCCACCACGATGGGGGCCAGGGCCGCGCCCACGTTCGCCCCCATGGCGTGCACTCCCAGGGCGAACCCCATACGCTCCGGGAACTTCTCGCCGACCACCGCGCGCGCGGGCGCGTGCCACATGAAACCGCCCAGCAGGGCCTGGATGCACACCAGGGCGCCGAAGATCCAGAAGGTCGTGGAAAACCCCTGGAGCGAGAAGAACAGGGAGGGCCACAGGAGCGACAGCAGCAGGATTCCCTTGCGGTCCCGCAGCAGGTCGGTGGCCAGCCCGCCGATGGTGATGCTCAGGATGTGGGACACCCGCTGCGCCGAGCGCAACACGCCGATATCGGTGTAGGAGATGGCGAAGTCGCGCACCACCAGCGGCAGGCACACGTTCATGGTCCCCTGGAATATGTGCGTGACGCCGTGGCCCACGGTCAGCAGCGCGAGCACCCGGCCGCGGGACGGCTCCGGCGCCGCGGTCTCCGGCACGGCGGCTGAGAGATCGGCGGAGGTGTTCATGGCGTGTTCCCGGCCCGGCTCATGCGCGTGCCCGCGAGGGATGGCGGAGAAGGGAGGGAGTCGAACCCTCCGAGAACCTTACGGCCCTCAGACTGGTTTTGAAGACCAGCGGCACCACCGGGCACCTTCCTTCTCCATGCGCGGACATGTCCGTATTACCTGCCTCAGAATTCGCCGGCCGTCCACCCGCGGGGCCGGTTGTCCGAAATTCGTCCGGTGCCTTCGACTCCGCCTCGCGGAGTTGAAGTGCGCTGACCCGCCAAGCGGCGTATTTCAACAACCCGCGAGGGCTCAAGTGTCAGCCGCCCGAGACGCGAGTTCGGGCGGGGTGAAGGCCCGGACTTCCGGCAGGTCCCCGTCGAACGGCTGCACCTCCACCAGCGCCGTCTGCGAGATGGGCCCCTGTGCCAGGCGCGAGGTTCCCTTGTCCAGGGTCAGTACGTTGGGATTGCCGTGCCGTTCCAGCCCGCCGTGCGCCTCGGGATCGAACCACGCGCCGGTGGCGAGCACGACGACGTCGGGCGCGACGCTGTCCGTGACGCGGGCGCCGGCCAGGCAGGCGCCGCGGTCGTTGTGCACGCGCACGACGGTGCCGTCCTCGATCCCCCTCGCCGCCGCGGTGGCGGGATGGATCAGCAGCGGTTCGCGGCCCTGTACCTTGCTGTCCACGCTCACCGCTCCCGGGTCGTATTGGCTGTGGAGTCTCGTGGCGGGCTGATTGGAGATGAGGTGGAGCGGGAAGCGGGCGGCCTTGTCGCCGCCCAGCCACTCCGCCGGCTCGATCCATGCCGGATGGCCGGGGCAGTCGTCGTAACCGAAGCCCGCGATGGTTTCCGAGAAGATCTCGATGCGCCCGGACGGCGTCGGCAGGCGGTGCGTGACGGGGTCCTCGCGGAATTTGGCCAGCAGCACCTTCTCCGCGCCCTCGGTGGGCAGGGTGATGTGACCGGCGCTCCAGAAGTCGTTGAAGGGCGGCAACTCGACGCCTTCGCGGATGAACTCGCGGCGAAGCGTATCGTAGAGGTGCGACAGCCAGTCCTTCTCCGAGCGGCCCTCGGTGAAACCCTCCCCGAACCCCAAGCGACCGGCAAGGCGCGAGAAGATGTCGTAGTCGTTGCGCGCGCCGCCCACCGGAGGGATGGCCCGCTCCATGGCGAAGACCATGGGGTCGGCCGGCTGCGTGCCGATGTCGTTGCGTTCCAGGGCGGTGGTGGCCGGCAACACGATGTCGGCGTGCCGGGCCTGGGGGTTCCACCAGGGTTCGTGGACGATGATGGTCTCGGGGCGCTGCCACGCCTCCACCAGCCGGTTGAGGTCCTGGTGGTGATGAAAGGGGTTGCCGCCGCACCAGTAGACGAGCCGGACATCGGGATACCGGAGCCGCTGTCCGTTGTAATCGAACGGTTCTCCGGGGTTGAGGAGCATGTCGGTGATCCGCGCCACCGGGATGAAGGGCTCCACCGGGTTGACGCCCTGGGGCAGCGTCAACCTCTTTATGGGCTTCACCGGGTTGCCGGCGGAGGCGGTGGCGCCGTAACCGTAGCCGACGCCGCCCCCGGGAAGCCCGATCTGCCCCAGCATGGCGGCGAGGACCGCCGCCATCCAGTAGGGTTGTTCGCCGTGGTCGGCACGCTGGAGCGACCAGCTTACGGAAATGAGGGTCCGCGCCGCGGCCATGCGCCGGGCCAGGGCGCGGATGGTGTCCGCGGGAATGCCGCATTTCGCGGCTGCCCATTCCGGGTCCTTGGGCTGCCCGTCCGTTTCACCCGCGAGGTAGGCGCGGAAGCTCTCGAATCCGGTGCAGTACTTGTCCAGGAATGCCTCGTCGTGGAGGCCCTCGCGGAACAGCGTGTGGGCCAGTCCCAGCATGAGCGCGGTGTCGGTGTTGGGGCGCGGCGCCAGCCATTCCGCTTCGAGGAAATCCGCGGCGTCGTCCCGGACCGGGCCGATGTTCACGAACTGGACGCCGTTCTTCCGGCAGTGCTCGAGCCAGCCGCGGACCGTGTGCTTGCCGATGCCGCCCGCGCTGACCTGGGTATTCTTGAGCGGCAGCCCCCCGAAGGTGACCACGAGCTGCGAGTGTCCGGCGATCACCGGCCAGGAGGTGACTCCCTCGCGAATGGAACCCCAGTCGTACCCGAAGACATGGGGTATGATGACTTCCGCCGCGGCGAAGCTGTAGGCGTTCACCGACCGGACGTATCCGCCGAACTGGTTCAGGAATCGGTGCAGTTGACTCTGGGCGTGGTGGAAACGGCCGGCGGAAGCCCAACCGTAGGAGCCCGCGAAGATCGCCTCGTTGCCGAACGAGTCGTGCACGCGCCGCAGCTCGCCCGCCACCAGGTCGAGGGCCTCGTCCCAACTCACCGGCACGAAGGGTTCCCGCCCGCGTCCTCCCCCGTGGTTCCCGGGTCCCCGTTCCAGCCAACCCTCGCGCACCATCGGCTGCGCGATGCGGCAGGCGTGCTGTACGACCTCCGGAATCGACAGCCCGATGGGCGACGGATCCGGGTCGTCCGGAAACGGGCGCGCGGCCACGATGCGTTCGGCCTCGACCTCGACCTGGTAGGCGCCCCAGTGGAGGGACGTTTGAAGCTGTCTGGTAGGTGCAACGCTCATTAATTTCGACTCCTGGATAGGGTTCCTGCGCAGCAGGGAAGATACCCTGAAACAACGATGGCCTCAACAACGATCCAGCGTGGTTGACATTCCCGTAGGGGCGACCGGCCGGTCGCCCCTACCCGGACCCCGATGGCGGCTGGCGGAACACCCGTGCTGGCGGCTGGCATTTCCCGCAAGCCGGTACTACAATCCCGCGTCATGAAGGTGGAGCGGCGGGCCGTGCTGGAGCGGCTTCGGGATCATCTGACGGACAACGACATCGTGGTGTCCGCCTTGGCCGGCACCACCGCGGACACCTACCAGGTGCTCCACCGCCCGGAGAACCTCTACCTCGTGGGCCTCGGCATGGTCACCCAGGTAAGCTTGGGCATCGCGCTCACGCTGCCCGATTCGAAGGTCGTATCCCTCGACACCGACGGGAGCCTCCTGCTGGCCCCCAGCATCCTTGCGGTGGCGGCCGCGTCCGGAGCGGAAAACCTCCGCATCATCGTCTTCGACAACGAGCAGCTATTCGGCAGCCGCGGCGGCGCCCCCAGCCAGACCGCGGCGGGCGCCGACCTCACCGCCATGGCCCGGGCCGCGGGCATCGAACGCGCCGACACGGTGGCCGATGATGGCGGCGTGGCCGCCGCGCTGGAGTGGCTCTTCTCCGGGCCGGGCCCGGCGCTTCTCACCGCCAAGATCGCGCTGGCGGCGAGGACCGAAGGGCCCAGCATGGACGGACAGGAGAACAAGTACCGGCTGGTGCGGCGCATCGAGGCCATCCGCGGCCGTTCGATCCTGGCGCCGGCGAAGCCGTGAGTGTATCGTTGCTGTCGGCAAGGCGCGACGACGGGGCCGGGCGACCGGCGGTAGTCCCCGTGGCCGGTCACACGCGAGGACCTGGGGGCGGCTTCAAACCTGCCCGCGCGCGGACCACCACCGAGCCCGCGACTGAGGAGGTTGCAGGGAGTGAAGGACGACGTAGCGGCTGAAGCGCACAAATGCCTGACCGAGGCGGGCGTCGACTTCGTCGCCTGCATGCCCGATTCGGCGTTTCTGGAACTCTACCAGAGGCTGGAAGCGGACTCCGCGGTGCGCTACCTGCAGGTGGCCAACGAGAGCGACGGCGTGGGCGTTTGCATGGGCGCATGGCTGGGCGGTGGCTGCCCGGCCATGCTCATGGAGAACACGGGGTTCGCCCTGTCCTGCTATGCGCTGCTCCGGGGGCCTGCCGCCTTCGGCGTTCCCATGCTCCTGCTCATCAGTTACCGTGGCGGCTTCGGCGATCAGCGCTGGTTCTCGGTTCCGTTCGGCTGGGCCACCGAGCCGTTGCTCCGGAGCTTGCGCATCCAGTACAGCGTAGTGAACGAGACCGGCGACATGGCCCACGCCATCGGCGGTGCGGTCAAGTCCATGAATGCCATGCAGGCCCCGGTGGCGGTGCTGTTTCCGCCCGCGCTCTTCTCCGAGGGAAAATGAAACCAGCCGGCTTCGAGTACCACGATCCGAGAACCCTGTCCGAAGTCACCGCGCTGCTGGGCCGTCTGGGAGAGGACGCGCGCGTGCTGGCCGGCGGCCAGAGCCTGGTGCCGCTCATGAACTTCCGCCTGGCCCGTCCCGCGCACCTGGTGGACCTGAACCGCGTGGCCGAGCTGGACTTCCTTTCCGTGGAGGGCGGCGAGCTGCGCATCGGCGCCATGACCCGGCAGCGGGTGTTGGAGCGTTCCGAAGTGGTGGTGTCCGGTTGGCCTCTCTTGCGCGAGGTCACGGGTTTTATCGGGCACGTGCAGATACGGAACCGCGGCACCGTGGGCGGCAGCCTGGCCCACGCCTTTCCCTCCGCCGAGCTGCCCGTGGCCATGGTCACGCTGGATGCCGCGTTCGTGCTGCAAGGGGAGGGTGGGGAGCGGGTGGTGGCGGCGGAGGATTTCGTACTGGGCACCATGACCACCGTGCTGGAGCCGGGTGAATTGCTCCGCGAGGTGCGGGTGCCGGCCCCGGCCGCCGGCAGCGGCGCTTCGTTCCGGGAGGTGAGCCGCCGGTACGGCGACTTCGCGCTGGCGGGCGTCGCCGCGCTGGTGACCCTGGACCGGGACGGCGTGGTGACGGCCGCCCGGTTGACGCTCACCGGCCCGGCGCCCACCCGGGCGCGCGCCGCGGAGGCCGCGGTGTTGGGGGAGAGGCCGTCGGAGGCATTGTTTCGGGAAGCGGCCCGGCGCGCGGTGGCCGGCATCGAACAGGACTCGGACATGCACGCCACCGCGGAATACCGCGTCCGCGCCTGCGAGGCGCTGGCGCGGCGCGCACTGGCCGACGCCGCGGAACGGGCCGCGGCGAGCCGCGCCGTGGGATGAACCGGATGTCATGGCTCAAGCACGCACGACCGGGTCCTGTTGCGAAACCTGAACGGAGTAGGACCAGTCGAGGAACCTGTGGAGGGCAACATACAAAGGCCTTCCTGTTTCTTCTCGTTCTCTTGGCGATTCCCGTGGCCGCGTCGGCATCGGACACCTTCTACGGCTGGTATCTCAAGAAGAGCCTCCCCGCAGACTTTCGGCACTATGGCTACACCGTCGTGTCGAAGCAGGACGGACATCCGGTGCGCTCGGGCGACGAATCCATGAGGTTCGAGGTGCGCGCCGGGGATTGCAGTCAGAAGGACTGCCACCGGGACCGGGAACGGCACGAACTGAAGTCCGAAGTCAGTTGGCACGGCGGCGAGGAATGGTATCACTGGTCCCTGTACCTCCCCAGGGATTACCCCAACATCTTCCCGGTCAAGGTCGCCCTGGGCCAGTTCCACCAAGAGCGCGGGCCGGTGATGTGGATGTTCCAGAACGGGGCGGGAGGATATTGGGTGGACAATCAGACCATCGGCCGGACGCTCGAAAAGCGGCGCGTGCTGACGGACGAAGAGATGAGGGGCCGCTGGACCGATGTGCTCGTCCATGCTCATTGGACCCACGAGGACGACGGGTTCTTCCGTGTCTACATCAACGGCCGAACCGAACCAGCCTACGACTGGAAGGGGCCGACGAAGCAGGAGCGGTTCGAGGTGTACTACAAGGTGGGAATCTACCGATCCTTCATGACGCGCCGGCCGGGTCCCGAGCCTACGCAGGTCGTCTACTACGACGACGTGAACCGCGGAAGGTCCTGTCATCGGGTCACAAGGCACTTCGACTGTGAGAAGATCACGGCCGCGCCGTAGCATATCGGGGAGCAGCGTCCGGCGGGAAGTCGCTGCGCCGCGAATGACGCCTGCACTGCGTTCTCCAAGGTCGACAGCTTCAGGGAACAAGCAAGGAGCTGTTGATCGAGTGAACCGTGCCGCCCAATGACAGGCGGCTTTCGACCTGCCGGTGCCGTACGCACGAAGACGGAACGACATGAACAAGCGAACGATCACGCTACGAGTCAACGGCGCCGAGCACACCGGCGAGACCGAGCCGCGCAGGCTCTTGAGCGACTTCATCCGCGACGACCTCGGCCTCACCGGCACCCACGTGGGCTGCGAGCACGGCGTGTGCGGGGCCTGCACGGTCCTCGTGAACGGCGATCCGGTGCGTTCGTGCCTCATGTTCGCGGTGCAGGCCGACGGCGCCGAGATCGACACCGTTGAAGGACTGGCGCCCGACGCCGACACCTTGCACCCGTTGCAGGAGAAGTTCCATGAGCGGCACGGCCTTCAGTGCGGTTTCTGCACGCCGGGCATCCTGCTCACCGCGCGGGCGCTGTTGCGCGAGAATCCCGATCCGTCCGACACCGAGATCCGCGAGTGGTTGAGCGGCAACCTGTGCCGCTGCACCGGCTACGTGAACATCGTGACGGCCATTCGCGAGGCCGCGAAGGAAGTGTCGCGAAGGTAGAGGAACGGCCATGGCCTACATCGGTTCGAGCGTAAAGCGCAGGGAGGACGTGCCGCTCTTGCGGGGCGCCGGCAAGTACGTGGGCGATATCCGGCGGCCCGGCATGGTGCACGCCGCCATTCTCCGCAGCACCCGCGCCCACGCCCGGGTGGCCGCCATTGACGCCACCGCCGCCCTGGCCTTGCCCGGGGTCGTGGGGGTGATCACGGCCGCGGACCTGCCGGGACTCAAGACCATTCCCATGCGTACCGGGATCATGGAGGGGCTTAAACGCTCCCAGCAGACGCCCATCGCCACGGATCGGGTGCGCTACGTGGGCGATCCGGTGGCGGTGGTGGTGGCCCAGGACCGCTACATCGCCGAGGACGCGCTCGAGCTGGTGGAGGTGGTCTACGAGGACCTCCCGGCGGTGACCGGCGCCCGCGCGGCCATGGCGGCGGACGCCCCCCGGCTCCACGAGGAGGTGCCGGGCAACGTCCCCGCCGACTTCGAGGTGGACGTGGGCGACGTGGACCGCGCGTTCGCCGAGTGCGACCTCATCGTCGAGGAAACCTTCGAGACCCAGCGTCACGCCGCGGTGCCGCTGGAGACACGCGGCCTGGTGGCGGAGTACGACGAAGTCCGCGACGTGCTCACCATGTGGGGTCCCACCAAGATGACCCACACCAACTGGCGCATCCTGTCGGAGTTGAGCGGCCTGCCCCAGAGTTCCATCCACTTCATCGAGCCGGCGGTCGGGGGAGGGTTCGGCGCGCGCGGCGAGTTCTATCCCGAGGACTTCCTGGTGCCGTTCGCCGCCATGCATTTCCGCAGGCCGGTGTGCTGGATCGAGGACCGCTCGGAGAACCTCAAGGCGACGAACCAGTCGCGGGAGCAGTCCTACCGGGTGCGGCTGGGGCTGCGGAAGGACGGCACCATCCTGGCCATGGACGCCGCGATCCTGTTCAACATGGGCGGCTACACCCGCACCCACGGCGGCCTGCCCGTCATGGCCTCATCGGCCATGCTGCGGGGCCCGATGCGCATCAAGAACTATCACTGCCATGCCTATTGCGTGCTCACCAACAAGACCCCGGTGGGCACCTACCGGAGCCCCGGTCGCTACGAGGCCAACTTCGTGCGCGAGCGGCTGCTGGACATGGCCGCTCGCCGCCTCGGGCTCGATCCCGCGGAGCTGCGGCGGCGCAACCTGATCCGGCCCGAGGAGATGCCCTACGACCACGGCAAGCACCCGTTCCACTACATGGTCTACGACAGCGGCGACCTGCCGGGGCAGCTCGAAGCGGCGTTGGGACACATGGGTTACGACGAGCTTCGGCAACGCTGCACCGCCGCCAAGGCGGAAGGCCGGGCCATGGGCGTGGGCATCGGCTGCTTCGTGGAGACCAGCGGCATCGGCCCCTGGGAGTACGCCCGGGTAGAGGTCGGCAACAACGGCGGCGTGGTGCTCTACAGCGGCGTCAACTCGGTTGGGCAGGGCATCGCCACCGCCCTGAGCCAGATCGTCGCCGACGAGATGTGCGTCTCCATCGACGACGTGCGGGTGGTGCACGGCGACACTGCCAAGGTGCCCTTCGGCAACGGCAGCAACGCAAGCCGCTGCACCGTCATGGGCGGGAGCGCCGCGGTGGGCGCGTGCCGCAAGGTCAAGGACAAGCTCCTGGCGCTCGCGTCCGCGGAGTTGGAGATCGACGCCGGCGACCTGGTGCTGGAGGACGGGCGCATCAGCGTCCGGGGCGCGCCCGAGCGGAGCCTGGACTTCGCCGCGCTGGCCCGGCTCGCGCTGCCCGGGCCGGCGCTGGCCAAGGGCCTCACTCCGGGCATCGCGGAGGAGGACTTCTTCGCCACCGACAAGCGGCCGTTTCCCTACGGCGTCCACATGGTGGCGGTGGAGGTGGACCGGGAAACCGGCATGATCGAAATCCTCGACTACCTCGTGATGGAAGACATCGGCCGCAAGGTCAACCCCATGATCGTGGAGGGCCAGATGGCGGGCGGCCTGGCCCAGGGCATCGGCGGCGCGCTGCTGGAAGAGTTCGTCTACGACGAGGACGGACAGCCCCAGGCCACGAGCTTCATGGACTACCTCATGCCCACGGCCATGGACGTGCCGCCGGGCCGTTTCATCTCCACCGAGGACTTCCCGTCCCCGAACAACCCCCTCGGTGTCAAGGGCGCCGGGGAGGGCGGCATCACCGCCGCCGGCGCGGCCCTGGCCAACGCCGTCTCCGACGCCCTGGGCGTGGAGGTCACGCGCCTGCCGCTCAAGCCGGGATACCTGCTGGAACTGATGGACGCGGCGGAGCAATCGTGAGCGCACACGTATTTTCCGGCCCGGATTGCCAAATACGCCACTCGGACAATACTTGGCACGAACGCACCGAATCGTCATTCTCGCGAAAGCGGGAAGGTGGATTCCCGCTTTCCAGACCGTGTCGATACTCTGCTCGGACAAACGGCACCAACCCCCGAATCGTCATTCCCGCGAAAGCGGGAATCCAGGGGTTGGGGAGGGAGAAACGGCCGTACTCCCCACGCCACCGCCCCTGGATTCCCGCTTCCGCGGGAATGACGTTCTGTGGTGTGGGTGCCTCGTGAGTCTTGACACACCCTGGGAAGCGGGCATGACGATCCCGGGCCGTGCCGTTTGGTTCCCGACCAGACCTGGAAGGACATGGTCATGAGCGAGTACCCCATCGCACCGGGCGCCATCGTGGACGTGCACGCGCACTTCTACCCCGAGGGGTGCTTCGACGAGGTGCTCAAGGCGCGGCCCGAGTTCGCCCTCGCCCGCTCGGAGCGGGGGCTGTCGCTGACATGCCGCGGCAGCCACACCATGTCGGCGCCCGTGGAAGAGGCGTTGGCCGACCGCCTGCGGACCATGGACGAGGCCGGCGTCGGCGTGGAGGTGCTGTCCGTCGGCGCCCTCAACATCGGCCTGGCGGGGGACGGTGACGTGCCCCTGGCGCGGCGGGTGAACGACGGCTTGGCCGAGGCGTGCCGTGAGTACCCGGATCGTTTGCGCTTCGTCGCGGCGCTGCCGTGGAGCCGTACCGCTGACCTGGTGGACGAGCTGGATCGGGCCACCGGGCTTGGGGCCGTGGGTGCCGGCCTCACCACCACCGTGGGCGAGCATACCCTCGACGCCCCCGAGTTGCGGGAGTTCTGGCGCGAGGCGCAGCGGCGCAAGCTGCTGGTGCTGGTGCACCCCACGTTCCCGCTCGACGGCCCCGCGAACGACCGCGGCGAGTACCTCGCCGTGGGCTACTTGGGCGAGACCGCCATGGCCGCCACCAAGCTCACCCTGGGCGGCGTGCTCGAAGAGTGCCCCGACGTCCGCGTGGTCTGGTCCCACTGCGGCGGCAGCCTGTGCATGGTGCTGGACCGCGTCGACCGCGGCTACCGCCGCTACGAGAAATGCCTGCGCCCGCCAAGCGAATACCTGCGGCAGTGCTGCTACTTCGACACCGTCAGCCTGTCCGGCCCCGCCCTGGACTGCGCCCGCGACACTTTCGGCGCCGACCGCCTCGTCTACGGCACGGACGAGCCCCACGTGCGCGACGCCAGCCGTGCCGTGCTCGCGGCGTTGCGGGCGCGCCCCTGGCCGGCCGCCGAGCTGGAAGCCATCCTCGGCGGCACCGCGCGCGGGCTCCTGGGAGAGCGCTGAGGACCGGCATCGAACCCCGAACCGTCCTTCCCGCGTTCAAGCCTGTGTCAATACCCAACCCCTGGATTCCCGCTTCCCAGGTCGAGGCCGCGCGCCAGTCGGCGATCAACGCAGCCATGTGTCAATACCCAACCCCTGGATTCCCGCTTCCCAGGGAGTGTCAAAACTCCCAGGGCACCCACGTCACAGAACGTCATTCCCGCGGAAGCGGGAATCCAGGGGCGGGGGAGTGGCACTACAGCGACGTTTCCCTGCCTCGCCACCCCTGGATTCCCGCTTCCGCGGGAATGACGACTTGAGGGTTTGGCGCCTATTCTTGTCCGGGCGACGTTTTGACACAGCCTGTTCCGCGGGAACGACGATTGGGGGGGCCGCGGCATTCCCTGTTCGTGTAGAGTTTGGACACAGCCTGTTTTGCCGGAATCGACGTTCCATATTTCCGGCACAAGCGTCCGGCAGCATTGCCATGCCCATTGTATTGTCGTAAACAGGAAGCAGACGGTGGTGGGGAACACATCCATGGATGCGCTTGAGCTACGAGAGCGTTTGGCGGTTGCGGCGAGTTCGCTGCGGAGTTGCCTGGAACAGCAACAGGCGGCGGGGATCGCGTTCTTGCCCGCGGCGACAGGCACCCAAGCGGAGGAGCCCCGCGGCCCGGTGACCGCGGCCGAGGGAGGCGAGGTGGCGGCCGCCACGGACCTGCAAGAGCTTCGCGACGTCCTGGGTGACTGCCGGCGCTGCAAGCTTTCAGGGGGGCGGAGCCGCATCGTCTACGGAGTGGGCCGGGCGGACGCGGACGTCATGTTCATCGGCGAGGGGCCGGGCGAGGACGAGGACCGCGAGGGCGAGCCCTTCGTGGGGCGCGCGGGTCAGTTGCTCACCGACATCATTACCAAGGGCATGAGGCTCCGGCGCGAGGACGTGTACATCGCCAACGTGGTCAAGTGCCGCCCGCCGCGCAACCGCGACCCCGAGCCGGACGAAGTCGCGGCATGCGAGCCGTTCCTGGTCCGGCAGATCGAGCTGGTGCGGCCGCGCGTGATCATCGCCTTGGGGCGGGCTGCGGCGCAGACGCTGCTGCGCTCCACCGAGGCCATTTCGCGCCTGCGCGGGCGCTGGCACGATTACCATGGCATCCGGCTGATGCCGACGTTTCATCCGGCGTACCTGTTGCGCAATCCGGGGGAGAAGAGGCTTGTCTGGGAAGACATCAAGAGCGTCCTGCGCGAGCTCGGGACGGCGGCCTGACGTGGCGCGTTTCCGCTCACTGCCGGGGGTCCGGTTCTGGTGCGCGTTGCTGCTCGTGGCGCTGGGCCTGGGCTCCCTGAGCGCGGGAGGCGCCGCCGGCCAAGGCGCCACGGGCTCCCACGTGAACCTCATCGTCATCGACGGCGGCATCAACCCGGCGGTCAACGACTACATCCGCGAAAGCATCCAGCGGGCGCACGCGGGCAACGCCCGCGCCTTGATCATCCAGCTCGACACCCCGGGCGGACTGCTGTCCTCCACTCGTTCCATCGTCAAGGAGATGCTGAGCGCGCCGCTGCCGGTGATCGTCTACGTGGCGCCCAGCGGCGCGGGCGCGGGCTCGGCCGGGGTCTTCATCACCCTGGCCGCCAACATCGCCGCCATGGCGCCCGGCACCAACATCGGCGCGGCCCATCCGGTGGCGGGCGGGGGACAGGAAGTCAAGGGCGTCATGGGCGAGAAGATCGAGAACTTCACCGCCTCCTTCAGCGAGACCATCGCCCAGCGCCGCGGCCGCGATACCGAGTTCGCCATCCAGGCGGTGCGCCGGAGCATCTCCATCACCGACAAGGAAGCGCTGGAGAAGCGCGTCATCGACATCATCGCCCTGGACCTGAGCGACCTGCTCAAGCAGGCCCACGGGCGCGAGGTGGACGTCGCCGGCACCAAGCGCACCCTGGACTTCGACGGCGTCTCCGTGCTGCGCTTCGAGATGGGCCTCAAGCTCAAGGTCCTCAACGTCCTGGCGGACCCCAACATCGCCTACCTGCTCATGATGGCCGGCATCCTGGGCCTGTACATGGAGTTCTCCAATCCCGGCGCGCTCTTCCCGGGCATCGCCGGCGGCATTGCACTGCTGCTGGCGCTGGCGTCCTTGCAGGTGCTGCCCATCAACTACGCCGGTCTGCTGCTCATCGGCCTCGGCATGTGTCTCCTGGTGGCGGAGGCGTTCCTGCCCAGCTTCGGGCTCCTGGGCATCAGTGGAGTGGTGTCCCTCGGGCTGGGCTCGCTGTTGTTGTTCGACGTCGAGGGATCCGACCTCACGGTGGACCCGGGCATCGTGCTGGCCGCGGTGGGCACCCTGAGCGCGGCCGTGCTGGTGGTAACCTTCCTGGTGGTCAAGTCCCAGCGGCGCAGGGCCACCCTGGGGTATGAAGGGCTCGTGGGCGAGGTCGGCGAGGTGCGCGAACGGCTGGACCTCAAGGGCAGGGTCTTCGTGCACGGAGAGGTGTGGAGGGCGGAAGGGGCGGAGCGGCTGGAGCCCGGCGACAGGATCGAGGTCGTCGGTCACGACGGGATGGTACTCAAGGTCAAACGCGCCGTGGAGAGCTGACCGGGGCCGCGCGCCCAACGAGTCGGCCGCGGCAGCGCAGGAGACACGCATGCTGGATATCGGACCCATAGCGATCGTGCTGATCATCGTGCTCGGGTTGGCCGTCAGCGGCATCAAGATCCTCAAGGAATACGAACGCGGGGTGATCTTCCGGCTGGGCCGGATGGTGGCCTCCCGCGGCCCGGGGCTCATCTATGTGATCCCCTTCATCGAAAAGATGGAACGGGTGGAGCTCAGGACCGTGACCATGGACGTCCCCTCGCAGGACGTCATCACGCGCGACAACGTGTCGGTGAAGGTCAACGCGGTGCTCTATTTCCGGGTGCTCGACCCCAACCGCGCCATCCGGGAGGTGGCCAACTACCTGTTCGCCACTTCGCAACTGGCCCAGGTGACGCTCCGGAGCATCTGCGGCCAGGCGGAACTCGACCAGCTCCTGTCGGAGCGCGAGCGCATCAACGCCGACCTGCAGCGGATCCTCGACGAGCAGACCGACCCGTGGGGGATCAAGGTCGTCCTCACCGAGATGAAGCACATCGACCTCCCCGAGGAAATGCAGCGCGCCATGGCCCGGCAGGCCGAGGCCGAACGCGAGCGGCGCGCCAAGATCATCCTGGCCGACGGCGAGTTCCAGGCCTCCCAGAAGCTCCAGGAAGCCGCCGCCGTGATCGCCAGGGAACCCATGGCCATGCAGCTCCGCTTCCTGCAGAGTCTCCAGGAAGTGGCCGGCGACAAGAACTCCACCACGATCTTCCCGGTGCCGATCGACTTGCTGACGCCGTTCCTGAAGAAGGCCGCGGAGGATGATACCTGATCCGTGAGGCACGAACGCACGGTCTTTTCAAGTCATGCTGCTGGAAGAACTGGCCTATGATCTTCCCGAGTCGCTGATTTCCGCCTACCCGGCCGACGACCGCGTGTCCGCCCGCCTCATGGTGGTGGATCGCCGGTCGGGTGCCATCACGCATTCCCGTTTCGGAGCCCTGAGCGAGTTTTTCTCGCCCGGGGACCTGCTGGTGCTCAACGATTCCAAGGTGATCCCGGCGCGGCTGGAAGGGCGCAAGGACAGCGGCGGGCGCGCGACGGTGCTGCTGGTGGAGCCGTTCGACGCGGAGCAGGGACTCTGGCTCGCCCTCGTGGACGCGTCCAAGAAGCCCCGGCTGGGGAGCCGCATCGCGTTCTCAGACAAGGTCGAGGCCACCGTGCTGGGTGATCTGGGCGCGGGCCGCTATGGCCTCCGCTTCGAGTATCCCGGCGGGTTCCACGAGATGCTCGAAGAGATCGGCGCGCCGCCGCTGCCGCACTATATCGAGCGGCTGCGGAGCGTGGAGGAGACCGACCGGGAGAGCTACCAGACGGTCTATGCCGCCGCGCCCGGTTCTGTGGCGGCACCCACCGCCGGACTGCACTTTACACGCGAGTTGTTGGACGAACTGGCCGCTGCCGGCATCGACAACGTGACGGTGACCCTTCACGTGGGTCTGGGCACGTTCCGTCCGGTGCGCGAGGAGGTAGTGGAAAACCATCGCATGGACGGCGAATGGTACACGTTGAGCGAGAGCGCGGCCCGGCGCATCCGCCGGGCCGCGGCGGAAGGAAAGCGTGTCGTGGCGGTGGGTTCCACGAGCACGCGGACGCTGGAGAGCGTCGTCGCGCGCAAGGGCAGGGTGGCCGCCGACGCCGGCATCACGCGCCTGTTCATCACCGCCGGCTACCGCTTCCGCGCCATCGACGCCCTCATCACCAACTTCCACCTGCCGCGCTCCACGCCCCTGGCGATGGTGGCCGCGCTGGTGGGGCTGGATCTGGTGCGCCGGGCCTACGCCGAGGCCGTCGCCGAAGGTTACCGGTTCTACAGCTATGGCGACGCCATGCTGATCGTCTAGAGATGGTTTGTGCTTTGATCTCGCCACCGCCCCTGGATTCCCGCCCCCGATTGAGGTCGGGGGTGAACTTTCGCGGGAATCACCCATGTTGGCTTGCAGTCGACACAAAAAGGGGATGAAAATTAGGTGCCGGCCCCCCAATGAGTCATTCCCGCGGAAGCGGGAATCCAGGCGGGGTGGGGTCGGGCCATGAGGCCGCCACACCCCCACCCATGGATTCCCGCTTCCGCGGGAATGACTCATTGGGGTGTAGCGGGATTCCGTAACTACCAGAAATCATTGAACAAGTTTTTATTTCATATCAATGACGCAAGAGGACGGGAATGACGTTGTGGATCCGCGGGGCGCGCTTCCCTCTTCGGCGACCATGAAGTTCACAGTCACTCACACCGACCCCCACGGCCGGGCCCGTACCGGCCTCATCGAGACCGCCCACGGCGTGGTGGAAACACCCGCGTTCATGCCCGTCGGCACCCGCGGCGTGGTCAAGGCCCTTTCCCCGCGCGATCTCCGCGAGGTGTCGAGCCAGATCATCCTGTGCAACACCTACCACCTGTACATGCGCCCGGGGGAGGAGCTGATCCGGGACCTGGGGGGGCTGCACGCGTTCATGGGCTGGGACGGGCCGATCCTGACGGACAGCGGCGGCTACCAGGTGCTGAGCTTGGCGGCCATGCGCGGGATCACCGAGGAGGGGGTGTCGTTCCGTTCCCACCTGGACGGTTCGTCGCACTTCCTGACCCCGGAGAAGGTGGTGGGCATCCAGCAGGCGCTGGGGGTGGACGTGGCCATGGTGCTGGACGAGTGCATCCCGTACCCGGCGAGCCGGGAATACGTGAAGGCCTCCACCGACCGGACCGTGCGTTGGGCGCGACGGTCGCTGGAGGCGCCGCGCAATGCGGACTGCGCGCTCTTCGGGATCGTCCAGGGCGGGGTGTTCAAGGACCTGCGCGAGGACTGCGCCGGGCGGCTCGCCGGACTCCCGTTCGACGGCTACGCCGCCGGCGGCCTGGGCATCGGCGAAGGGCCCGCGCTCCTGGCGGAGATCGGCGGTTTCACGGCCGCGTGCATGCCCGAGGACCGGCCGCGCTACCTCATGGGCCTCGGCAAGCCCGAAGACTTGATTCACGGGGTCCGCTCCGGCTATGATCTGTTCGATTGCGTTCTGCCGACGAGGAATGCCAGGAACGGCACGTTATACACCGCCACCGGAAAGCTCAGCATCAAGAACGCGGCCTTCGCGCGGGATCCGCGTCCCGTGGACGAAAGCTGCCCGTGCTACGGTTGCCGGCATTTTTCGCGTGCTTATCTTCGCCACCTCTACGTGGCCGGCGAAATCCTTGCGGCCTATCTGAACACGCTGCACAACGTCTGCTACTACCAGCGGCTGATGACGGAACTGCGCGGGGCCATTCGGGGCGGGTCGAGTGTGGAGAGCGTCGCGGGCGGCATATGGGACCTGCCCGAGCCGGCTGCGTGAAGCCGGCGGGACCGGCGCCGCGGCAGAGTCGGGGCGATGGTCGACCCCGCAATCGCATCGCATATTGAAGCTTCGGAGGAGAACATGTGGGACGTAGCTTATGCGCAGGCCGGAGGCGGCCCCAGCACATTCATCAGCATGTTGCCCCTGGTGCTGATCTTCGCGGTCTTCTACTTCCTCCTGATCCGGCCGCAGCAGCGCAAGGCGAAGGATCACCGCAACATGCTGGCGCAGCTCAAGCGCAACGACGAGGTCATGACCACGGGCGGCGTGTTCGGCAAGATCCTCGGACTGACGGACACCGAGGTCACGCTCGAGGTGGCCCCCAACGTCAAGATCAAGGTGGGGCGCAGCTACATCGCCCAGCTTTTCAGAACAGAGAAGACCGCCGGAGCCAAGGAGGCCAAGGCCAAGTAGGGCACGGCCTGCCGGCCTCGAGATCGGCGGCCGGCGGCAGCGGTGAACTCCGGCCGGGGAAACAAGCATGCGTCAAAGTCTAGCCATTCGTCTGGTTCTGCTGGCGGTCTGTCTGCTGGCGGCCGGGGTATATCTCGCTCCCAGTTTCGTGCAGGGCCTGTGGTTCCTGCCCCAGAACGGTATCCGCCTCGGGCTGGACCTTCAGGGCGGCTCGCACCTGGTGCTGGAGGTGGGGGTGGAGAAGGCGGTGGAGAACCGCATGCGCCGGGTGCGCAGCGGTCTCCGCGACGAGTTGCGCGAACGCAATATCCCATTCACCGCCCTTGAGGTCGGCGGGGCGGGGGAACTCGCCGTCCAGGCCTCGCCCGCCAACATGGATCGCATCCGGGACCTGCTGTCCACCGAGTATCCCGTGCTGGAGGTATCCGACTCCGGCACCGGACCGGAGGGAGCCGGGTTACGCGCGGTCTTCACCGCGCGGGAGCTGTCCAGCATCCATGACTTCGCGGTGGACCAGACCCTGGAGACCATACGCAACCGCATCGACCAGTTCGGCGTGACCGAGCCCACCATCCAGCGCCAAGGGCAGCGGGACATCCTGGTGCAACTGCCCGGCATCCAGGATCCGGAGCGGGCCAAGGCGCTCATCGGCAAGACCGCGCTGTTGGAGTTCAAGCTCGTGGACGAACGCGGGAACGTGGAACAGGCGGTGCGTTCCGGCCCGCCGCCGGGCCGCGAGGTGCTCTACGGCTATGAGGGCTCGGATTCGTCGGGGCGGCGCGGGAGGGTCCCCTACCTGCTGGAGGCCCGCACCCTGATGACCGGAGACGCCATCGCCGACGCCAACGTGCGCCGGGGCGACCAGCTCGAGGGCCTCTACGTCGAGCTGGCGCTGAACTCGGTGGGCAGCACGGCCTTCGACCGCCTGACCGCGGAGAACGTGGGCCGCCTGCTGGCCATCGTGCTGGACGGCCGGGTCTATTCCGCGCCCCAGATCCGCGAGCGCATCTCCGGCGGGGTCGCTTCCATCACCGGCAGCTTCGACTTCCAGGAGGCGCGGGACCTGGCCATCGTGCTGCGCGCCGGCGCGCTGCCGGCGCCGGTGCAGATCCTCGAAGAACGCACCGTGGGACCGTCCCTGGGGCGGGATTCGGTCCGGCAGGGCGTCGTCTCCTTCATCCTCGGCAGCATCCTCGTGCTCATCTTCATGGTGGCCTACTACCGCGGCGCGGGCCTCCTGGCGGACGTGGCGCTGGTGCTGAACATCTTCTTCATGATGGCGATCCTCGCGGGCTTCGAAGCGGTCCTGACCCTGCCCGGCATCGCCGGCATCATCCTGACCATGGGCATGGCCGTGGACGCCAACGTGCTCATCAACGAGCGCATCCGCGAGGAGGTGCGCAACGGGAAACCGCCGCGCACGGCCATCGACACGGGTTACGAGCGTGCCATTCCGGCCATTCTCGACTCGAACCTGACCACCTTTCTGGCCGGGGTCATCCTGTTCCAGTTCGGCACCGGCCCGGTGCGCGGCTTCGCCGTGACCCTGTGCGTGGGCATCCTCACCACCGTGATCTCCGCGGTGTACGGAACGCGCATCTACTACGACTATCGCCTCACCCGGCGGAACCTGGTGCGGCTGTCGGTGTAGCCCGGCGCGGGACACGAGTCGCGACGGATTGGACTGAGAAGACCACATGGAAATCATCAAGCCGGGAACCCGGATCCCCTTCCTGAGCTATCGCCGTTGGGGTTTCATGCTGTCGTCGGTGCTGATCATCGGCGTGGTGCTGTTGCTGTTCACCAAGGGGCCGAACCTCGGCGTCGACTTCGAGGGCGGCACCATGGTGCACGTGAAGCTGCCCGAAGCGGTCACCATCGGCCAGCTCCGGGACGCGTTGCGGCAGTCGCCGCTGGGGGGAGTGGTGCAGGACTTCGGCGGGGGCGGCACCGGCGAGTACCTGATCCGCATGGAGAAGTCGGAGACCGAGATCGGCACCGTGGGCCGGGACATCCGCGCGCTCCTGGACCAGTCGTTCGGCGCTGGCAAATACGAAGTGCTGCGGGTGGAATCGGTGGGCCCCAAGGTGGGCGACGACCTGCGGCGCCGGGGCATCCTCTCGGTGATCTTCGCCACCATCATGATGGGGGCGTACATCTGGCTCCGCTTCGAGCTGCGCTTCGGGCTGGGCGCCATCGTCGCGCTCGTCCACGACGTCCTGATCACGGTGGGGGCGCTGGTGGTGGCCGGCTTCGAGTTCGACCTTCCCATCGTCGCCGCGCTCTTGACCATCGCCGGTTACTCCGTGAACGACACCGTGGTGATCTGCGACCGTATCCGCGAGAACATGCGCAAGAAACGGCGCGACTCCATGGAGAGCATCATCAACACCAGCATCAACGAGACCCTGGGGCGTACGATCCTCACCACCATCACCTCGCTGCTGGTGTTGACGGCCCTGCTGATGCTGGGCGGCGGGGTGATCCGGCCCTTCGCCTACACGCTCTTCGTCGGCTTCCTGGCCGGGCTGTACTCCACCGTCTTCGTGGCCACCCCGATCATCCTGCTGCTGGAAAGAGGCCGCCGGCGATAACCGCGAATTCAGTGTCCTGTCCGGTTAGTTCGCAGCATGATCTGCGGGTCTTTTATGTAGTGATCCGGAGTTTATCGTTGTTAATCAACAGGTTAAAGTTTGCATAGAAAAATCGTAACGTAACCGCAACCGGATTGGATCAATCCGCGGGCAGCGCGAGTGCACGCATGACCGCTTCCGGGTCGCGGTCGATCACCGTCAGCAACACCCGCGCCGCCCGGTCGGGAACCCGGCGGCCCTGTTCCCAATCCTGAACCGCGCGCGCATCAAGCCCGAAGCGGTCGGCAAACTTCTGCCGGCTCAGCTTCATGCGCTTGCGCAGGGAGACGATTCGCTTCGCGGCGGGATCGTCCACGATCCGGCAGGGCAACGCCGTCTCACCCCGCACATGGGCGAAAACCTCGCCCAGCGCCGTCTCGATCTCAAGGCCGGTTTCGGTGCGTTCGGTGGTCATCATTCCCTTCCTTCCCGTTTGATCATCGTCACCAGCCGCGACAGCGCCTTGCGGTCTGTTGCCGTCAGATCGTCGCGCTCGGCCTTTGCATAGGCCGTCAGCATGTAGACCGCCTCCGGGCCGGCATGCCAAAAATAGACCGCGCGGATGCCGCCGCGCTTGCCTCGGCCGGAACCCGGCCAGCGCAGCTTGCGGATACCGCTGGTTCCCGGGATGACGGGCGCGGCCTCCGGTGCGGCGACGATCGCCGCCTCCATGTCGCTCCGGGCGTCTTCGGACAGCAGCTTGCGAATCACGCGCTCATACGTCCGGGTGGCATAGAGGTTCATTGAGCGGATATTCTGCGGCGTTGCCGCAGGAATTGCAAACTTCCTTCGGAAATCGGTTGCCTTCCCGTTATCGTCGGGGGCGTCCGGGGCGGTTATGGCGCGGACCGAACTGTATCTCGTGACAGCGGCTCGCTCTGCCCGGCTTCTGTGTCCGTACTCGCAGAAGAAGCGGGCGACATCGGCGCAGGCGATGGAACCGACTCGGAGATGGCCGAGCCGGACAGGATGGCGCTGTAGAGGTAGCTCTTGGTGATTCTGGCCGCAGGCCGTCTCCATGCCAGCGACCGCCGCTTGATGCATTCGGCAGCGAACTTCGACAGCGTCGGTCTGGAAGGAGGCGGGGAGTGAGTGTTGACCATGTCGGAGACCCTGCGATACCATGGGCCAGAATTCGAGGAGGCCGAATCGTTTCCGCTGCCAGGGTGTCAGCGTCATCGATCAAAGGGTTACTACAACTCGTGAGTCGTAGTTTGCTTGCGGAACGACGATCATGACTCCGCCTACGATCTTCGCATGATCCGGGCCTTCCGTCCGGCTCGCGACATCATGGGACGCTCCGATGAACGAGTCTACCGCGCCGGAGCGGCACCGAGGCACGGTCCCGGGGCCCGCCGGACGCCGACGCCTGGTGGTGGTGGGGTTCGGCATGGTGGCGTACAAGCTCGTGGAGCGGCTGGCGGCTCTCGAGGCGCTGGCACGCTACGAGGTTACGGTCATCGGGGAAGAGCCGTACCCGGCCTACGACCGCGCGCACCTCACCGGCTGGTTCGAGCACCGGGACCGGCGGCGGCTCGAGCTGGGAGGGCCGGACTGGAGCCGGGACATGGGCATTCGTGCCGTGACTGGCACCCCGGTGAGTTCCATTGACCGCGACGCCAAAGCGGTTCGCACCGGTGATGGGGAACGGATTCCCTACGATCTGCTGGTGCTGGCCACGGGGTCGTTGGTATTCGTGCCACCCATCGAGGGAGCCGACGCGGACGGGGTCTTCCCCTACCGCACCATCGATGACCTCGGCCGTATCGTCCAACGCGCGGCGCGGGCGCGCCGCGCCATCGTGGTGGGCGGAGGCGTGCTCGGCATCGAGGTGGCGGACGCCCTGCGCCGTTTGGGTCTCGGGGTGGTGGTGCTGGAAGCCGGCCCCTGCCTGATGAGGCGTCAACTCGACTGGGACGCCGCGGGGTTGCTCGAAGCCCGGCTCCACGAGCTGAGGATCGGCATCGTCGCCGGTGCCCGCTCGCGCGGCATCGAGACACGCGAGGACGGCCAGCTGCTGCTGGCACTGGACGGCGGCAGGCCGCCGCTGGCGGCGGACATGATCGTCATGGCCTCCGGCGTTCGGCCGCGGGACGATCTCGCACGGGACTGCGGCCTTGCGGTCGCCTCCGGGCGGGGCGGCATCGTCGTCGACGACGAACTCCGCACCACGGACCCCGCGATTCATGCCATCGGCGAGTGCGCTTCGCACGACGGCGTGGTCTACGGCCTGGTGGCGCCCGGGTTCCGCATGGCCGAAGTCCTGGCGAATATCCTGGCGGGTGGCGAGAGCCGGTTTCGCGGACACACCCCGGCGGTACGGTTGAGACTCCCGGGAATCGAGGTCTGGTCCCTCGGCAACCATTCACAACCGGGCACACACGGCGTTTGGCGCGACGAAGGTTCATATCGCCAGATCGCCATGTGGGGACGGCGTTTGGTGGCGGCGGCGGCGGTCGGCCCGTGGGACGAGCTCGGTTTCGCACAGGACGCCATCCGTCAGAGGCGCCGCATCCTGCCGGACCAAACGCAGCGGTTCGTCCAAACCGGCAGGTTCGCGGACGCCGCCGTCCGCCGTCCGGTGGCGGAGTGGCCGGCATCGGCGATGGTCTGCAACTGCCTGGAGATCACCCGTGGCGCCCTGAGCGCCGCAGTGGCGGAGTGCGGCTCGTCCGTGGAAGCGCTCGCCAAGAGCACCGGCGCATCCACGGTGTGCGGGTTCTGCCGGCCGCTGGTAGCGGAGCTGGCCACCGGCGCGCGGCCTCCCGCCATGAGCCGGGAATCGGCAAGCTTGCTGACGGCGGCCGCTGCGGCCGTGCTGCTGGCGTTGGCGATCGTGGGCGGCACCCCGCTTCCCATTCCCGCCAGCGTTCAGGCCGGACACGTGTGGGATATCCTGTACCGGGAGGGCTGGTGGCGGCAGGCGACCGGATTCACCCTGCTCGGCTGCGTGCTGGCCGCCGCCGTTTTCTCCTTGCGCAAGCGGTGGCGGCGCGTGGGCTGGGGGGACCTCGGCTGGTGGCGCGTGGGACACACGGCCCTGGGAGCGCTGGCGTTGGCGGTGCTGCTCGGGCATACCGGACTGCGCCTGGGATCGGGGTTCAACCAGGTCCTGATGATCTTCTTTCTGGGCGCCACCGTGCTCGGCGGCGCCACGGCCGCGGGTCTGGGGCGCCGGTATGCCCGCCTCACGTTCTGGCTCCACGTCCTGATCGTGTGGCCCTTGCCCGTGCTGATCGCCTTTCATGTCCTGGCGACGTATTATTTCTGATGGTGTGAGCCCCGGCCGCGTCGGCCTGATATGGCTCGTGACGACGCTGGGAATCGCGGCATTTCTGGCTTTTCGCATGACCGGTGAGGATCGGAGCGTGTTCATGCCCGGCAGCGTGATCGACGGCCACCACCAGATCGCCCTGGCGTGCGACCGTTGCCACACGCCGTTCGGCGGGGTGCGCCAGCAAGCCTGCCTCGATTGCCACAAGGCCGAATTGGCGGTGGCCCGCGACTCGCATCCCGAGGACAAGTTCACCGACCCGCGCAACGCCGCCTTCCTTGTCCGTTTGGACGCGCGCCGGTGTGTCGCCTGCCACACCGAGCACCGGCCCGAAATCACCGCGGTCATGGGCGTCACCCTGCCCGGCGATTTCTGCCATCACTGTCACGCCGACGTGGCCCTGGAGCGCCCGACGCATAAGGGGCTCTCCTTCGATACCTGCGCCTCGTCGGGTTGCCACAACTACCACGACAACCGAGCGCTTTACGAAGACTTCCTCGTAAAGCACGGCGCCGCCGCGCCGGAAACGCTCCCGGCGGCGCTGCCCGAGCGCAACGCCTGGATCTCCCAAAAAGGGTTCGAGCGCGTGTCCCTGACCGCGGCGGATGCCGACGGGCCGGCATCTGCTGGCCCCGAGCTGACTTCCGCCTGGGCCGGTTCCGCCCACGCCGGCGCCGGGGTCGCCTGCTCCCACTGCCACCGGGACGGTGGCGCTCCCTGGGTCGACCGTCCGGCGCGCCAGGTCTGCCGCTCGTGCCACGAGCTGGAATACCAGGGGTTCGTCGGCGGGAAGCACGGCATGCGATGGTTCGTCGGCTTCGATTCGATGTCGCCCGCGCAGGCGCGCCTGCCCATGAAGCCGGACGCGCTCTCCAGAAGTTTGGACTGCGGCACCTGCCACGACGCGCACGCGGTGGACGTCCGCCACGCCGCGGTCGACGCCTGTCTTTCCTGCCATTCCGACCAACACTCCGAGGCCTATGCCCGGTCGCCGCATTTCCGGCTCTGGCAGTTGGAGATGTCCGGGAAAGGGAAGCCGGGTAGCGGGGTAAGCTGTGCTGCCTGCCACCTGCCGCGGGAACGGCGCCGGGTCGCCCGCGCGGAACGCATCGTCGTCGAGCACAACCAGAACGCCAATCTTCGTCCCAGCGAGAAGATGATCCGCGACGTGTGCCTGGCCTGCCATTCGCTCGCGTATTCCATCGACGCGCTCGCCGACGCCGAACTGGTCCGACGCAATTTCAACGGTTCTCCGTCTCGCCACGTACCCAGCATCGACATGGCGTTGTCGGTGGCGAAAAGAGTCCCGGTCAAGCGGGAAGAAGGGAGCAAGGAGCCATGAAACACCTGTTTTCCGAAGGCCGTCTTCGCTTGATTGCCGCCGCGGCTCTGATCGTCGGGCTGGCGGCCTGCGACAGCAAGCCTTCCGGTGACCAGCCGGTCGGGATTTCGCCCAAGGTCATGGCGGATGCGGTGCACGCCGTCGTGGAATCCGACCGTACCGTCTATGCGGACCAGGTGGTCTATCGATTGCAGGACGAGGAAGAGGTGATCCGCGCCAGCGAGCACTGGCAGGACGAGAAGGCCTTGCCGCTCCCCGCCCAGATGTTTCGCATGGGCTCGGAAATGGTAGCGAACAAAACCGACGCCTTCAGCTACGCGCTGATTTCCAAATGGCCCGTCAACAAGCAGAACGAACCAGGAACCGAAGCAGAAATCGTGGGACTCGACAGTGTG
>JAJEAI010000124.1 GCA_022824205.1 Candidatus Binatia bacterium
GCCCTTGAAATTCCAGTTGCTCCAAAATACACTCTGTCATCGTGGGACCTCGTTCCTCGACCCGCCAAGTCGTTGATATAATTGCTTTATATCACGAACTGAGGTCCCTCTCCCCACCCTTGGTGAAATATCCGGGCTAGACCGACGGGATCACCCATGCGTCATCCACCGCGATGCGCAGCTTCTCGCCGACGGCCGGCGGCCGCCGGAGCCACAGCCGTACCGGTGTCTTGGCATCGTCAGCCGTCGCCTCCACGGCATAGACGCCGCCGCGATAGCTCGTGCGCCGGACAGTGGCGGCAAAGCCGCGGCCCTCGTCGGGGCGCAGGGCCTCGGGTCGGAGACAGAGCCGCACCGGCCCGTTCGTGGCGTGGCTGCCGGCCCTTACGGTGCACTCATGGCCGAACACCCTTGCGCGGCCACGGCCCTCTACCGGCGCTTCCGTCAGGGTCGCCTCGACGATGACCCCCTCGCCGATGAAGTTCCCTACCATCGGCGTTTCGGGTTCGTCGTAGAGTATTTCGGGCGCCGCCGTCTGCTCGATGTGACCGTCGGACATGACCGCGATGCGGTCTGCCATGGCCATTGCCTCGGCCTGGTCGTGGGTGATGTAGACGATGGTCGTGCGGGTCTTGCGGTGCAGGTCGACGAACTCGCCCTGCATCGCGGCCCGCAGGTGGACGTCGAGATTCGCCAGGGGCTCGTCGAACAGGAGGATCCGCGGTTTCATGACCAGACATCGGGCCAGCGCCACGCGCTGGCGCTGGCCTCCGGAAAGGTCCGCCGGACGGCGCGCCGCCAGACTCTCCAACCCCACGGTGGTGAGAGCGTCGAGGACCGGCCCGCGGCGGTCCCTGGCATTGACGCCGGCGACCCGCAACGGGTAGCCCACGTTGTCAGCCACGCTCATGTGCGGCCACAGCGCATAGGACTGGAAGACGATCCCCACCCGGCGCTGCTCCGGTGGCACGTGGGCGCCGGAGCCCGACATCTCCGTCCCGTCGAACAGAACGCGGCCCGACGTGGGGCGCTCGAAGCCGGCGATGAGACGCAGGATCGTTGTCTTGCCGCAGCCGGAGGGGCCCAGCAAGGCCAGAAACTCGCCGTCCTCCACCGTGAGCGTGACGCCGTCGACGGCCCTGATCGTACCGAAGTCCTTTGACAAGCGCTCCAAGGTCAATTGTGCCATCGCGTTGCACCGTTCGGTTGGGCCGACCGCGTTCCCGAAGCATGGAGATAACAGGATATGGGCGATGACGCGACATCAGTGTCGTGTCCCGCCAATTCGTGCGATAATATGCCGCACCGGACCCTCCGTGGTCGGCTTGTTGAAGGTACCCACGTTTCGTCCGAACCCCTGATCTCTTGGAAGTACGGATTCCGCCATGGCCAATGACCGCGTGACCGTGGGATTGATCCAGTCCCGGGCGTCCCTGGATCCCCACCGCAACCTCACCGCCACCGCCCGGCGCATTCGGCTGGCCGCCGCGGGCGGCGCCCGGATCGTGTGCGTCCAGGAACTCTTCCGCTCGCGGTATTTTCCGCGGACCGAGGACACGGAAGCCTTCGCCCTCGCGGAGCCGATTCCCGGGCCCACCACCGAGTGTTTCTCTCCGCTGGCGCGGGAGCTGGAGGTGGTGATCGTGGCGTCGGTGTTCGAGGCGCGCGCCCCCGGTGTCTATCACAACACGGCCCTGGTCATCGATGCGGACGGGGAGATCCTGGGGCGGTACCGCAAGATGCACGTCCCGGACGACCCCGGTTTCTACGAGAAATTCTACTTCACGCCCGGCGATCTGGGGTTCCGTACGTTCCGGACCCGCCATGCCCAGGTCGCCGTGCTCATATGCTGGGACCAGTGGTTCCCGGAAGCGGCGCGGCTGGCGGCCCTGGGCGGGGCGGAGATTCTGTTCTACCCCACGGCCATCGGCTGGGGCGCGGGCGAGACTGCGGCCGCGCGCCGCGCCCAGCTCGAGGCGTGGGAACTGGTGCAACGCTCCCACGCGGTGACCAACGGCGTTTACGTGGCGGCGGTGAACCGGGTGGGCCGGGAGGACGACGTAACCTTTTGGGGCCGTTCCTTTGTCACGGACCCGTCGGGCCGGGTGCTGGCGCGCGCCGGCAAGACCAGGCCGGAGACACTGCTGGCCGGTTGCGACCTCGGGGCCATCGCCGAGGCGCGTCACAACTGGCCCTTCCTGCGCGACCGGCGTATCGATGCCTATCAAGGGCTGACACGGCGCATGCTGGACGACGTCCCGGATTGACGGACGATGGCGGGCGGGAACGAAGAAGTCAGCGGCCGTGGTACGATGCCGGCCGGCGCGGGGACGGACAGTGACAGGTCCGCGCGCGCCGGGCGTGGCGGTGTCCCGGCTGGAGGCGTGGCGGGCCGCGCGGCCGCGTCCGAGGGCGCAACGCTCGATCAAGCCGAAACCGCGGACCTGACGGACCCGCGCCGGCAAGGCTACCGGATGCCCGCCGAGTGGGAACCCCATGCCGCCACCTGGCTTGCCTGGCCCCACAACCTGGACACGTGGCCCCACGACCTCGATGGGGTCCGGCAAACCTGGGTCGAGTTCATCCGCGCGCTGCTCCCCGGCGAGAGGGTCCACCTGCTCGTGAACGGGGCCGCGGCCGGGAGGGAGGCCGCGACGTGGCTGGAACGCGGCGGCGTTGACCCTGGCGGCGTCACGTTTCTCCACCTTCCTACGGTCGACGTGTGGATCCGGGACTACGGGCCGACGTTCATCACGCGCGCGGCGCCTTCCGCGGCCTTGGCATTCGTGGACTGGCGTTTCAATGCCTGGGGGTTGAAGTATCCGGACTACGTGGCCGACGACGCCGTGCCGCGGAAGCTGAACGAGGATTTGAGACTGCCCGCGTTCACGCCGGGAATCGTGCTCGAAGGAGGCTCCATCGACGTCAACGGCGCCGGCCTCTGCCTCGTCACCGAGGAGTGCCTGCGCAATCCCAACCGCAATCCCGGTCGCGGCCGGGAGGGTATCGACGCGCTGCTGAAGACAGCGCTGGGCCTCGAGCGCGTGCTCTGGCTGCCCGCGGGCATGGCCGGCGACGATACCGACGGCCACGTCGACAACCTCGCGCGCTTCGTGGACCGGGAGACGGTGGTGTGCGTGGTGGAGCCGGACCCCGCGGACGAGAACCACCGGGCGCTCCAGGAGAACCACCGCTGTCTTGCCGCCGCCGCGGACGCGGCCGGCCGGCGCCTCCGCGTCGTCCCGCTGCCGCAGCCGGACCCGGTGACGGCGGACGGCGCGCGCCTGCCCGCGAGCTATGCCAACTTCTACATCGCCAACGGCGTGGTGCTGGTACCGCTCTACGGCGGCCCCAGGGACAGGGTCGCGCTGGATACCCTGGCGGACCTGTTCCCCAAGCGCCGCGTGACCGGCATCGACGCGCGCGCGCTGATCCTGGGCCTGGGCGGCATCCACTGCGTGACCCAGCAGGAACCGGCGGTAACCCGGTGAACTGGCAGCTTGACAGCCCGCGCGGGGCTCTCTAGTGTTTTGCCTCGGGGTCGACCAGCAAAGGTATCGGCGCGGCTGGTCGCTGTTTCACCAGATCATGCGCGTGACCCGGTAGTGGGCCTGGACGTACTCCTTGGCCTGGGCTTCGGCGGCCTCGGCCGATGCGGCGCTGAAGCGGAGCGGCAGCCCCTTTCGCGCCAGCACCAGGCAGGCGTCGTCGAGGCTGGCGCCCCCGATGAGGATGAGGTACGCGGACCACGCACCGGCTTCCTCGACCGAGCGGATCTCGACCCGGACGACGCCGTCGATGGAAGGAACGTGAATGTCGAGCTTCATGCCGGGGCAGTCTGAAGTCCGGGGCGGTCCAAGTCAAGGTCTGTCGTAAATCACCAGTGAAAGGCGAGCACCGTGCCGACGCAACCCAGCAAGGAGCTTCAGACCATCCCCAATCCGCGGCAGGACCGGGACTACGAGGTGGCCATGGAATGTCCCGAGTTCACTTGCGTGTGTCCCAAGACCGGGCAGCCCGATTTCGCCACCATTCGCATCCGCTACGTTCCCGGTCCCCGCTGCGTCGAGTTGCTGTCGTTGAAGCTCTATCTCTGGTCGTACCGCGGGGAGGGCGCCTTTCACGAAGACGTCGTGAACCGCATCCTGGACGACTTGGTGGCGGCGTGCGCGCCCAAGTACGCCAGCGTGGAAGGCGACTTCAACGTCCGGGGCGGCATCCACGCGGTGGTGACGGCGGAGCACGGCGCGCGGCCCGATGGCGCGGGCCGGACCCTCGCCGCGCGGTGACCATGGCCGGCGCAACCGACACCCTGAGCAAGCTCCCGCCCCAGAACCTGGAGGCGGAGGCGTCCATCCTGGGCGGTGTGCTGCTGGACAACGAGGCCATCAACGCCGTCATCGAACTGGTCAACCCGGACGACCTCTACCGGGAATCGCACCGCAAGATCTTCCGCGCCATGGTGGCGCTGTGGGACCGCAACGAGCCGGTGGACCTCATCACCCTGAGCGACCAACTGAAGAGCATGGGGGAGCTGGAAGCCGCCGGCGGCTCGGCCTATCTCGCGGAGCTCGCGAGCCAGGTGCCCACCGCCGCCAACATCGCCTACTACGCGCGCATCGTCCGGGAAAAGGCCATCCTGCGCCACCTGATCCGCGCATCCACCGACATCGCCACCCGCGGGCTCGAAGAGCGCGGCGACGTGGACCTGTTCCTGGACGACGCCGAGAGCGCCATCTTCGACATCGCGGAAAAGCGCATCAGCAAGACCTTCGTCCGCCTCGGCGACGTGATGACGGACGCCATCAAGCGGGTGGACGAGCTCTACCACCGCAAGGAGCTGGTCACGGGCGTGGGCACGGGCTACGCGGACCTCGACCGGCTCACCGCGGGCTTTCAACCGTCGGACCTGCTTATCGTCGCCGGCCGGCCGGGCATGGGGAAGACGGCCTTCGCTCTCAACATCGCGGTCAACGCCGCGCTCAAGGGCGTCGGCGTCGCCGTCTTCTCCCTGGAGATGGCCATGGAGCAGCTCGTCCTGCGGATGCTCTGCGCGGAGGCGCGCGTGGACAACGCGCGGCTGCGGACCGGCTACCTCAAGGACCATGAATTCCCCGCCCTGGTGCAGGCGGCCGGGCGGCTGGCGGAGGCGCCGGTGTACATCGACGATACGCCGGCGGTGACGGTGCTCGAAGTGCGCGCCAAGACGCGGCGGCTGCTGCGCGACCGAAGTCGGAAGGTCGGCCTGGTGGTCATCGACTACCTGCAGCTCATGCGCGGGCACCGCGACTCGCCGAACCGTGAGCAGGAGATCTCGGAGATCTCGCGCTCGCTCAAGGCCCTGGCCAAGGAATTGAACGTCCCCGTCGTCGCCCTGTCGCAGCTCAACCGCCGCGTGGAGGAACGCGGCGACAAGCGCCCGGTGATGGCGGATCTGCGCGAGTCCGGCGCCATCGAGCAGGACGCCGACGTGATCATGTTCGTGTATCGCGAGGACGCCTACGAAAAGGACCGGACCAAGCACACGGGCGTCGCCCAGATCCTCATCGAAAAGCAGCGCAACGGCCCGGTGGGTACCGTGAAACTCACGTTCCTCAACGAATACACGCGCTTCGAGGACTACTCGGGACGCGACGACGAGGAGTATCCGGACGCCCAGGAGTACTAGCACGCTACGGTGGGTACCCGCGGGGGCGACCTGCGGGTCGCGCCTACGGCGGACAGACTTCTGGAGCGGCGCATCGTGACAGGCGATAGCATGTTGCCGGCAACGAGGCACGCTACGGTGAATTCCCGTAGGGGCGACCTGCGGGTCGCCCTACCCCGCCACAATCCGATGGCAGCGCAACAGCGTCCTTCCACTCCAGTCGGCTGACGCCTCCCTGCGCTCAGGACGAACGGTTGCAAGGTCCTTTCTCCGTTCGTTCCTTCAACGCCGTCCCAGGATACCTCTCACCCGCGCGGCGACGTCCTCGCCCCGGGTCAGGTAGCTGATCATGGCGGCGGCGTCGGCGCCGCTCTCCCAGGTCTGCGCCACGTTGTCCGCGGTGATGCCGCCGATGGCAACGATGGGGAGGCGCACGCGGCCTCTCACGGACCGGAGCATGGCGGGGCCGCGGGAGGCATAGCCGGTCTCCTTGGTGCGGGTCGCGAACATGGGGCCAAAGCCGATGTAGTCGGCGCCCCCCCGCTCGGCTTCCTCGGCCTGCTCCACGCTGTGGGTGGAGATGCCGATCAAGCGGTGGCCCATGAGCGGCCTGGCCGCTTCCAGCGGCAAATCGTCCTGGCCCAGGTGCACGCCGTCCGCGCGCGCGGCGAGGGCGACGTCCACGCGGTCGTTGACGATGAACAGGCACCCGGCCCGCTCCGTGCGCTCGCGAACGTCCACGGCCATGCGCAGGAACTCGCCGGCGGGACCGTCCTTCACCCGCAACTGGAGCATTGAAACGCCCCCCGCGAGCATGGCGTCGACCACTTCCGGCAACGGGCGGCCCCCGGTTTGGGCCGTATCCACGATGGCGTAAAGGCGTGAGGGCAGTCGGGTCATGGTTCCCTCTTCACGGTGATGCCCAGGTCCGTGATCTTTTTCCGTAGCGTGTTGCGGTTGATGCCGAGCATCTGGGCGGCGCGGATCTGGTTGCCGCGGGTTGCCTTGAGGGTCATCTCGATGAGCGGGCGCTCAACGTGTCCCATGATGGTGGCGTGCAGGTTCTCCACGTGCACGTCGCGCGTGCGCCGGAAGTACTCCTCCAGCCGTCCGCGAATGATCTCTTCGAGCGTCAGGCTGTCGTAGTCCGGCGCCCTTTCCTGCGGGTTCGACAGGGCGAAGTCCCGCGCCGACAGGATCGGCCCGGGGGAGAGCACGGCGGCGCGGATGAGCACGTTCTCCAGCTCCCGCACGTTGCCGGGCCAGTCGTACTGCTGCAGCTCCCTGAGCGCGTCCGCGGACACCCCCGATACCAGCGTGCCCATGTCGTTGTTCACCTTCGCGATGAAGAAGTCGATGAGGGCCGGCAGGTCGCTGCGCCGGTCCCGGAGGGGCGGGATCTCGATGGGGATGACCTTGAGGCGGAAGTAGAGATCGTCCCGGAACCGTTCCTCGTGGACGGCCTTCTCCAGGTCCCGGTTGGTGGCCGCCAGCAGCCGGGCGTCCGACCGCAGCAACTCCTTGCCCCCGACGCGCTGGTAGGACCCGTCCTGCAGCACCCGCAGGAGCTTGGTCTGAAGGTCCAGCGGCAGTTCGCCGATCTCGTCGAGGAACAGCGTCCCCTCGTGAGCCATCTCGAAAGTGCCCAGGCGCCTTTCCAGGGCGCCGGTGAACGCCCCCCGCTCGTGTCCGAACAGCTCGGACTCGAGCAGGTCGCGCGGGATCGCCGCGCAGTTCACCGGCACGAACGGCTTGTTCCAGCGCGAGGAATTGTAGTGGAGGGTCTTGGCGACGAGTTCCTTGCCCGTGCCGCTCTCTCCCTGGATCAGGATGGTGGTGTCGGTCCCCGCCACCTGTCCGATGGTCTTGAAGACCTCCTGCATGGCGGCGCTGGTGCCGATCATGTTGACGCCGGGCTCGTACTTCTTCTTGACTTCCTCCTTGAGATCGCTCAGCTCCCGGCTCAGGCGGCGCCGCTCCAGCGCCCGCCCGAGCACCACCATCAGCACGTCCAGGTCGAAGGGCTTGGTGAGGTAGTCGAAGGCGCCGGCCTTCATGGCGTCGATGGCATTGCGCATGGTGTTCTGCGCGGTCATGACGATGAAGGGCGTCCGCAGGCCGGCTGCCTTGGCGGAACCCAGCAGCGCCAGCCCCTCCATGTCCGGTAGATGGATGTCCACCAGGGCGGCATCGAAGGCGGACTCGCCCATCAACCGCTCGCCCTCGTGTCCGGTGGTGGCGGCGGCCACCCAGTAGCCTTCCTTCTCCAGCGCCTTGCGCAGCACGCGGCTCAGGGATTCTTCGTCCTCCACCAGCAGGATGCGCCCCAGTTCCATGGTGTTCAATCCTGTTGGGCGGGCAGCGAGACCTTGAATACCGATCCCTCGCCCACCCGGCTCTCCACGCTCAGGCGCCCCCCGTGCTCCTTGACGGTGGTGTCGCATACGGCCAGCCCCAGACCGGTGCCGCGGCGCTTGCGGGTGAAGAAAGGCGAGAAGATGTGCGGCAGGTCCGCTTCGTCGATGCCCGTGCCTTCGTCGCAAACGTCGACCCTGACGAACTTGGTGCCGGCGGTCTGTCCCGTGCGCGGGAGGAAGTCCGTGTCCATGTGCGAGGCCACGGTGAGGCAGTCGCCCGGGCCCATGGCCTGAAGCGCGTTCTTCACGAGATTCAGGAAAACCTGGATGAGGCGGCCCCGGTCGCCCGTCACCGGCGGCAGGCTGGGGTCGAAGGAGCGCTGGATGCGCACCCCGGCGGCGTCGGCCGCGGGGGCCTCCAGCCGCAGCACGTGCTCCAGCAACTCGTGCACGTTGAGCGGCTCCAGGTGGAGGCCGGCCGGCCGCGCGAGGTCCAGGAGCTGGTCCAGCAATTGATTGACGCGGTCCACCTCCCGGATCATGATGTCGGTGTTTTCCACGAGCGACACGTCGTGCGTCACCTCGGCGCGGATGAGTTGCGCCGCGCCCTTGATTCCCCCGAGCGGGTTCTTGATCTCGTGGGCCAGGGCGGCGGCCACCTTGCCCAGCAGGGCAAGCCGGTCCGACCGCCTCAGGTCCTCCTCCATGGCCTGCCTCAGGGTGCGGTCGCGCAGCAGCAGCACGCTGCCCGCGACCTGTCCGCGGCGGTCCCTGAGCGGCGACACCAGGGCGCTCACCGGCACCGTTCCACGCCGCGGCTTGACGAAGTCGTTCTCCGCGCGGCTGGTGCTTTCATCGGGTCCGAGGCTGTTGTCGACCATGTCCAGCAGCCACCCGTTGGCGCGGAACAGGTCGCGCGCGTCCCGCGCCAGCAGGCTGCGGGCGGAGCGTCCGGTGAGGGTCTCGGCCGCCTGGTTGACGAAGGACAGGGCGCGCACGCGGTCCACCACCAGCACGGCGTCCTCAAGGCTCGTGAGCACGTCCTGCCACGAGACTTCCGCCGCCAGGGTGCCCGAGTGGGGCGCGGTGGGCATGAGCCTGGGGTTGTGCATGGACGGTTTCAGACCGGGGATGATAGCCGTTGTCGGGACGGGTTTCAAACCCGCCCGCGCCTCCGGAAGACCAGGGCCGAGCGCAATCGTTTGCTTGCATTCGGCCGTGTCAGTGTGTAAGAGTTGAACATCGGTGGGCAGCTTGCCCGCTTTTTTATTTGAGGTGGGTAGTTGAGGTGCCGATGGCGACGCGCGAGACACGGGAGCGCCTCTGGGAGATCGTCGAGCCACTGGCCGCGGACCAGGGTCTGGAGGTGGTGGACATCGAGTTGCGGCATGAAGGGAGAGCGGGGCGCGTGCTGCGGGTGTACCTGGACAGGGTGGAGAAACGGGACGAGACCGAGGCTCCCGGCCTCGACGAGCTGGGCCGGGTAAGCCGGGAACTCAGCGATCTGCTGGACGTCTACGACGTGGTGGAGGGCGCGTACACACTGGAAGTCTCGTCCCCCGGCGTCAACCGTCCCCTGCGCAAGCCGGAACATTTCGCGCGCTTCGTGGGACAGAGGGTCCGGGTCCGGACCCAGGAGATGATCGGCGGCCGGAGAAAATTTTCGGGACCCCTGCACGGTGCCGCCGGAGACGGCGTCGTGGTGCTGCAGGACGGGCACGAGGTCTTCATTCCGTTCGGCCTGATCGTCAAGGCGAACGTCGAGTACGAGTGGGCGTCACCCTGACGCGGCCCCGGATGGGGGAGAATGATGCAGCAGGATCTGAACCGGGTCATCGAGCAGGTGACCAAGGAAAAGGGTATCGACCGGGAGATTCTCGTCGAGGCCATCGAGTCCGCCATGGTGTCGGCGGCCAAGAAGACGTTCGGCGCGGAACGCACCTTCGAGGCCCAGTACAACCCCGACATCGGCGAGATCGAGCTGTTCGAGGCCAAGATCGTCGTGGACGACGTCGCCGACCCTGAAACCGAGATCGAGCTGGACGAAGCGCGCGAGACCCTGGACCCGGACGTGGAGCTGGGCGACGAGCTGCTGATGAAGATCGACGCCCAGGTGTTCGGCCGGATCGCGGCGCAGGCGGCCAAGCAGAACATCGTCCAGCGGGTGCGGGACGTCGAGCGCGAGATCATCTTCGACGAGTTCAAGGACCGTCAGGGAGAACTGGTGCACGGCATCGTGCAGCGCTTCGAGATGAACAACCTCATCGTCAATCTCGGAAGGACCAACGCGATCCTGCCGGAGAAGGAACAGGTGCCGCGCGAACGCTACCGCCAGGGCGACCGCATCCGCGCCTTCATCGTCAGCGTCGAAATGACCAGCCGCGGTCCCCAGATCGTCCTTTCCCGTACCCACCCGGGCATGCTCATCAAGCTCTTCGAGCAGGAAGTGCCGGAGATCTACGAGGGTATCGTCGAGGTCAAGGGCGCGGCGCGGGAGCCGGGGGGGCGGGCGAAGATCGCCGTGGCCTCCAACGACCCGGACGTGGATCCGGTGGGAGCATGCGTGGGCATGAAGGGGACTCGGGTGCAGTCGGTGGTGCAGGAGCTGCGCGGCGAGAAGATCGACATCGTGCACTGGATCCCGGAGCAGGCCGAGTACGTATGCCGCGCGCTGGCGCCGGCCAAGGTCACCAAGATCTTCCTCGACGACGACGCCCACAGCATGGAAGTGATCGTCCCGGACGAGCAGCTCTCCCTGGCCATCGGACGCAAGGGTCAGAACGTCCGACTGGCTTCGCGGCTCACCGGCTGGGGGATCGACGCGCGCAGCGAGTCGGAGGCGGAAGAGGAAAGCCGGCAGGCGCGGCAGTCGCTGTCGGCGGTGCCTGGCGTGAGCGAAGTGATGGCGGAATTGCTCTACCAGTCGGGCTTCAAGTCGGCCGAGGACTTGGCGGAGGCCGACGTCTCCACCATCCATGAGATCACTGGAATCGAGCCGGAAAAGGCGGCGGCCATTCTGGAGGCCGGTGCAACGCTCGTGGAGGAGCTGCGGGAGCAGGCGGCGCGGGAGGCGGAGCAGGCCGCACGGGAGGCGGAGGAGGCCGCGCGCGCCGCCGAGGCGGGTGAAGAGACACCCGAGGCGGGCGCGGACGCGGCGGCGGACGGCGCGGCAGAGGGCGAAACGGCAGCACAGGCCGCCGAGCCGGCGGAGGCGCCGGAGGAGAGGGTTGAACAGACGGAATGAGCGCCCGCGCGCCGGAGCGGACCTGTCTGGGTTGCGGTGGGCGTGACGCCAAGACCGCCATGCGACGGGTCGCCATCACGGAAAACGGCTTGGAACCCGAAGAGGTCCGGGGACGAGGAGGCTATCTGCATAACCGCGAGGATTGTTGGCGAGCTTTCTTGAAACGGAAGAGCCTGTACCGGGCATTTCGTCGTGATCTGCCTCGCGGAGGTCGTGAGGAGCTGGTGGAAAAGCTTCGCGCTCAATGGAGTGGGAAATGAGCAAACTGAGAGTGCATCAACTGGCCAAGCAGCTCGATATGGAGCCGAAGGATCTCATCGCCTTGCTCGACAAGATCCGGGTGCGCGGCAAGAAGGCTCAGAGCTCCCTCGACGATTCGGAGGTCGAAGCCGTCAAGACGGCCCTGGCCGCCGCGGAAAAGCCCAAGGTCACGGTCGGCGAGGAACGCGTGGTGGTGGACCGCACCATCACCGCGGAGGACCAGGACATGGGCGAGGTGCAGGCACACGAGAAAGTGGTCGAGCGCCGCGTCCGCGCCAACGTCATCCGGCGTCGCCGAAGCACGGTCGAGTTGGTCACGCGCCGGCCCATCCACCCGGTGCCGCCGCCTCCCGAGGAGGAAGAGGAAGCGGCGGCGGAGGCCGCGGAAGCGCCGGCTCCCGTGGCGTCCTTCCCCGCCGCCCGGCTCGAGGCGCCCGTGGCGCGGCCCCCGGAGACGCCGTCGCAACCGGCGGCGCCTCAGGAGGCCGCGGTGGCCGAGGGGCATGAAGCGGCGGCCCACGAACCCGAGCCGGTTGAAACCGTGGAGCTGCCGGTCGCGCGGGAAGCCGCGCCCCCGGCCGAGGAGGTACAGGAGCGGCCGGCGGTCGAGACTCCGCCGGAGCAGCCGCCCGAGCCCGCGGAGATCGTTGCCTCGGAGGAGGCCGGAGCGGAGATCGCCGTCCCGGCCGGGGAGTCGGAGGAGCCCGTCCCGTCCGAGGCGCCGGCGCCACTCGAGGCCAACGGCGCCGCCGCGGCGGGAACCAATGGGAGCGCCGCGCCCGAGGCGGAGACGGTGGCTCCGGACGGTGTGGCACGGCCCGCGGGACCGCGCATTCTCGGTCGCATCGACTTGAACCGCAAGGCGGCGCCCGCGCCCAAGCCGTCGCCGGATGGAGGACAGCGGCGGGAAACCAAGGCCCCGGAGCCGGAGGGCCAGGACAAGGGCGTCAAGACCGCCAAGGGCAAGAAGCGGGTCATCCGCAAGCAGGAAGTCATCGAGCTCAAGGAACGGGAGTTCCGCTCGCCGCGCGGCCGGGTGCTGCGGAAGAAGCGCGCCCTTCCGGGCAAGGAACAGCGCAAGACCGCCATCACCGTGCCCAAGGCGAGCAAGCGAGTGGTGCGCGTGGCCGAGGTCGTCACCGTAGGCGACATGGCCAAGTCCATGGGCGTCAAGGCAGGCGAGGTCATCAAGAAACTCATGGGCCTGGGCATGATGGCCACCATCAACCAGGTGCTCGACTTCGACACGGCGACCCTGGTGGCCAACGAGTTCGACTACCAGGTCGAGAACGTGGCCTTCGACGTGGAAACCGCGCTGCAGGGTCAGCACGAGGTGGCGGAGTCCGAAGAGGGTCTGGAGCCGCGGCCGCCGGTGGTCACGATCATGGGCCACGTCGACCACGGCAAGACCTCGCTGCTGGACGCCATCCGCAGCACCCACGTGACCGACGCCGAGGCCGGCGGGATCACGCAGCACATCGGCGCGTATCACGTTCGGGTGGAAGGGCGGGGTGTCACTTTCCTCGACACTCCCGGGCACGAGGCCTTCACCGCCATGCGCGCGCGTGGGGCGAAGGTCACGGACATCGTGGTGCTGGTGGTGGCGGCGGACGACGGCGTCATGCCCCAGACCATCGAGGCGGTGGATCATGCCCGCGCGGCCGAGGTGCCGATCATCGTGGCGGTGAACAAGATCGACCGGCCCGACGCCGATCCCGAGCGGGTGCAGCGCGGCCTCTCCGACCACGGCCTGATTCCCGAGGCGTGGGGCGGCGACACGATCTTCGTGCCGGTGTCCGCGGTGACCCGTGAGGGCATCCCGAACCTGCTGGAGATGCTGTTGCTCCAGGCGGACGTGCTGGAGCTCAAGGCCAATCCCAACAAGCTGGCCCGGGGCGCCGTGGTGGAGGCCAAGCTGGAGCGGGGGCGCGGGCCGGTTTCCACCGTGCTGGTGCAGGAAGGGACGCTGAAGGTCGGCGATCCCATCTTCGCCGGACCCCATCACGGCAAGGTGCGCGCCATGATCGACGATCAGGGCCGGAAGGTGGACCAGGCGACGCCGTCCTTCCCGGTGGAGATACTGGGCCTTCAGGGCGTGCCGCAGGCGGGTGAAGCGTTCTCGGCTCTTACGGACGAGGCCACGGCCCGGCAGTTGGCCGAATTCCGGGAAACCCAGCAGCGCGAGGCCGAGCTGGCGAAGACCAGCAAGGTATCCCTGGAGGAGTTCTACGACCAGATCAAGGCGAACGAGGTCAAGGAACTGCGGGTGGTGCTCAAGGGCGACGTCCACGGTTCGGTGGAAGCCCTCGGCGAAGCCCTCACCCGTGTGTCCACGGACGAAGTCAAGATCCGCGTGATCCACGGTTCCGTGGGTGGCATCACCGAAAGCGACGTGTTGTTGGCCAGCGCCTCCAACGCCATCGTCATCGGCTTCAACGTCCGACCCGAACCCAAGGCCACGAACCTTGCCATGCAGCAGGGAGTGGACCTGCGCCTCTACACCATCATCTACGAGGTGATCGACGACATTCGCTCAGCCATGGAAGGCATGCTGGAGCCGGTCTACCGCGAGGAGTTCCACGCACGCGTGCAGGTTCGCGAAGTGTTCAACATCCGCGGCGTCGGCACCATCGCGGGCTGTGCGGTTACCGACGGGAAGATTCAGCGTTCCAGCATGGTCCGTCTCCTGCGCGACCAGGTGGTGGTGCACGAGGGACGGCTGGCGAGCCTCAAGCGCTTCAAGGACGACGTGCGCGAAGTGGGCACGGGTTACGAGTGCGGCATTGCCATCGACGGGTACCAGGACGTGAAGATCGGCGACGTCATCGAGGGTTTCGAGAAGATCCCGGTCACCCGCGCGCAACTGCGCGGCGACGGCGGTGGCGCCGCCCAGCTTTCCGCGGACCGGTAGCGCGGCAGCCGCCCAACGGTGAAGTCGCGGAGAGGCCGGCGACATGGTGATCGGCGTCCTCAAGCTCGTGCTGATCCTGCCGGAGAACCATTCCCTCAAAGGGAAACGGTCCGTGCTGCGCAAGATTCAAGCGCGCGTCTCCAACCGGTTCAATGTTTCCACGACGGAGTGTGGCGACCAGGACTTGTGGCAGCGGGCGTTGATGGGATTCGCGGCCGCGGGCAGCAATCCGCGAATCGTGGAAGCCACGCTTCGTGACGTGATGGAGTTCGTGCACCGCATGGGTCTGGCGGAACTGGGCGAGTCCGAACTCCGCGTCCTGCACGAATAGGCGGCGACATCATTTCCGCGGACCAAGCCGTGTCGAATCGTCGCCCGGACAAGAAGTGGCACCAACGCCCCGAATCGTCATTGATAAGAAAATAAAATCTTGTTCAATGATTTCTGGTAGTTACGGAATCCCGCCACACCCCAACGAGTCATTCCCGCGAAAGCGGGAATCCAGGGGCGGTGGCGGGGCGCTGCAGCGGCGTTTTCCCGCTCCACCCCTCCTGGATTCCCGCTTTCGCGGGAATGACGACTAGAGGCATTGGACTTTGGCAAGAAATCGTCAAAAGACAGGCATTCCGCGTTCGCAGCGTGTGGGCGACTTGCTGATCGAGTTCGTTTCACGGCTGTTGACGCGTTCCCTCAACGATCCGCGGCTCGCTTCGGTGACGCTGACCGCGACGGACGTGCGTCCCGACCTCAAGCACGCCACTCTCTACTTCACGGTGCGCGACGGTGAGGGGTCCAGGGATGAAGCGCTCCTGGGCCTGCGCGCGGCCACGGGCTTTATCCGAAGTCGCATCGCCGTCGACCTCGATCTGCGCTTCGTGCCCGACCTCGAGTTCGTCCATGACGACGCCCCGGAGCGTGCCCGCCGCATCGAGGACCTTCTCAGCCAGGTCCGGTGCAAGGCATAGTCGGAAGGACTTCACGGGACATCATGCATCTGGTCACGAGCGGCATCCTGCTGGTGGACAAGCCCGAGGGCCCATCCTCCGCTCGGGTGGTGGCCACGGCGAAGCACATCACGGGCGCGCGCAAGGTGGGGCACCTGGGTACGCTGGACCCGTTCGCTTCGGGGCTCCTGCCGCTGGCGGTCAATGAAGGGACGAAGGTGGCGCAGCACTTCCTGGACGCCGACAAGGGGTACACCGGCGTGGTCGAGCTCGGAGCCGAGACGGACACCCAGGACCGCACCGGCAAGGTGCTGGTCCGGCGTGACGCACCGCGGTTGGGTCCGTCGCGGCTCGAAGCACTGCGCCGCGAGTTCAGCGGCAGCCTGCGCCAGGTACCGCCCATGTATTCGGCGCTCAAACAGGACGGAACCCGGCTCTACGAGTTCGCGCGCAAGGGCGTCGAGGTAGGGCGGGAGGCACGCCACATCCGGGTGGACATCACCCGTCTGGAGCAAGTGTCGCCGACGGAACTTGAGTTCGATCTGACCTGTTCCAAGGGCACCTACGTGCGCACCCTGGCGGCGGACATCGGCAGCGCTCTGGGTTGCGGCGGCTACCTGAGCCGCCTGCGCCGGGTGGCGTCCGGTCCGTTCCGCATCGACGGCGCGCTCACCCTGGACGCCTTGCGGGAACTGCCGGATGCCGGTGCCGTCCCGCTGGTGCCGCTGAATCAAGCCCTGGGCCACCTGCGCGGCGCCGTCGTGGACCGGGCCGCGGCCGACGGAATCAGGCGCGGCCTTCAGGGCGCGCTGGCGGGCGTTGGAATGCCGGACCCGGGCGAGACCAACCGGCGGGTAGTGGACCCGGACGGGGAACTGGTGGCGCTGATCGGCTGGGAAACGATGGTGCGGAGGTGGCGCATCGTGCGGGTCTTCAACGGTTCCGGGTGAGCGCGGCCGCCTTCCGGCGCGGCTTTTGCAAGTGCGCGGCCGGTATGCTAAAAAGCAGATCAAATCAAAAGACAGGAGAAAGAAAAGGGTACAGATGGAATCAGCTCGGGAGCAGACCAGCGAGACGATCAGGCAATTCAGACTTCACGATTCGGACACCGGTTCGCCTGAGGTGCAAGTGGCGATTCACAGCCACCGCATCACCTATCTGACAGAGCATCTGAGAACTCACAAGAAGGACCATCACACGCGGATGGGCCTGCTCAGGCTCGTCGGCAAAAGGCGGCGGCTTCTGGACTATCTCAAGAAAAGGGACGTCCGGAGGTACCAGACCTTGATCCAGCGGCTGGGTATTCGTCGATAGATACCTGGCCGTTGTCGTCCCTTCCCGCGTTCTTCTCTTCAGCCCCCACTGCCCTCGAGGGTACACCTATGCAAACAAAGATCGAGTTGGACTATTGCGGCCGACCTCTATGCGTCGACGTCGGCAAGGTCGCCAGGCAGGCCGACGGCGCCGCGCTGGTGCGGTTCGGCGAGACCGTCGTCCTCGCCACCGCCGTGGCCTCCAAGGACATCCGCGAGGAGATCGACTTCTTCCCGCTCACCGTCGACTACCAGGAAAAGACCTTTGCCGCCGGGCGCATCCCCGGCGGTTTTTTCAAGCGCGAGGGACGCCCCTCGGAAAAGGAAATCCTTACCTGCCGCCTCATCGACCGATCCATCCGGCCGCTGTTCGCGGGCGGTCTCAAGGCGGAGACGCAGATCATCGTCACCGTGCTGTCCGCCGATGGCGAAAACGACACCGACATGGTTTCCATGTTCGCCGCTTCGCTGGCCATCGAGATATCGGACATCCCGTTCAACGGCCCTCTGGCCGGCGTCCGGGTGGGCCGCGTCAACGGCGAGTGGGTCATGAACCCGCTCCAGAGCCGGATTTCGGATTGCGACGTCAACATCTTCCTCTCGGGAACCCGGGACGGCATCCTGATGGTGGAAGGGGGCGCGTCGATCGTGCCCGAGGAGGGGGTGCTGGATGCGCTGTTCCAGGGCCACCAGGCGATCCAGCCCCTCATCGACCTGCAGGAAAAGCTCCGGGAGCAGCTCGGCAAGCCCAAGCGGATCGCCCCCCAGGAAGAGAAGGACGAGACGCTGACGGGCTGGGTGCGGGAGCGCGCGCGGGAAAAGGTCAAGGAGGCGGTGTGCATCGCCGACAAGAAGCAGCGCAACTCCCGCATCGACGAGGTGGGCGGCGAGGTCCAGGCGGCGGGCGCGGAAGAGTTCCCCGGACGCGAAAAGGAGATCAAGGGCGCCTTCAGGGCGCTGGAGAAGTTCGAGCTCCGGGACCTGGTGTTGCAGCGCAAACGCATCGACGGCCGCGGCCTCAAGGACGTGCGCCCCATTACCTGCGACGTCGACCTCCTGCCGCGCACCCACGGGTCGGCGCTCTTCACCCGCGGCGAGACCCAGGCGCTGGTGGTGGCCACCCTGGGCACGTCCTCCGACGCGCAACGCGTCGACGCCCTCACCGGCGAGCAGTTCAAGAAGTTCATGCTGCATTACAACTTCCCTCCCTACAGCACCGGCGAGGTGAAGTTCCTGCGCAGTCCGGGGCGGCGTGAGATCGGCCACGGCGCGCTGGCTGAGCGCGCGCTGGTGCCCGTCCTGCCCGACGAGGACGCGTTCCCCTACACTCTGCGCGTGGTCTCCGAGATCCTGGCGTCCAACGGCTCCTCCTCCATGGCGAGCGTGTGCGGCGGCTCCCTGTCGCTCATGGACGCCGGCGTTCCCATCAAGGCGCCGGTGGCGGGCATCGCCATGGGCCTCATCAAGGAAGGCGACGAAGTGCGGGTGCTGACCGACATCCTCGGCGACGAGGACCATCTCGGCGACATGGACTTCAAGGTCGCCGGCACCCGGGAAGGCATCACCGCGCTGCAGATGGACATCAAGATCGGCGGCGTCAACCGCGAGATCATGCAGGAGGCCCTGTACCAGGCGCGGGAAGGCCGCCTTCACATCCTCGACATCATGGACGGTACGCTGGCGGAGACGCGCCAGGAGGTCTCGCGCCACGCGCCGCGCATCACCACGATCAAGGTGCGGCCCGAGAAGATCCGCGACATCATCGGACCGGGAGGCAAGGTCATCCGCGGCATCGTCGAGGCCACGGGAACCAAGATCGACGTGCAGGACGACGGCACCGTCACGGTGGCGTCCAGCGACGAGGCGGGCAGCCGCCGGGCCCTGGACATGATCGAGGGCATCGTCGCCGAGGTGGAGATCGGCCGCATCTACAAGGGCACGGTCCGGCGCGTGATGGACTTCGGCGCGTTCGTCGAGATCCTGCCGGGCACCGACGGACTGGTCCACATCTCGCAGATCGCCGACGACCACGTGCGCCGCGTGAGAGACGTGCTCAACGAGGGCGACGAGCTGATGGTGAAGGTGCTGGACGTGGACCGGCAGGGCAAGATCCGTCTCAGCCGCAAGGAGGCCCTGAAGGAAGAACAGACCTCCGAGCAGGTGTAGCGACGGATCATCAAGCAAGGGCGGAAATCCAAAACAGATCAGGCACGGCGGGCTCCAGGCCCGCCGTGCCCCCATGGCGATGGGATCGCCGAGGGTGTCACCCATCCGATGTTCCACAAGACGGTTCTGGACAACGGCGTCAGGATTCTCACCGAACAGCGCTCCGGGACACGGGCGGTGAGTCTCGGCATCTGGGTCGAGAACGGTTCCCGCCACGAAGAGCGACGTCAGGGGGGCCTGTCCCACTTCCTGGAGCACCTGCTGTTCAAGGGCACGAAGGCCCGCAGCGCGCAACGGATCGCCGAGGAGATGGACGCCGTCGGCGGCGTGCTCAACGCCTTCACCGGCAAGGAAAACACCTGCTACTACGCCAAGGTGGTGGACGAGCATCTGCCCTTGGCGGTCGACGTCCTGAGCGACCTCTTTCTCAACTCGGTGTTCGATGCGGAGGAGATCGAGCGCGAGCGCACCGTGATCCTGCAGGAGATCGCCTCGGCGGACGAGAACCCCGAGGACTTCGTCCACGATCTGTTCAGCCTCGATTACTTCGGCGACCATCCCCTGGGGCGGGCGGTGTGCGGTGAAGTGGACACCGTTGCCGGCTTCACCCGGGACGATCTCGTCGGGTTCATGGCCGAGCGTTACCTGCCCGGGCGGGTCATCATCGCCGGCGCGGGGAATCTCTCGCATGCCAAGCTGGTGGATGCCGTGGGCGGCGCCTTCGGCGCGCTCGAGGCCAAGCCGTTGCAGGCACCGCCGGCGGCGCCCGGGCCTCGCTCCGGCCTGTTCCACCACCCGCGCCAGCTCGGGCAGGTGCACATCTGCCTGGGGGTGCCGGCGCTGCCGCACGGCGACCCGCGGCACTACGTGGCACACGTTCTCAACGCGTTGCTTGGGGGCGGCATGAGTTCGCGCCTGTTCCAGGAGATACGCGAGCGGCGCGGCAAAGCGTACTCCGTCTATTCGTTCCTGTCCCCTTACCGGGATACCGGCTACCTCGGCCTCTATGTCGGCACCAAGGCGGAATGGGCGCGGGAGGTCATCGACCTCGCCGTGGACGAGATGGCCAAGGTGGCCGCGGGCCAGGTGACCGAGGAAGAGCTCGGGCGCGCGCGCGAGCAACTCGTCGGGCACACGTTGCTGGGCCTCGAGTCCGCGGACGCGTGGATGACGCACGTGACCCGTAGCGAAATGCACCGCGGCGCACAGATTTCGGTGGAGGAAATCACCCGTGGCCTGCGCGATGTCACGCCGGAAGCCGTGACCGAGTTGGCACGGGAGTTGTTCGTGCCCGGCGCCATGACCGCCACCCTGCTGGGCGACCTGGAAGGGCACAGCGTCGGCGGCGCCGGGTTCGGCGGGGCGGCTCCCGAGGACGCCGCCGCGGTCAATCCCTGAGGGTGAGGTTGCAGAGGGACGCCGCCGCGGGTTTTTTCAACCCTTGGGGCTGAAGTTGCAGAGGAACGGGAACGTTGCAAATACACCATTCCCGCGGAACAGGCTGTGTCAATACTCATGACGCAGAGATTCCTCAATACGTCATTCCCGCGGAAGCGGGAATCCATGGGTGGAGGATCCCGCTGTCATGGCCGACATCAAGGTCCAGATCAGGAGGGTGAGGGACGGCAAGGCCGCCGTTCCCTTGCCGCGTTACATGACCGAGGGTTCGGCGGGGCTGGACCTGGCCGCCGCCGTGGAGGACGAGGTCTCGCTGGCGCCGCTGGAGCGGGCGCTGATACCCACGGGCTTCGCGCTGGCGCTGCCGCCAGGCTACGAGGCGCAGATCCGTCCCCGGAGCGGGCTGGCGCTGAAGCACGGCGTCACTCTGGTGAACAGCCCCGGCACCATCGACTCGGACTACCGCGGCGAGGTGCAACTGGCGGTCATCAACCTGGGGCGGGAGCCCGCGACCATCCGCCACGGCGACCGCATCGCCCAGATGGTCGTCCAGTCTGTCCCTTGGGTGCGATTGGAAGAGGTGGACGAACTGCCCGCGTCCACTCGTGACGCCGGCGGCTTCGGACACACCGGCGCACAAGAACCGGGAAGGGCACGTGCCGGCGACGGTACCAAGGAACCATAGACGACTCTGGTTCCGGACATACTCGCGGAAAATGATCGATCGCTACACACGCCCCGAGATGGCGCGGATCTGGTCCGAGGAGAACCGCTTCGGCAAGTGGCTGGAGGTGGAGATCCTGGCCACCGAAGCGCTGGCCGAACTGGGCAAGGTGCCCGTGGACGTGCCCGCGCGCATCCGGCGCAACGCGCGTTTCGACGTCGCGCGCATCCGCGACATCGAACGCGAGGTGCACCACGAGCTGATCGCGTTCCTGCGCTGCGTCGCCGAGTCCATCGGCGACGACGCCCGTTTCGTGCACGTCGGCATGACCTCGTCCGACGTCATGGACACGGGGTTCTCGCTGCAGCTCAAGGAGGCCAGCGCGCTCCTGGTGGAAGACGTGCGCACGTTCATGTCGGTGCTGCGGGAGCAGGCGCAGCGCTACAAGGACACGCCCATGATGGGGCGCACCCACGGGATCCACGCCGAGCCCATCACCTTCGGCCTCAAGCTGGCGCTGTGGCACGAAGAGATGGCGCGCAACCTGGCGCGCCTGGAGAGCGCGGTGGCCGAGGTATGCTGCGGCATCGTTTCCGGCGCGGTGGGCACCTACGCGCAGGTGCCTCCGGAGGTCGAGGCGTACGTGTGCAAGGCCGCGGGCCTCACCCCCGACCCGGTGTCCAACCAGATCATCCAGCGCGACCGCCACGCCTATTTCTTCAGTGTCCTGGCCGTGCTGGCCAGCTCCATCGAGAAGTTCGCCGTGGAGGTCCGCCACCTCCAGCGCACCGAGGTGCTGGAAGCCGAGGAGCCCTTCGCCGCGACCCAGATGGGATCGTCCGCCATGCCCCACAAGCGCAACCCGATCCTGTCGGAAAACGTGTCCGGCCTGGCGCGGCTGGTGCGTTCGTATTCGGTATCGGCCCTGGAGAACGTCGCCCTGTGGCACGAGCGCGACATCAGCCACTCGTCGGTGGAGCGGGTCATCGGCCCCGACGCCACCATCCTGGTGGACTTCATGCTCTACCGGTTTACCCGCGTCATCCGCGGCCTGTGCGTCTACCCCGAGAACATGGAGCGCAACCTCGCCCTGAGCGGTGGCGCGGTGTTCTCCCAGGGCGTGATGCTGCGCCTGGTGGAGAAGGGGCTCGCGCGCGACGAGGCCTACAAGATCGTCCAGCGCCACGGGCTCGTGGCCGCCAAGGAGGGCAAGGACCTCAAGCAGCAGTTGCTGGAGGACGCCACGGTCACGGAGCATTTGAGCCCCGGCGAGATCGACGAGATCTGGGAGCTCAAGGACTGCTTCCGGCACGTGGACACCATCTTCGAACGGGTTTTCGGCGCGGTGTGAAGAGCACCCGCGCCGGACTGGATTCAAACCGCGCCCGCGCGGCGTACGAGGAGAGCCATGGAAAAGCGTGAGTTCATGTACGAGGGCAAGGCGAAGAAGCTCTACACCACCGACGATCCCGCCAAGATGATCCAGTATTTCAAGGACGACGCCAGCGCCTTCAACAAGAAGAAGCTGGGCAGCGTCACCTCCAAGGGAGTCGTCAACAACGCCATCTCCGAGGTGCTGTTCAAGCACCTGGAAGCCAACGGCGTGCCGACGCACTTCCTGGATCGCCTCAACGAACGGGAGATGCTGGTGTGGAAGCTGGACATGCTCCCCATCGAGGTGATCATCCGGAACATTGTGGCCGGCAGCATGGCCAAGCGCCTGGGTCTGGAGGAGGGGCAGTCGCTGTCCACGACCATCCTCGAGTTTTGCTACAAGTGCGACGAGCTGGACGATCCGATCATCAACGACTACCACATCATCGCGCTGGGCTATGCCACCGCGGAGGAGCTGGAGGAGATCAAGCGTCTCACCTTCCGCACCAACGAGCTGATGAAGGCGTTCTTCGACGAGCGCGACCTGATCCTCGTGGACTTCAAGCTCGAGTTCGGGAAGCGCGACGGACAAGTCGTCCTCGCCGACGAGATCTGCCCGGACACATGCCGGTTCTGGCAGAAGGGCTCTCTCGAGAAGATGGACAAGGACCGCTTCCGCCGCGACCTGGGCGGCGTCGAGGAAGCCTACCAGGAGGTCTGCCGCCGGGTGACCGGAGGGTAAGAAGGAGTCCGTGGCGGAGTGTTGTCGCCCGCTCCGTTGTTGCCGGCCTCTCTCTCCGTCATTGATACGAAGATATAATCTTGTCCGATGAATTCAGGTAGTTACAGACATCCGTCTTCATCATTCCCGGCCCCCCCAATACGTCATTCCCGCGGAAGCGGGAATCCAGGATGGGTGGGGCCTGGGGCAATGGGCCGCCACACAACCACCCCTGGATTCCCGCTTCCGCGGGAATGACGGGTCGTTTGGGCGAACGCGCCATCGAATCATGCTCGTCAAAGTCTTCGTAACCCTCAAGGAGGGAGTCCTCGACCCCCAGGGCAAGGCCGTGGAGAACTCCCTCCACAGCCTCGGCTTCGGCGGCGTCAAGGAAGTGCGCGTGGGCAAGTACCTGGAGCTGAGCCTGGACGTGGCCGAGGCGGAGGACGCCGAGCAGCAGGCGCGGCGCATGTGCGAGAAGCTGCTGGCCAACCCTGTCATCGAGAACTACCGCTTCGAGGTCACGGGGTAGCCGGATGCGCTGGGGGGTGGCCATCTTTCCCGGCTCCTGCGACGACGACGACGTCGTCCATTGCCTGCGCCACGTTCTCGGGCACGACGTGCGCCCCCTGTGGCACAAGGACCCGTTCGACGGCGAGTGCGACGGCGTGGTGCTGCCGGGCGGTTTCTCCTACGGCGACTACCTGCGCGCCGGCGCCATGGCCCGGTTCGCGCCGGTCATGCAGGGCATCGTCGACTTCGCCGCGGCGGGCGGGCTGGTGCTCGGCATCTGCAACGGTTTCCAGATCCTGTGCGAGGCCGGGCTGTTGCCCGGCGCCCTCACGCGCAACGAGTCGCTGCGCTTCGTGTGCCGGCGCGTGACCCTGCGCGTGGAAAACGCCGAGTCGCCGTTTACGTGCGCGGCCGAACCCGGCGCCCTGCTGGAGATGCCGGTGAAGCACGGCGAAGGCCGCTACTACGCCGATGCTCTGACCCTCAAGCAGGTTCGCGACCACGGACAGGTGCTGTTGCGCTACGTGGACACGGCCGGCCGGACCTCCGACGAAGCCAATCCCAACGGCTCGATGCAGAACATCGCCGGCGTGTGCAACCGAGGGCGCAACGTCTTCGGCCTGATGCCGCATCCGGAGGATGCCACGGAAGAACTGCTCGGGGGCGTCGGCGGCCTGACCGTTTTCTCCTCCATGGCCGCCGAGGTTCGGCGGCGGAACGGCGCGTAACTCGATGCCCCGGTTCAACAAAAAGGTTGGGGATCCACAAGTCTTTTGTCCATGGGCTGCGCCGCGCTTTCGCGCGTGACGCCGAGGCTACTCGTCATGCCGGCGTGCAACAAGACACGCTCAGGTTCGTACCGGTATCCGTGACGCATCGTGCAGGCAGCGACATGAGCGACGCAACGAACCCCGACCCAGCGCCCGTGACCCCCGAGGTGGTCCACGCCCACGGTCTGACCGACCACGAGTACGCCGGGATCCTGCGCCTCCTGGGACGCGCGCCGAACCTCACCGAGCTGGGCGTTTTCTCGGTGATGTGGTCGGAGCACTGCAGCTACAAGAGTTCGCGCAAGCACCTGAAGCAGCTTCCCACCGACGGCCCCCGCGTCATCCACGGCCCGGGTGAAAACGCCGGCGTCATGGACATAGGCGATGGCCTCGCCGTGGTGTTCAAGATCGAGAGCCACAACCACCCCTCCTTCATCGAGCCATACCAGGGGGCGGCCACCGGCGTGGGCGGTATCCTGCGGGATGTCTTCACCATGGGCGCCCGCCCCATCGCCAGCCTCAACTCGCTCCGGTTCGGCGCCATCCGCCACGCCAAGACTCCCTACCTGGTGAACGGCGTGGTGGGGGGCATCGGCGGCTACGGCAACTGCGTCGGCGTGCCCACCGTGGGCGGCGACATCTACTTCGACGCATGCTACGACGCCAACATCCTCGTGAACGCCTTCACGCTGGGCCTGGCGGAGCGGGACCGCATCTTCACCGGCAAGGCCCGGGGCGCCGGCAACCCGGTGGTGTACGTCGGCTCCAAGACCGGCCGCGACGGGGTCCACGGCGCCACCATGGCGTCCGAGTCATTCTCCGAGGACTCGGAGCAGCGCCGTCCCACGGTGCAGGTGGGCGACCCCTTCACCGAGAAGCTCCTCATCGAGGCCTGCCTGGAGCTGATGCGCACCGACGCCATCGTGGGCATCCAGGACATGGGCGCCGCGGGCCTTACCAGCTCGGCCGTAGAGATGGCCGGACGCGCGGGCTCGGGCGTGGAGATGGAGCTGGCGCACGTGCCGCTGCGCGAGCAGGGCATGACCCCCTACGAGATCCTGCTGTCCGAGTCCCAGGAGCGCATGCTGCTGGTGGTGCATCCGGAGTCCGTGGCCGAAGTCCGGGCCATCTTCGAGCGCTGGGACCTGGACGCGGTGGTGGTGGGCCGGGTCATCGACGAGCCCGTGTTCCGGGTGCTGTCGGAGGGCCGTCCGGTGGCCGACATCCCGGTGGCCGCGCTCACCGACGCCGCACCGGCGTACGACCGGCCCGCCAGGCGGCCGCCGCGCCAGGACGAGATCCAGCGCCTGGACGCGGACGCGCTGGCGCAGCCCGAGAGCATGACCCGGGTGCTGGAGCAACTGCTGGATTCCCCGAACCTGAGCTCCCGGGAGTGGGTCTACCGCCAGTACGACCACTACGTGCGCGGCAACACGGTGCTGGCGCCGGGCGCGGACGCCGCGGTGATCCGCGTCAAGGGGACGTCCAAGGGACTGGCCCTCACCGTGGACTGTAACGCGCGCTACTGCTACCTGGACCCCCACGCGGGCGGCATGGCCGCGGTGGTCGAGGCGGCGCGGAACCTGTCGTGTGTCGGGGCGACGCCGCTGGGGCTCACGGACTGCCTCAACTTCGGCAACCCCGAGCGGGAGGACGTCATGTGGCAGTTCTCCCAGGCCATCCGAGGCATGCGCGAGGCGTGCCTGGCGCTGGAGATCCCGGTGGTGAGCGGCAACGTGAGCTTCTACAACGAGACCGACGGCGTCTCCATCCACCCCACGCCCACGGTGGCCATGGTGGGCCTGCTGGAGGACGTGACGCGCATCGCCACTCCGTGGTTCAAGGAGGAGGGCGACCTGGTGGTGCTGCTGGGCCTCAACCGCGACGAACTGGGGGGCAGCGAGTACCTCAAGGTCGTGCACGGACAAGTGGCGGGCAAGCCGCCGGAGGTGGACCTGGCGCTGGAGCGCGGGATACAGCGGACCTGCCGGTTGGCGGTGGAACAGGGGCTGCTCTCGTCGGCCCACGACGTTTCCGAGGGGGGACTGGCCGTGGCCCTGGCGGATTGCTGCGTCTCACACCCCGACCCCGAGGGTCCGGGAGCGGTCATCGAGATCGAGCAACGCGGGCGCGCGGACGCGCTCCTGTTCGGCGAATCGCATTCGCGTATCGTGGTATCGCTGAAGGAAAGGGACTACGGTCGGTTGCAGGACATCGCGACCCGGGAGGACGTTGTGATCGCGGTCATCGGGGAAGTGGGAGGGGACCGTCTGGCCATCAACGACCTGGTGCGGGCACCGGTGCAACGGCTGCGTAACATTTGGTCGACGGCCCTGGAGCGGTGTGTTAAGTGACGAACAGGCTCGGGAAAGGGGGAACCGCCGGACAACGCACCCGGCAGTGTTCCTCCGGACAGGACGCGATGTTCGACAAGTTCCATGAAGAGTGCGCGGTGGTCGGGGTCCACGGCCATCCCGAGGCCGCCAACATGGTGTACCTGGGGCTCTACGCCCTGCAGCACCGCGGCCAGGAATCGTCCGGCATCGTGTCCTCGGACGGCGAGGTCCTCATCTCCCACCGCCAGATGGGCCTGGTGGCGGACATCTTCAAGGAAGACATCATCAAGAACCTGCGGGGCGCGTCGGCCATCGGACACAACCGCTATTCCACCAGCGGGCACACCGACCTCAAGAACGCCCAGCCGTTCGTGGTGGAGTACGCCGACGGTCCCATCGCCGTGTCCCACAACGGCAACCTGATCAACGCCAACCAGCTCCGGCAGCAACTCGAGGAGTCCGGCTCCATCTTCCAGTCCACCTCCGACACCGAGGTGATCGTCCACCTCATCGCCACCTCCAAGGAGAAGACCCTGACGGACCGCGTCATCGACGCCCTCCACCGGGTCAAGGGCTCCTACTCCCTCGTGTTCCTCACCACCCACACCATGATCGCCGCCCGGGACCCGTTGGGTTTCCGGCCGCTGATCGTGGGCCGGTTCCGCGGGCGCGGGGATGGGGACGCCTGGGTGGCGGCGTCGGAGACCTGCGTGCTGGACCTGATCGAGGCGGAGTACGTGCGCGAGGTGGAGCCGGGCGAAGTGCTGGTCTTCAGCCGCGGCGGCATGGAGTCCCTCAAGCCCTTCCCGGAGACCGTTCCCGCCCGGTGCATCTTCGAATCCATCTACTTCGCCCGGCCCGACAGCAACGTCTACGGCCACAGCGTCTACCAGTACCGCAAGGAGCTGGGCCGCCAGCTCGCCCGCGAGAGCCACATCGACGCCGACATCGTGACGCCCGTGCCCGACTCGGGAGTGCCCGCCGCCATCGGCTACGCCGAACAGTCCGGCATCCCCCTCGACCTCGCCCTGATCCGCAACCACTACGTCGGCCGCACCTTCATCGAGCCGCAACAGCACATCCGCAACTTCGGCGTGAAGATCAAGCTCAACGCCATGCGCGAGGTGCTCCAGGACAAGCGCGTGGTGGTGGTGGACGACTCCATCGTCCGCGGCACCACCAGCCAGAAGATCATCCGCATGCTGCGCGAGGCCGGCGCCGCCGAGGTCCACGTACGCATCAGCTCACCCCCCACCATCAGCCCCTGCTACTACGGCATCGACACCCCCACCCACAAGGAACTCATCGCCTCCGTCCACTCCGTCGACGGCATCCGCGACTTCATCGGCGCCGATTCCCTCGCCTACCTGAGCCGCGAGGGCCTCTACACTTTCTTCAAGGGTGACGACGCCGGCTACTGCGACGCCTGCTTCACGGCGAACTACCCCGTGCTGGCGGATGACAATGGGAAGACGCCGCAGTTGCATTTGTTCGAGGCGGTGAGCCGGCGGTGAGAGTGGCGATCCTGTCGCAGAAATGGGGCTATCCGGTGGTTCATGCAGCCAGGCGCCCTCTTGAGCCGTGCTGCGGCGGCCCAGTGGCCACGCAAGTGTCCGGATACAAGATCATGTGAGGTACACTGGGGTCGCTGTCGTTCAGCGAAGCCAGGTGCACGACTTCGCTGAACAGTTTCACGAGAGCGCTCCGAGGCGCCCGGCCAAGGAGTCGAAGTCTTCGGGAATGACGAGAACGTCATTTCGAGCTTCCCTGGTCGTTCCTGTCGCCTTCGGTGAAGGAAAGTGCGGTCTCCATCCAACCGCCGCTCAGAAGCCGGCCCAATCCTTGAGTCTTGCGCAACTTCCTGGAGTCGGGCAGATCGGCGACCGGACGGATAATCGCATCGCTCGTCTCCTCCAGACGACCCACCACGGAGGTGTTCTCGTACGTCCTGTCGTTCACCATGGACAACAGTTCGGGAGAATGAGTCGTAGTAATTACCTGAATGTCGCCTTTCGCGGTTTGCGCCTCCATGAGATCGAGCAGAAGTTGAACTCGTGAGGGATGGATGCCGTTATCGATTTCCTCGAAGAAATAAAGGCCCTTCGCGTTCTCCGAGAGTAATGTCGCCAACATCGCAAGGAAACGAAGGGTACCGTCGGAGATGCTGTAGGCTGATAGTTTTCGATCTCCGCTCTCGCATATGACAAGCTGAACCAGACCGGTGATGGTATCGACAGGAAAGTCGAAGTCCACTACATCCATTGGAGTGAGCTCTCGGATCCACTGTATCAAACTGTCCTTGCGTCTCGGTTCAGAGCAAATTTGTCGCAGAACAGTAGGCAAATTGTCGCCGTTGTCTCCCAGAACGGCTTGGCCTGGGAACGCTGGCTTTCTCATTCTATCGGGAAGCAGATCAAAAAAGCGCATGTTTGAGAGGATTTCAGTCGCATATTCAGCCGCATCCTTGTGGGACCGCCGCACCCTTAAATGTTCTCCTATCTGGGTCAGCGCGGGTTGGCCGGGTCTTACGGAGATTCGATCACCATATTTCTTTTGATCTCCGACCTTGCCCATACGGAGGAGTAAGTTATTCTCGTCCTCCTGGAGGTCCACCGGGTCTGGTTCACCCGGGTGGCATGTATAAATGGTTGTTTTGCCGTCCTCCAGTTCCTCCTGAAACACCCGAAAGCCGCCGAAATTGGGTATGTCGCTCTGTACCCCTATCGAATAGTTACTTTGTCTTCGACTTTGCTTCATTCGAATCGAAAGCATGAAGCCGTAATATCCATCGACTTGTTGGAGACGGCTGATTTCCTTCGGAGCACCTCTAATCGACTCCCACTCGGCCTGACCACCCGCCCCGTATTTTCCGCCCATGATCTCCGCGAGCGTGTAACCACGGCCGATTCCGTGGAGGAAACGGAAGGCGTCCCGGATATTACTCTTGCCGCTGGCATTGGCGCCAACGACCACGGTGAACGGACCGAGGTGCAACCTCTCGTTGGCGAAGTTTTTGAAGTCCACGAGCCTCAGCTCAGTGATCACGGTTTATCTCCTGGTCCGAGTGCCGGCTGGCGCGGCGGAAGGCGTCGTTGTCGAACCCTCGGTTGCCGACCAGTACTTCTTAGCGCATGTTATCTCCACAAATGCTTCCGCCATGGTGGAGAATATTTTAACCGTGTAGGAGTAAGGGGGCAACTCACCAGTGGCTCGGTGACCGAACGGTCCCGTTTCACGGGGTGCCGCGAGGGGGCGGACCGGAGCCGTATTTGGCCGGTGATCAATACCGGTGTAAAGTCTTCCATCATTCCACTGAGACCAAGACATCGGGCGGCGGGAGAACGTTGAGATGAGCGAACTGACCTTGGTGATCGGCAACAAGAACTACTCGTCCTGGTCCCTTCGGCCTTGGCTGGCCCTGCGCCATGCCGGTGTCGCGTTCGCCGAAAGGATGGTCCTGCTGTTCGACGAGAACTGGAAAGAAGCCATCGCCGCCGTATCCCCGTCGCGGCGCGTGCCGGTGTTGCTTCACGGCGAACGCACCATATGGGAAACCCTTGCGATCCTGGAATACGCCCACGAGCTTTTCCCCGAGGCCGGCCTGTGGCCCGAGGATCGGGATGCCCGTGCGATGGCTCGTTCGATCGCCTGCGAAATGCATGCGGGCTTTACCGCGCTGCGCAACTGCATGCCCATGAACCTGCGTCGCACGGACCTCAAGGGCAAGGGCCGTGGCCCCGGCGTCGCGGAAGACATCGCCCGGGTATGCGAGATCTGGCGGGAGTGCCGTGACCGCTACGGCGAGCGAGGCGAGTTTCTCTTCGGCGGTTTCGGCGCGGCTGATGCCATGTTCGCCCCGGTCGTCACCCGCCTGGACACGTACGGGGTTGAGCTCGACGACACGTGCGCCGCCTACAGCCGTGCTGTGCTGACGCTGCCCGCCTTTGTCGAATGGTGCGATGCGGCGCTTCAAGAACCTTGGATCGTGCCCGAAGACGAGATCGATTGAATCCCGTCACGGGAAAATCATGGAACTCGCGCGGTCCGGGGAAGTCCGGGCAAGACCTGACAGAACGATTGGACCTTACTTGCCAGGTGGAACAGATCGCGCATTTCGTAGTTTGGCGAAAATCGCCTGTTGTTCCACGAGCCCGGACGTGGTTCTTGTCTCAGTTGCTAGCGCGGCCTCGAAGGCGCCGTTCATGGCCTCGATGTGCTCAGCCACGTTGACGTTGCGGAGGTCCTGGCGTCGCAGTTCCTCGAGTTTCGCGGCTGCCAGGCGCCAGCGTTCGACATAGGCGCGCAGTTCTTTTTCCTCTTTGCGAAGCATGTTGTGCGAGACAGTTTACGTCTTGGGTTCAGAGACAACAACCTTGTCCCAGGTCCGAAGTTCACGCGCGGCCTCGGCAATGGATTCGGTGAGTTCCGGCGTGGTGTTCGAGAGCATGGGCAGGATCGGCCCCATCCGTGCGACGCCGGCAAGGCCTACGGCGTCGTGCAGGACCGTGATGGGGCCGTGGCTGTTTCTGAGGGTCTCCAGTGGGCGGAAGTGTTCGCGATAGAGATCGGCGGTATCGAAATCGCGGCCCTTGCAGGCTTCGAGGACTCGCCGGGAACCGTTTGGAGCAATGCACACCAGTCCTGAGGTGAATCCCGCCAGCCCGAATGTCCTGATATGGGCAATGGCCGGCTGCTCGCCGATTCCGCTGATAATGTTCTCCGCTCCGATCGCGCGACAAAGGTCGTCGAGGTAGGGGTCCGTGGTTTCGTCGGTACGGGGTACGGCGTATTTCACTGCAAACACCCGCTTCGTGTCGAAGAGGCGGGCGACTTGGTCGGACCGAAGGTAGTTGTCCTCCTTTATGTAGATGATGAACGGCTTGCCGAAGGCATCGCCGAAGCGCTTGAGGGCTTCTTCGATCCCGTCCTGCGTCGAGACTCCCTGGAAGGGCAACGCCATGGCGGTTTCGTTTCCCAGCCGGTGAAGGACCCCGCACTGATCCATCATCTTGCCGAAATCGGGTCCGACGGAGGCGATGATCCGCGTGCCCGGTGACGCCGCGGCCAGGATCTTCTCGAGGACCAACTCGAACACGCTTGTCGATATGTGGTAGACATTGGCGTTTCCCCCGTAGAGGATGTGTCTCACCCCACCGGCCTCGATGTGTTTGAGCAGTGTTTCGTTGGCCGCGAAGTTTGGCGTCAGGTCTTCATTCCAGGCCAATGGCGGTACGGCCACTACCGAGTCTCCCAGCCAATTCGACGTATGTGAGGTCTCTGTCATGGTCGTCCTTTGCGACACTCGGTGGACCGACTCGGGTTCGGCGACGGCTCGCGACTCAAGAACGTGGTTCCGGTCAGCGGTCCTCCAAGGCCCAGCTGCCTCCGAGCCGAGTGGTGGCAAGCGTTGCGTGTTGCGCTGGCCCCGCGGTCAGCGCGTCCGATGCCCGGTCCAGGGCCTTGTAACCGATCTTGCGGCTATCGTCGTTTCGAATATTCAGCCCGCCATTGTCCGAGAATCCGAAAACGATGTGGAAACCCTCCTCTTCGGTGGCGATACACGCCCTGACGGCTCGCACCAGGTCCCGATGACTGATCCAGGTGTAGCGCGATCTCGTGTCCCGCGGAGACTCGAGGAACGATCCGATTCGCAGTGAGATACCGGTGATTCCGTGTTTCGTGCACAGGTACTTCAGATAGACTTCACCGAAGGCCTTGGAGATTCCATAGAGACTGTCGGCACTGTAGGGCATGTCGTCCGACAGCGGATCCGAAAGGTCGTACATGCCCACCACGTGCGTCGAACTGGCAAAGATGATCTTCCGGACGCCGTTCCGCCGGGCCGCTTCGAAAACGTTGCGAGCGCCCTCGATGTTCAATCGCGAAACCGCCTCCCAGTCCTTGGCGTTGGGCGTGCCCGCAAGATGGATGACGCAATCGATGTCCCTGACCGCGTCGACGGTGCGTTCGAAATCGGTGATATCCCCTTCCACCCACTCCACCCTGTCACTCCTGGTTCGTTTCTCGGGCACGGTGATGTCGAGAAGGCGCAGTGGGTGTTCACCCTCCAGGGCCTTGGCCAGAACGGAGCCGATGCGCCCGCCGGCGCCGGTCAAGAGAATCCGTGCCGCCACTTCAGTCATCGCTCTCGAACATTCGCTGTCTCGCGTTGGCGATATGTTGGCGCATGCTGGCGCGGGCTTCTTCCGGGTCACGTTTTCGTATGGCTTCAAAGACGGCGGTGTGCTCCGCGCGGATCAGGTGGAAACGTTTCGTCGGCCTTCGGTTGGAGAGGTATGACGTGAGCTGCATTCCGACTCGTATGTTCTCGTACAAGGATGCGAAGGCCTTGACGTAGTAGGTGTTCTGCGTGGCGTTGCAGACCGCGAGGTGGAAGTTGTAATCCGCGTCGACGCTCGATGCGCCTGAACGGAGCTTTTCGTTGATTTGGTCCAGCGCGCGCTTGATCTGTTTCAGACTGTCGTCGTTGTGCCTTTCGGCGGCGAGGGCAGCGATTTCGCCCTCGATCCCGGTGCGAAACTCGAAACAGCGCTGGATATCCTGAATGCTGGAAATCGGCGTATAGGCCAGCATGGCGGAATCGGGCGTGGCCCTGACGTAACTGCCGGACCCGCGCCGCGAAATGATCAGGTTGTCGTCGCGCAATTTCGCCAATGCCTGACGCAGCACAGGCCTGGAGACGCCAAGTTCCCCGGATAGCTGGACTTCCGTCGGCAGTTTCGACCTGGCGGGATACTCGCCGCTCAGGATCCTCTCGAGCACCTTCTGGTAGACCAGGTCGCACAAGGATGTCGAGTCGGCTTGTTGTGGGTCATGGCGCGGTCGCAATTCTGATGCGTAATTCATTTGACAACCTTCATCTGTTGTTATCAAATATATACAACTTGTTGGTGCCTGTCAAAGAGCTTCCGCGGAGCAACTCCCGCGGGCAGCGTCAGCACCATGTCGAGGTGCCTCGCGCCAGACCGGGGTCGAGCCCGATACCGAGGCCGGGGGCGTGGGACAATGCGACCACGGGGCGGGCTCTCCGGGTTTCTGGCGGGACTCGGATGTAATCCGGCCAATCGTCTTCGACCAACTGGCGTTCCAGCATGAGCACGGCGGGCACGGCGTGGCAAACCTGAGCCGTTGCGGCGTCCATGATGGGGCCGTCGGGATTGTGGGGTGAAAACGCGATTCCCTTTTCGCGGGCCATGTGACCGAGGCGTAGAAGGTTGCCCGGTCCGCCACAGTAACGGATGTCCGGATTGAGCACGTCGAAGGCGCCCTTTTCCAGCGCCAACGTGTGTTCGTGAATACCCGAAAGATATTCGCCCCCGGCCAGGAGCACGTTCCTCTCGCTCGCGTAGTGCCGCAGCCTCGCCAGGTCGGCGAATGTGTCGGGCCTTTCGGTGATGATGCCTTCTATCCAGAAGACGCCGTACGCCGCGAGCCGGTCAATCACCGCCGTCGCCGTGGCGACGTTGAATCGCCAGTGACAGTCGACCATGAGCCGGACCCGGGGGCCGATGGTGTCGCGCACCGCGGCCACGACATCGCACCCGCGGTCGATACCCGCCGGGCTGCCGTCGCCGTCACGCCAATCGACCCCGTCGAACGGGGCCACCTTGATGCCGGTAAAGCCGGCGGAGAGCGCCGACATGGCCTTTTCCCGCCAGGTCGAGAGCCTTCGATCGACGACGGCCCGGTTGATGTTGGCGTAACTCGTGATCCGGTCATGGCGAGCTCCACCCAACAACATCCACACCGGCATGCCCGCGCGTTTGCCCAGAAGGTCCCAATAGGCTTGTTCGAAGGAACTGACGGCCGCGGCCATGGGCAGGCCGTCCCTCCAAGCCGGTACGGCATCGAGGCCGCGAAGAAGGCTCGTGACCGGCATCCCGACAACCCGGTCCTTCACGTTGTCGATGCATGACAACACCGCCTTGTGGTTGCCGCGATGGGTCGCTTCGCCGACGCCGGTTACGCCGTCGGCGGTCGACAAGACGAGAAAGACGAAGGTGGTGCGTGAATCCACGGGCGCCACGACAGGTTTCGCGGAGGCAATGATCGGGTTCCATTGCACGTTCGAGTCGGGGGTCACGGCAACTCCTCGTGAGGCGGCGCACGCTCGACGTCAATACCTCAAGGGTTTCTCGGGGAGCCCTCCCGGGCTTAAGGGCAATGCGTACAGACAGCCGTCGTCCGGTTTGTCCGAGAGCTGCCTGGTGACCGGATCGCGGCCGATGGTGGTAACGAACAACGTTCGCAGATCGGGTCCGCCGAACGCGCACATCGTGGGGCGCGCCACCGGAAGATCGACATGCGAAGTCAGCTCTCCTTCGGGCGAAAATCGCAACAGCTTGCCCGCTTCGTTGGCCGCCGTCCAAAGAAATCCTTCACTGTCCACGGTCGCGCCGTCCGGCCGTCCGGGGTACTGCGTCATGTCCACGAACAGCCGTTGATTCGAAAGGGTGCCGCCGGCGTCCTCATAGTCGAAGGCCCAGATCTTCTGCACGTCCCGGTGCGCGTCGGAAAGATACATCGTCCCGCCGTCGGGGCTCCATGCGACGCCATTCTGTACCACGAGCCCGGTCACCAGAGGTTCCGACATTCCGTCCCGGTCGAAACGGAACAGGCAGCCCGACGCGGTGCCGTCGATGGGGTCGTTCATGCTTCCCACGAAAAGGCGGCCATCCAGACTGGTGCAGCCGTCGTTGAAGCGCACGCCCGGCGGCAGGTTCCCCTCCGCATGCAACGCAATGTCGAGCGTGTCGCCAAGGATGGTGAATCGGTACAAGCCGGATTCCATCGCCCCTACCAAGCCGCCCGCCACGTGCCAGACGATGCACCCGATCTTCTCCGGCAAGGACCAGCGTTTTGTAACCCCGGCTTCCACGTCGGTCCTGAACAGGGCGGGTCCCTGGACGTCGATCCAGTACAAGACCTGTTCGACCGGGTGCCATAGCGGACACTCGCCCACCAGGGCTCTCTTCTCGCTTATGCGGTGTGCCATTCCCATAGGGGGGGTCTCGGGTCAGAAGCGTGCAAGCCGTCGCGCCATCAGCAGGGAGACCACCGACAGCACCAGAAAACCGAGAGCAAGAGGCTCGGTGACGAGCGGAGCGAGGGTCTGTTCGGATCCCAGCAGTTTCCGGACGTTCCCCTCCACCAACGGCCCTAGAATCAGCCCCAATACAAGCGGCGGCAGGGGATAGCGAAGGTGCTCCATAATGTAGCCAAGGCACCCGAAACCGATCATGACCCACACGTCACCGAGGGAGTTGTTGAGCGAGAACACGCCGTAGATGCACATGGCGAGCAATACGGGATTGAGGGCGTAGAGCGGTGTCCGGACGACGTGAACTATGTACCGGCCCACGGCGAAGAGGACGGCCACCATCATCATGCTGCTGATGAAGAGCGAGAAGTAGATGCCGTAGAGTATTTCGGGCGTGGAGCCGAACAGTTGAGGTCCCGGCTGGGCGCCGTGGATCATCAAGCCACCCAACAGGACCGCCGACGTCGGGTCGCCGGGAATTCCGACTGTCAACGCGATGATCAGACCGCCTCCGATGGTGGCATTGTTGGCCGTCTCGGAGGCGATGAGACCTTCGATGGACCCTTTGCCGAACCGGTCTCGGTCCGCTGAAGCATTCCGCGCCTGTGCGTAGGCGATCAGGGCCGCGGGGCCGCCACCCAAGGCCGGGATCACGCCGACGAACGTCCCGATGATGCCGGACCGGATGTAGTTCATCTTGTTGGCGAAAACGTCACGAGCCGAAGGCAGGTAGCTTCCGCCGGGGTCGAGCTTCAAATCATGCGATGACTCGGCCCTGGTGAAGATGGGCGTCTTCATGAGTTGGGAGACGGCAAACAGGCCGATCAGGGCGGGAATCAGCCTGAAACCGGCCTGCAGGTCGGTGAGACCGAAGGTGAAGCGCGGCAACCCGTCTTCCTGTGTCAAGCCGACCGTTGCCAGCAGCATCCCCAGGACGGCGCTCAACAAGCCCAGCGCGGTGGAGGAGCCGGTGAGTGCGGCGACGGAGGTCAGGGCGAAGATGCTTACGGCCGCGTATTCGGCGAAGTGAAACTTGAGCGCGAAGCGCGCCAGCAACGGAGCCAACAGTACGAGGAAGAGGGCCCCGATAACGGTGCCGCAGAAACTGGCGACGATGGCGTTGCCGATGGCGCGTCCTGCTTCCCCTCGCTGCGCCAAGGGAAAACCATCCAGAACGGTTGCCATGGAGGCGGGCGTGCCGGGCAGGCGGAGGAGGATGGCGGTCAACGCTCCCCCGGACATTCCGCCGACGTAGACCGCCGTCAGTATGGCGAACGCCTCGTCCGGGGGCATCGTGAACGTCACGGGAATCAACAGCGCCACCGCGATGGTCGGCCCCAGTCCAGGGGTGACGCCAACGGCGAGGCCCCCTGTCACCCCCAGGAGGAGCAGCAACAGAATCCTCGGCGAAGACAGCGCTGCCAGACTGTCCCAGGGGATGTTTCCGATCGCTTCCAGCATTCAACGGTCCAGGAGTCCGGGTGGCAATTCCACGTCCACCCCTAGCTGAAAGACCGCAAGGACGAGGAAGGTCCCCACGACGGCGACAGCGAGTCCCCGGATGATGGACCTACCGGACACCGGCGACCAGCCCAGAGCAAGGAGGAACAGGAAAGGCGGGGTCGCCAGGAGGAAACCGATGGGCTCGACGGAAACGATGTAGAGAAGGCTCAAGGCCGGCAGCCTGAAACCGCGCGTGTCCGGGCGGGTCGGGGAATAGGTGTCGGGCGAGCGTACCGACGTGATGGAAATCCACGCGGCCAGACACAGAAGAGCCGCGATAAGCACTCGCGGCCAGAAGGCCATTCCTACCGGGTCCCAATCGAACCGCGGGAGATAGAAGCTGCGAACGAACAGGACGGCGCAAACGAGAACCAAGCACGACAGAAAGAGAAAGTGGGCTGAACGTGGTGAGCTCATTGACGGCTATGCGGCCTTCAAGAAGCGTGGCCCGGGTGGCGTGGTCAGGTACGCTTCCCGGGCCGCCGCTCAATCCCTTCGCTTCGCTGTGGACATCCCTCCCGGCGAACCATTCGCGCGGTACAAAGCTACAGTTAGAATCCCAGGCTCTTGGCCAGACTTTCCGTTAGCTCTACTTCCTTCTTGATCAGATCAGCCAGAGCACCTGCCGGCAAATAACCCCAGTCAAAACGGATCTTTCGAAGCCCGGCCTGGTATTCCTTGTCGTTGCCGAGCTTTGCCACGGCCTTCGCCAGGATGTCTTTTCTCTCCTGCGGCACCCCTATCGGGACACCGAAGCCGTAGAAGAGCCTGAACACGAGATCGACTCCCTGCTCCCTGGCCGTTGGCACATTGGGCAGGAACGCCAACCGTTCGGGCGACAACACGGCCAGGATCTTCAATTCGCCGGAATCATGCAGGGCGGCAACCCCGGCGACCGGCTCGATCAACGCATCGACATGACCTCCCAATACCGCGGCTTTCTTCTGCGCGCCACCGCCTGCGTTGACCAGTTTGAGGTCCGTCTCGGTAGCCCGTTCCACCTGGGCGGCGACAAACTGGGCCGGGGTCCCGACACCCATTGCCAGACCTACGTTGCCCGGATTCGACAATGCAGCGGACTTGTAGTCCCCCAAGGACTTGTATGGACCGTCGCCCTTGGCCGATACGGTCAGTGCGACGTATCCCACGTTGGCGACCGGCTCGAAATCGCTGACGCTGACCTTGCTCGCGCCGATCGCCTTCTTTACCAACATCGCGTTGGTAAGCTGAGTGATGGTATAGCCGTCCGGCTTGGCCTGGCTTGCTTCGGTCCATCCGATGCTGCCTCCCGCGCCGGATACGTTCTTGACGACGATTTCGGTGCCAAGGTGCTTCTCCAGGTACCTTGAGGTAAGGCGCATGATCACGTCCGAACCTCCGCCGGGTTTGTAGGGGATGATCAGCCGAACGGGTTTGTCCGGATACCCGGCGGCCGCCACTCCTAGCGGAGCAAGGATCATCGTAAAGCAGGCGTACAAGATCAAGGTCTTCGCGGTTCTCATGACTTTCTCCTCTCTCGGCTTTCAGAAATGCCTGACCCAGTCTTATTTTATCTGGTTTTTACTAAAATTTACTTATTCTGTCAAGCAGAATCCCGATGTCAGGCTACTGGTGCCGAAGAAGGGTCCGAGGAAAACAACCGTTTTAGAATTTACGGCGTCGCATCAACAGGAACCGGCGTTCTGCTTCCCGCGCAACGCCGTAGTCGCGGCGTGGTCCAGGACGATCGCGCCTTGTTGGCCGCCCAGAACCACCCCGTAGTCGCTCCGTGCCCTCTCCACCGACACGTACCCTTGCCGCACGTCTTCCAGCACCGCCTCCGGGCTGCGTTCGAAGGCCGTGCCCACGCCGCCGCCCCCCGGCCGCTCCATCCGCAGCACGTCGCCGCTCTTGAGCCGCTGGTCGCCGAAGCGCGACGGCATGCTGCGCTCGTCGCCGGCACCGGGATTGATGATGCAGCCGCCCGTGCCGCCGGCGTGGCCGCCGGCAATGCCCTGGGGTGCGAGGGCGTGCTTGTCGGTGCGCATGGAAAAGCGCACTTCGTCCTGGAGGATGCGGTATTCGCGGACGAAGCCCAGGCCGCCGCGGTGGCGGCCGGGGCCGCCGGAGTCGGGGAGAAGCTCGAAGCGTTCCACCCGGGTGGGAAACTCGGACTCGATGATCTCCACGGGGGCGATCTTGCCGTTGCTCAGATGGAAGGAGGTGGCGGAGGCGCCGTCCCTGCCGTTGCGGCCGCCGACGCCACCGGCGAAGATTTCGTACTGGACATAGCTGCGCTTGCCGTCGCGGGCGCGGCCCCCCAGGGCGATGGCGCCGCTGCCGGAGCCTTCGGCGATGGTCTTGTCCGGGACCAGGGAGCCCATGGCCTGGAGCACGGCCTCGGCCACCACCAGCGCGGTGGGCATGTAGGCGTTGACCGCGGCGGGGTAGTCGGGGCAGACCACGGTTCCCTGCCGGAAGCGGGTTTCCACCACCCGTGCCAGACCCTGGTTGATGGGCAGGAACGGGTCCACGAGGGCGATGAGGCAGTAGTAGCAACAGGCCCGCACCAGGGGCGGGCGGATGTTGGCCGGGCCGGTGGTCTGGGGGCTGCATTCCGAAAAGTCGAACAGGATGCGGTCGCCGGTCTTCTCCACGGTGACGCGGATGCGCACGGGCTTGTCGAGGTCGATGCCGTCGTTGTCGACGCACGCCTCGCCCGTGTAGCGGCCGTCCGGCCAGGAAGCGATGACCTGCCGCAACCGCCGTTCGGCGTGACCCGCCAACTCCTCGGTGGCGGCCATGACCGTGGGCTTGCCGTACTTGTCCAACAGCTCCGTCATGCGACGCTCGCCGAGCCGGTTGGCGCCCACCTGGCCGCGGATGTCGCCCACCACGACCTCCGGCGTGCGGCTGTTGGCGTGGATGAACCACTCCAGTTCGCGCACGGGCCGGCCGCCGTCCATGAACTTGACCGCGGGCAGGTGCAGGCCCTCCTGGAAGATCTCCCGTGCGGTGCCCGAGCCGCTGCCGGGGACGGTGCCGCCGATGTCGCTCTTGTGCGCCATGCTGGCGCAGAAGCCCACCCACTCCCCCTTGTAAAAGACGGGTGTCAGCACGCCCATGTCCGGAGCGTGAGGGCTGCCGCCGCGGTACGGGTGGTTGACGATGTAGGCGTCGCCCTCTTGGAGTTGGTCCGGTGAGAACCGTTCGAGAAGGCCCTCGGTACAGGCAGGGAACGCGCCCATGTGCAGCGGCAGCACCACGTGCTGGGCGATGACCTCGGCCCGGGTGTTCAGGATCGCGCAACTGGCGTCGTGGGATTCCCGGATGATGGTGGAGAAACCCGTGCGGAAGAGCGAGGTCTGCATCTCCTGCACGATGCCGTCCAGGGCGGCGCGGATGACCTGGACGGTGATGGGGTCGGCTGTCATATCTGTCCTCGAAGCGTCATTCCCGCACCCTCTCCGTGATTTCTGCCTTCTCCTCCGTCATTCCCGCCTTCTCCTCGGTCATTGATGTGAAAATAAAATCTTGTTCAATGATTTGTGGTAGTTACGGAAGCCCGCTACATCCCAACGAGTCATTCCCGCGGAAGCGGGAATCCAGGCGGGGTGGGGCCTGGGAATGAGGCCGCCACACTCCCCACCCCTGGATTCCCGCTTCCGCGGGAATGACTCGTTAGGGGGGATTGGTGCCCGTTCCCTTCAACGGCTTTCGTTGCCCGCCTCCGCCCGTTCCCGCCGCACCGCCGCCGTCCGCGTCTCATCCACCACAAAGCCGCCGCCGCTCTCCTCCACCGCCACGCCGTATACCTCCAGGGCGTTGTCCGGCGAGACGTAGCCGTTCTTCACGTCCCTGACCACGGCCTCGGCGTCGCGTTCCAGGGGCTCGCCCAACCCGCCGCCGCCCGGGGTCTCCAGCCGGAAGACGTCGGCCCGGCGCACGGCGACGTCGGAGCAGCGCGACGGGATCTCCCGTTCGTCCCCCGAGCCGGGGTTGAGGATGCCCTTGCCGGTGCGGCCGTTGCCGCCGCCTTCCACTCCCTTGGGCGCCACCACGTGTTTGGTGGAGCGGAGCGAGAAGCGGCCTTCGGGGTTCAGGAACTCGTACTCGCGCACAAAGCCCAGGCCGCCGCGGAATTCACCAGCGCCGCCGGAGTCGCGCACGAGCTCGAAGCGGCGCAGCCGGGTGGAGAACTCGGACTCGATGATCTCGATGGGGGCGATGCGCGCGTTGGACTGGTTGACGTTGGTGCCGGACACGCCGTCCTTGCCGGTGCGGGCGCCGGAGCCGCCGCCGAAGATCTCGTACTGCACGTAGCTGCGGCCGGTCTTCTCGTTCCGGCCGCCGATGATGATGGAGCGGCTGGCGCAGCCGTCGGCGATCTTCTTGACCGGCGTGAGCTGGCTCAGGGCCTCGAACAGGGCCTCCACCAGGGCGTGCACCGTGGGGTTGTAGGTGTTCACCGGCGCTGGGAAGCGCGGGTTGAGCACGCTGCCCTCGGGGCAGTTCACCTCCACCACCCGCGCCAGCCCCTGGTTGGTGGGCAGCGCCGGGTCGGTGAGGGCGGTGAGGCAGTAGGAGCATGCCGCCCGCACCACCGACGGCCGGATGTTGGCCGGGCCGCGGGTCTGGTCGGCGCTGCCGGTGAAGTCGAACAGCAGACGGTCCCCCTTCTTGTCGATGCGCACGCGGATGCGCACCGGTTTGTCCAGGTCGATGCCGTCGCTGTCCAGGAAGCGCTCTCCCTCGGCGCTCTTGTCGGGCCAGGTCGAGACCTCGTTGCGCACCCGCTCCTCGGTGAGCTGGAACAGGCGGTCGTAGCAGGCGAGCACGGTCTCGCGCCCGTACTTGGCCATCATCTCGGCGAAGCGCCGCTCGCCCAGGCGCGCCGCGCCCACCTGGCCACGGATGTCGCCCACCACCAGCTCGGGCGTGCGGCTGTTGCAGCCGATGATCTCCTCGATGTCCTTGCTGGTCTTGTAGCGGTCGATGTACTTGACCGGCGGCACCTGCAGCCCCTCCTGGTACACCTCCCGCGCCTGGCTCCAGCAGCTCCCGGGCACCGGCCCGCCGATGTCGCTCTTGTGCGCCATGGTGGAGGAGAAGCCCACCCACACGCCCTCGAAGAAGATGGGCGTCATCACGCACATGTCCGGGGCGTGGGGGCTGCCGCCGAGGTAGGGATGGTTGGTGATGTACGCGTCGCCCTCGTGGATCTCCTCCGGCGGATAGTTGCGCAGCACGCCCTGGGCGCAGGCCGGGAACGCGCCCATGTGGAGCGGCAGCACCACGTGCTGCGCCGCCACCTCGCCGTCGCGGGTGAGGATGGCGCAGCTCGCGTCCTGGGACTCGCGGATGATGGTGGAGAAGCCGGTGCGGAAGAGCGAGTTCTGCATCTCCTGCACGATGCCGGCCAGCCGCGCCTGGATCACCTGGAGGGTGATGGGGTCCGCGGCGGCGGGGTCTACGTGGGTTTCCGGATGTGCCATGTCATCTCTTCCGGCAGGCTGTCGGCCTGCGTTACGGGTGCCGTTTTCATTGCCCTGAAATGGATGCACCGAGCCTCGGGCTCCGTAAATGGCGTGTCTCGCCCACGCCACGCCGCCTGGATTCCCGCTTCCGCGGGAATGACTTAACGGCAGTTTTTGCCCCATGAGTCCTTGATGCTAACCTTTCGCCGTGATGATCAAGTTCTTGTAGTCGTCCACCCGTGCCTGCTGTTCCGGATGGATCACCGTCGTTGTGTCCATCTGCTCCACCACCGCGGGGCCGGCCAGCGCGTGCCCCGGCTCCAGCCGGTCCCGGTCGTAGATGGGAGTGTCCTGAAAGCCCGGGTCGCGGCCGAAGAAGATCCGGCGCTCGCCCGTACGGGCGTCGTCGACGCTCTTTCCCGTGGCCGTGAACGGCGACAGCCGGGTCTGCGGCACCCGCCCCTCCGACACGAGCCGCACGCTCACCAGCTCCACCGGCTCCGACTCGGCCTTGTGGCCGTGGGCCTGCTCGTGCACCTCGTGGAAGCGCTGCTGCGCCAGCTCCATGTCCTCGGGCGCAAGCGGCGGGGTCGGACACGGCACCGTCAACTCGTAGCCTTGGCCGGCGTAACGCAGGTCCAGGTACGGCGTCAGCACGATGTCTTCTTCGGCGAAGCCCTCGCCGGACAGTTCCTCCCGCGCCTGCGCCCTGAGCTGGTCGAACAGCACGTTGATGTCGTCGGGCCCGAGTTCCTGCATGGGCGCCAGCTTGGAGCGCACATGGTCGTGCTTCACGTCCGACATGAGCAGGCCCAGCGCGGAGTTGACCCCCGGCGTCAGCGGCACGAGCAGCGTCGGGATGCCCAGGTCCAGCGCCAGCCGCCCCGCGTGCATGGGGCCGGCGCCGCCGAAGGCCACCAGGGTGAACTCCCGTATGTCGTAGCCGCGCTGGGAAGACACCGCCTTGATGGCCTCTTCCATCTTCACGTTGATGATGCGGAGAATACCGTCGGCGGCCTCGTGGAGGCTCAGCCCCAGGGGCTTGGCGATGCGCTTCTCCACAAGCGATTCCGCCTTGCCCTTGTCCAGGGTGAGCCGCCCGCCGAGGAAGTGGTCCGGGTCCAGCACTCCCAGGATGACGTTGGCGTCGGTGACGGTGGCGTTCTCGCCGCCCCGGTCGTAGCAGATAGGGCCGGGGTCGGCGCCGGCGCTGTCGGGTCCCACCTGGAGCGCCCCCACCGAGTCGATGCGCGCGATGGTGCCGCCGCCGGCGCTCACCGTGTGGATGTCGAGCATGGGCAGGCTGATGGGCCGCTGGCTGATGCGCCCCTGGGTGGTCACCACCGGACGCCGCTGGTGGATCAGCGCCACGTCGCAACTGGTGCCGCCCATGTCGAAGGTGATGATGTTGTCGATGCCCACCTTGCCGCTGGCGCCCAGGGACGAGATCACGCCGCCCGCCGGGCCGGAGAGCACCGTGGCCACGGGGATGCGCGCCGAGGTCCTGAAGGTCGAGACGCCGCCGTTGGACTGCATGATGTAGAGCTGCGGCGTGTTTACCCCCATCTCCCGCAGGCGCGTCTCCAGCAAACCCAGGTAGCGGCTCATCACCGGCGCGATGTACGCGTTGATGACCGTCGTGCTCATGCGGTAGAACTCGCGGATCTGCGGCAGCACCTCGCACGACAGCGACAGGCTCGCCTCCGGAAACTCCTCGGCCATGACCTCCTTGACGGCCAGCTCGTGGTCGAGGTTCAGGAAGGAAAACAGGAAGCACACGGCCACGGACTCGACGCCCTTGGCCTTGAGCCGGCGGATGGCCTCCGCCGCCTGCGCCGGGTCCACCGGCGTGAGCGCGTTGCCCTGGAAATCAACCCGCTCGCGGACCTCCTCGGTGGTGTAGGGGGTGGCCAAGAGGCGCGGCTTCTCGAAAAAGAGATCGTAGGTCACCGGCCCGTAGCCCCGGCTCTGCTCCATGACCTCGTAGATGCCGCGGAAGCCCTCGGTCACCAGCAGCCCGGTGACCGCTCCCTTCTCCTCCAGGAGGGCGTTGGTGCCCACGGTGGTGCCGTGGGAGAAGAAGCTGACGTCGCCGGCGGGGACGCCTCGGTCGAGCAACTCCCGGACCCCGTTGAGCACCGCCTGGAACGGCTCCTTCGGCGTCGACGGCACCTTGGTGATGCTGATCTCACCGCTGTCCTCGTTGAAGAATACGAAGTCGGAGAAGGTCCCGCCGGTGTCCACCGCTACTCGATATCGCGCCATTGGAGTTGCGTTAACACGATTCTTGGGGGCGTTCAAATCCGCCCCCGGCACGTCGCCGCCGGGCCGAAACACGGGCGCAAGAGCGCGCGGCCGGCTTGGCCCGGCCCGTATCCGGTGACCGCGGCTTGCCGGTGACAAGGGCTCCGGCGCGTGCGCGGCCGTCTTTCGCCGGCCGCCGCGGGGGTTGCGAGAGTAGGGGGCTCGAACCCGCCGTGTTGCTTGACAGTCGCCGCCGTTTCCCGATAGAGCAGTGCCAGAAAACTTCGCGGCCGCAGGCGCCGCCGCGGCGCCGCGGCGGCCGGAGAGGAGCACTCATGATCGAAGGTTTGCAGGGCAAGGTGGTGATCGTCACGGGCGGCGGGCACGGCATCGGTCAGGCGTATTGTGAAGGGTTTACCAAGTCCGGTTCGCGCGTGGTGGTGGCCGACATCGACAAGGACGCGGCGGAGTCGGTGGCCGCCGGCCTGGGCAAGATGAGCGAGGCGGGTTCCCTGGCGGTGCACGTGGACGTGGCCGACGACGACTCCACCAAGGAGATGGTGGCCAAGACCGTCGAGCAGTTCGGCCGGGTGGACGTGCTGGTGAACAACGCGTCGATCTTCGCCACCATTCCCATGAACCGGGGCCGCATCGAGGAGATCAGCATCGAGGAATGGGACAAGCTCATGTCCGTGAACTTGAAGGGCGTGTTCCTGTGCTGCCGCGCGGTGCTGCCGCAGATGCGCCAGCAGAAGTCCGGCAAGATCATCAACGTGGCCTCCGGCACCGCGCTCTCCGGTCCTCCCGGACGGATTCACTACGTGGCCTCCAAGGCCGGCGTCATGGGCTTCAGCCGCACCCTGGCGCGGGAGGTGGGAGACGACAACATCCAGGTCAACATCCTGTGTCCCGGCTCGACCCTGTCCGAGGTGAACCCCACCGAGGAGATCGTCAAGATGCGCGAGAGCAGCATCGGCCAGCGCGCCATCAAGCGCGTCCAGGTGCCCCAGGACCTCGTCGGCGGCGTGCTGTTCATGGCCTCGCCCCTGGCCGACTTCATGACCGGCCAGACTCTGGTGGTGGACGGCGGCCAGAACATGCACTGACGTCCAAGGGCGGGACACGACCACGACGTCATTCCCGCCCCCGCCCCTGGATTCCCGCTTCCGCGGGAATGACGATTCGGGGGGTATCAGCGTTGACACCGCCTCGGAAGCGGGAATCCGGGCGGGATGAGGCGGGGCAGGGCGCATGGCTGGGCACGCCAACCACGGACACGCCGGCACCATCGGCCGGCTCGTTGACCTGCTCGGCCGGGACGCCGTCCTCACCGGCGCCGCCGATCTGGATCTGTACGCTTGGGATGCCCTGAGCCACAGCCGCATCCACCCCGCGCACCCCATCGTTCCCGTTCATCCTCTGTGTGTCTGCACGCCGGCCGACACCGCCGAGGTCCAGGCCGTGGTACGGCTGGCCAACGAGGTCCGGGTGCCGTTGGTACCCTATGGCGGCGGCTCCGGGCTCATGGGCGCGGCCGCCTCCCTTGCGCCGGGCATCGTCGCGGACCTGCGGCGGATGAACGCCGTCCTCGAAATCGACGCGGACTCGCGCACCGCACGGGTCCAGGCCGGGGCCGTGCTGGAGACCGTGGACGCGGAGTTGCACGGCTCGGGCCTCATGCTGGGCCACGATCCCTGGACATTGCCGGTGGCCACGGTGGGTGGCACCGTTTCCACCGACGGTCTCGGTTACCGGGGCGGCAAGTACGGCTCCATGGGCAACCAGGTGCTGGGTCTGGAGGCGGTGCTGCCCCAGGGAGATGTGTGCCGCACTCCCGCCGTGAGCAAGCACTCCACCGGCGTCGATCTCAAGCACCTGTTCATCGGCGGCGAAGGCTGCTTCGGGATCGTCACCGAGGTGACGCTCCGGGTCTTCCCGGTCCCGGAGGCGCGCTCCCTCCATGCCCTGCGGTTCGACTCGTTCGCCGCGGGCTTCGATGCGGTGTGTGACCTGACCCGCGCCGGCTGCCGGCCCATTCTTTTCGACTACGGCGACGAGACCGAGGACCCGGACGGGCCGTCGATCCTCTTTCTGGGCTTCGAAGGGAACCCGGATCTGGCGGCCGCGGAAGAACACGTGGCCCTGGACGCCTGCGGGCGCCGCGGTTCCCACGAACTCGCGGCCGAACGGGCGGAGCATTTCTGGCGGGAACGCCACTCCGCGGCCCGGCGCTTCGCCGCGAACCGGACCGAGCGCCGCAAGCGCGGCCAGGCCGGGGCGCATCAGGACTGGGTGCACGTGGCCCTGCCGGCATCGCGGGTGCTGACCTTCCGGCGCGAGGCCATCGCCCTGGCCGCGGCCCGCGGGGTGCGTTTCCGCGACAGTGGGCTCTGGACCGGCCCGGAATTGTTTTCCCTGCGGCTGGCGAAGGAGGGGGGCGACCGGGCGCGCGTCGAGCTTGGCGACACGGTGGCGGCTTTGCTGGATCGTGTCCACGCTTACGGCGGGTCCGTGGAATATTGCCACGGCGTGGGCGTCAAGCTCGCCCCCTTCATGGTCCGGGAGCATGGCCAAAGCCTGGATCTGATGCGTTCGCTCAAACGCTGCATGGACCCCAACGGCATCATGAATCCCGGCAAGCTGGGCCTGTGACGCGATCCGCCCGTTTCGTGTCGTGCACGCCGCCTTTGACAATCCCGTCAAATGTCGATACCCTCGCATTCAGGAATGAGACGACGAATCCATCGGATACGGGCAGACAGCCTGAACGGCCAAGAAGGAACTGCACCCACGGGGGCGGTTCCTTTTTTTGTCGGACTGGCGCCGACGGGAGGGCACCGTGTTGCGTGAGCAGTTGGAAACACTCGCGGTTCTGCAAGGCATCGATCTCGAAGTGAAGGAACACAAGGACGCGCAGACTGAACGGCGCCAGGAGATCGACAAGCGCGAGCGCGATATCGCCAGACTCGCGGCCGAGGTAAAGACGTTGAGGGAGGCGTGGGCGGAGCGGGACCGCGTGCGCCGGGACAAGGAGCATGTCATCCACGACGCCAACCGGAAGGCCACCGACAAGCGCATGCGCATGAGCCACGTGAAGAATCTCAAGGAACTGCAGGCGCTCCAGCGGGAGATCGGCGTCATCAAGGAGTCCAACGCCATCCTGGAAGAGGAACTACTCGAGGTGCTGACCGACCAGGAGGAACACGAGGGGGTACTCAAGCAGAAGGAAGAGGAGCTGAGCACACTCCAGGACGACTGGAACGGGCGAAAAGGACCCTTGGAGCAGGAGATCGCGGACCTGGAGCACAAGATCGACCAGACGCGCGACCTGCGCGCGGCCACCGCGTCCCGTCTGAACGGCGATCTGGTCGACCGCTACGAGTTGTTGTTCAACCGGCGCGGCGGCACGGCGGTGGTGGTGGTGTCGTCCGCCATCTGCCAAGCCTGTTACATGAACATCCCACCGCAACTTTGGAATGACGTGCTGCGCAACGAGCGCGTGAACCTCTGCCCCAGTTGCCAGCGCATACTGTTCTACAACCCGCCGGCACCGGAACAGGGCGGGCAGCCGTAGTGTCGCGTCCCGCAAATCAGTGGCATGATTTGCGGGACGCGATACCGGCGTTGCACAAACCGCTCCCGCCGGGGTTGCATCCGCGCCGTTGAGACGGGAAACTGTGTCTGGACCAGCGGACCAGACGGTCGCCTCCGCGCCTTGCGTGGAGGAGGAAAGTCCGGACTCCACAGGACAGGGTGGCCGTTAACGGCGGCCTCGAGCGATCGGGGGAAAGTGCCACAGAAAACACACCGCCCGGTGGGTTCCGGCCATACGCCGGTCCTCCGGGTAAGGTTGAAAAGGCGAGGTAAGAGCTCACCGGTCCGCCAGTGATGGCGGATGCTTGGTAAACCCCACCCGGAGCAAGACCAAATAGGAGGGTTGGGTCGTCCGCCCGAAGCCCTCGGGTAAGGTCGCTGGACCCCGCGAGCAATCGCGGGGCTAGATGAATGACCGTCCCGCTTCTCGTTGGGAAGTGCGACAGAATCCGGCTTACCGGTCCGCTGGTCCCCCTCCCGCCGTCACCCGGCGATCCACCACGCACGGCCACCACCGTTCCACGCTGTCCCGCGGCAGGGCCGCGTCCGCCGTTCCGCTCCGCTCCCGAGAATTTTTTTCGCGCGCCGAGGCGCGAGAATGAGTTCTCCAGCCCACATCTTGTGGCAGGCTTGCCCCGCCCGGCGCTGCCATACCCAGATATAGGAAAAAACCGTGCCGTTCCGCGTCGGTTTGGTGCCTCGTCAAACGCCGAAAATGTGACGTTTTCGTGTTGACGAGGGGTTGGCGCGACGGTATATTCGCGTCAGGTGGGATAAAGTGGGATAAAATCCCATGAGAGATCCATGTTTCGCGGACGTTACGAGCATACGGTCGATACCAAGGGTCGTCTGAGCATTCCGGCCAAGTATCGCGAAATCCTCCTCGGCAAGGGAGATGACCGCCTTATTATCACAAACTTTGTGGTCAGCTCCAAGCGTTGTCTGGACGTCTACCCGCTCGACGAATGGGCGGCGCTGGAGGAGGCGGTGCGCCAGCGCCCCAAGTTCGACCCCAACATGGTGCGGTTTCAGACCTACTACCTGGGTGGGGCGGTGGAATGCGAGGTGGACACCCACGGACGCATTCTCATCCCGCCCACGTTGCGCAAGTACGCGGACCTCAAACGCAACGTCATGCTGGTGTCCGCGGGCGAGAAGTTTCGCATCTGGGACAAGGGCGCCTGGGATCAGGTGTTCACGGAGGCTGAAGAGCAACTCATGGAAGATCCGGGATCCTTCTCGGACCTGGGCCTGTAAGTCTCGAGGCGGTACCGGAAGAAAGGAGCGATCCATGATCGGACTCGACCGAAAGGCCATTCAGGATATCGCCGTCATCGACGTCAACGGCGATATCGACCTCCGGGAGATGGTGCGGATCAAGGACATGATCGGCGGCCTGATCGAGAAGGAACGGCACAAGGTGGTGCTGAACCTCAAGGCCGTGGACCACATCAACTACCTCAGCATCGGAGTCCTGCTGGATCGTCTCAGACTGCTGCGGGAGATGAACGGTGACCTGAAACTCTCCGGCATGAGCCCCTACCTGAAGGACATCTTCCGCGTGGTGGGCATGGACGGGGTGTTCGAATACTACGCTTCGCTCGACGAGGCCATCGAGAGCTTCGACGATGATTGGGAGGGAGCGGCCACCTGTCATTGACCGGCTGCCGCCATGAGCTACGCGCACGAGCCCGTGATGCTTGACGAGGTGCTGGAGATACTCGCGCCGGCGCCGGCGCGGCGATATCTGGACGCCACCGTGGGGGGCGGCGGACACGCGCGCGCGATCCTGCGCCGGTCGTCCCCGGACGGCGAGCTGTTGGGGCTCGATTGGGACGACGCGGCCATCGACGCTGCGGGCCGTGCCCTGGCCGGCTACGGTGGGCGCGTGACTCTCCGCCGGGCGGGATTCACCGAGGCGCGAGCGGTGCTGGAGGAGTCCGGTTGGACGGGCGTGGACGGCATGCTGCTGGACCTGGGGCTGTCCTCGCATCACCTCGACGTTCCCGACAGGGGCTTCGGCTTCGCGCGCGATGCGCGGCTCGACATGCGCATGGACCGGCGCCGTTCGCCGGACGCGCACGAGCTGGTGAACACGCTGTCGGTGGGCGAGCTTGAGAAACTGATACGCGACTTCGGCGAGGAGCCCGGAGCGCGCCGGATCGCGCGGGCGATTGACGCCGAACGACGCAGGGGGACCATCGAGACCACCCGGCAACTGGCCGAGACCGTCGCTCGCGCCGCGGGCGGCCGCCAACGCGGTACGCGCGCGCACGTGACACATCCGGCCACCCGCACGTTCCAGGCGTTGCGCATCGCCGTGAACCGGGAGCTGGAAAACCTGGAGACGTTTCTCGACTCGGCCTACGAGATGCTGCGCGCCGGCGGCCGGCTCGTCATCATCTCGTTTCATTCGCTGGAGGACCGGCTGGTCAAGCGCGCCTTCCACAAGTGGGGTCTGGATTGCGTGTGTCCGCCGCGCCTCCCCGGGTGTGTTTGCGGCTGGAACCGCAAGGCCACCACCGTCACGCGCAAGCCCCGGGTACCCGGGGAAGCGGAGGTGCGGGCCAACCCCCGGGCGCGCTCGGCCCGGCTCCGGGCGGTGGAAAGGGTGTAGCGGCACAAGGGAACGCCGGCCTTGGCGCGGATATCGAGGAGGGTTGATGTTCAAATCCAGGCAGGAACCGACCAGGGAAACAGGCGTTCTCGATCAGCAGGAGGTGGCCGAGGCCCGGGCCGCGGCGCGGCGCAGCGATGCGTTGCTGCCCATCGTGTTGAGCTGCCTGCTGGTGGCCTTGGCGTTGCTGCTGGTGTGGCAGCGCCTTCGCGTCGTGCAATTGGGGTACGTGCTCTCCACCGCCGCCAAGCTGGAGCGCCGGCTGGAGCAGACGAATCGCGAATTGAAGCTGGAGTTGGGGTCGCTGACGGCTCCCGACCGCGTCGAGACCATGGCGCGCAAGCGTCTCGGACTCAAGGACCCGGACGGTAAGCAAATCGTCATCGTGCCATGAGCAAGCACGAGCCACAGGATACTGCCGCAAGAATGCGGTTTCGGTTGCGGATAGCCGGGGGTCTGCTCCTGGCGCTGTTGCTGACGGTGGCGCTTCGCGCCATACAGCTCCAGGCCTTCGACGGGGAGCGGCTCGCGCGCATGGGCGAGAAGCAGCACCTCCAGGAATGGATCGTCCAGCCCGAGCGCGGCACCATCTTCGGCGGCGACGGCGATGCCCTGGCCATCAGCATCGAAACCCAGTCGGTGTACGTGCGCCCCCGGCGCTTGAAGGTCACCGGCAAGGTCGTAGCCGACGTAGCGCGCGCTCTCCACATGAAGCGCGGCGACGTGCGCCGCAAGATGACCGCGGGCGAGCCGTTCGTGTGGCTCAAGCGGCAAGTGACGCCGCGCGAGGCGCAACGCGTCCGGCGCCTCAAGATCGAAGGAATCGGATTCTACCATGAGCCCAAGCGGTACTACCCGCAAGGGCGACTCGCCGGGCAGGCCCTGGGAGTCGTGGGAAGGGACGCTCAGGGCCTGGAAGGGGTCGAACGCAGCTACGATCGGTACATTCGCGGGGAGACGAGGTCGTGGGTGGCGGAACGCGACGCGTTGGGCCGCCGCATGCTGGTGGCGGGTCTGGACGAGTGGAAGCTCCAGCCCGGCGCGGACGTGCGCCTCACCTTGAATACCGCGCTTCAGCATCTGGCGGAAAAGCACCTGGAAGCCACGGTCAAGCGCTACCGCGCCAAGGGCGGCACCGTGGTGATGGCCGACCCCTACACCGGTGCGATCATGGCGCTGGCCACCTACCCCTTCTTCGATCCCAACCAGTTTCAGAGCCAGGATCGGAGCCGCTGGCGCATCCGCGCGATCACGGATACCTACGAGCCGGGTTCCGTCTTCAAGGCCGTGCTGGCCGCGGCCGCCCTGGAGGACGGCGTCGTGGGGCGGGAGGATCTGATCTTCTGCGAGTACGGCAAGTACCGCTACGGCGGGCGCACCATCCACGACTTCAAGGAGTACGGCTGGTTGTCGTTCGCCAGGGTGCTGCAGCTCTCCAGCAACATCGGCGTCGTCAAGGTGGCGGCGAAGCTCGGCAAGGAGCGCTACCACCGCTACGTTCGCCGTTTCGGTTTCGGACAGAAGACCGGCGTCGACCTTCCGGGAGAGGTGGAAGGGAAGGTTCGGCCGCACCGCGACTGGTATGACATCGACCTGGCCGCCGTCTCTTTCGGGCAGTCCGTCGCGGTGACGCCCTTGCAAATGGTGATGGCCTTCTCTGCCATCGCCAACGGCGGCTGGCTCGTGCGTCCCTACCTGGTGGACCGGGTGGTGGACGAGGACGGCCGGGTGCTGTTGGACAACAAGCCCGAGCTGGTGCGCCGCGTGGTGTCCCGCGACACCGCCCGGGCCGTGGTGGACATCCTGAAGGGCGTCGTGGCCGAGGGCGCCACGGGCAGCCGGGCCGCCGTGGCCGGATTCCAAACGGCCGGGAAGACCGGCACCTCCCAGAAGGCCGACCGCGTCAAGGGGGGCTACTCCAAGACCAAGCGAGTGGCCTCGTTCGCCGGGTTCGTCCCCGCCGACGAACCCCGCTTCGTCATGCTGACGCTGGTGGACGAGCCCACGAAGGAAGTCTACGGCGGCCTGGTGGCGGCGCCGCTCTTCCGGCGCATCGCCGGCCCGGCCCTGCACGCGCTCGGAGAGAAGCCCGATCGTCGCCTCCTGGCGGTCACGCCCGCCACCGGAAGAAACGGCGTCGTCCGGGTGTCGCGCGCGCCCACCCGGCGTGGAAAGGGAGCCGGTTCCGGCGGGAAGCCGAACCTCGTCGGGATGAGCATGCGCCAAGCCGTCCACGAGGCCCGGAAGCTCCGGCTCTCGGTGGTGCTCCAGGGGCACGGCTACGTCGCCGCGCAAAGGACGGACCGGGGCGGCCGGCGCCTCGTCCTGACGCTCAAGGAATGAGGCCGATGCTGCTGCGGGAGCTGCTGCATACACCGGATGTCCGGGAAGAATGGGGCCCCGTGGACCGCCAGGTCCAGGGGCTCGCGTGCGATTCGCGCCGGGTACGCCCCGGTTCCGTATTCTTCGCCCTGCCCGGGCAGCGCGCCGACGGCCATGACTTCGTCGGCGACGCGGTCGAACGAGGGGCGGCGGCGGTGGTGGTGGAACGGCCGGTGGCGGTGCCGTCCGGGACCGTCTGCGTGAGGGTGTCCAACGCGCGCCGCGCGCTGGCCCGCGCCGCCGCGGTGTTCTTCGGCCGTCCGAGCCGCTCGCTCGTGCTGGTGGGCGTCACCGGGACCAACGGCAAGACCACGGTCACCTACCTGCTGGAGGCGATCCTTGGCGCGGCGGGGCGCGCCTGCGGGGTCATCGGCACCATCAGCCGGCGCTACGGCGGATGGGAGCAGCCCGCGCCCCTCACCACGCCCGAGGCCCTGGAGATCCAGGAGCTGTTGGCGGAGATGGCGGGCGCCGGGGTGGGGTTCGTGGCCATGGAGGTCTCCTCCCACGCCCTGGACCTCCATCGGGCGCACGGGCTGGATTTCGACGGGGCGGTGTTCACCAACCTGTCGCGCGACCACCTCGACTACCATGGCGACATGGATGCGTATTTCCGCAGCAAGGCGCGGTTGTTCGCGGAGTGCCTGCCCGCCAGCGTCAAGGACCGGCCCTTCGCGGTCATCAATGCGGACGACCCCCGGGGGCCCGAGCTGGCGCGGCTGACCCGTGATACCGGGCTGGCGGCCCTCACCTACGGCCGCTCGTCCCGCTGGGACGTGCATCCGGTGCGGCTGGACAGCGACGTGGACGGCCTGCGGGGAACCCTGGCATGCGGTGGGCAAGAGATCGGGTTCGCATCGCCGCTCATGGGCGAGATCAACCTGGAGAACATCCTGGCGGCAGCCGGCACGGCGTGGGCGTTGGGGACGGCGCCGGAGGCCATTGGCGCCGGGCTCGCCCGGCTGAAGCGCGTGCCCGGACGGTTGGAACGCGTGCCCAATGAGTTGGGGGTCACCCTGGTGGTGGACTACGCGCACACGCCGGATGCCTTGGGCAAGGTCATACACGCCTTGCGGCCGTTGACCCGCGGGCGGCTGATCACGGTGTTCGGCTGCGGCGGCGATCGGGATCCCGGCAAGCGTCCGCTCATGGGGGAAATCGCCGCCGGCGCGAGCGATGCCGTGGTGGTGACCTCGGACAACCCGCGCGGCGAGGAGCCGCTGGCGATCATCCGCGACATCGAGGACGGTGTGCGGCGCGGCGGCATGCGCCGCATGGGCGCGGGTGGCGCCGGGCACGCGCGGCGCGGTTACCGGGTGGAACCGGACCGGCGCGCCGCGATCCGGCTGGGCTTGTCGCTGGTCGATCCCGGCGACGTGCTGCTGGTGGCCGGCAAGGGGCACGAGGACTACCAGATCCTCGGCGAGCGCAGGATTCATTTCGACGACGGGGAAGTGCTGCGGGAGGAAGCCGCCAGGTCACTGGCCTAGCGGCCGAGGGATGACGGTGCGCGAAGAGTCATGGATTGGACCATCGAAGAGCTGGCGCGGGCGGCCAGGGGGACCATCGTCCAGCGCGGCGCGGCGCTCCGGCTTGGAGAGATATGCACGGACTCGCGCCGGATGGAGCCCGGCGACGTGTTCGTGGCGCTCCGGGGCGAGTTCCACGACGGACACGCGTTCGTCCCCGAGGCGGCGCGGCGCGGGAGCGGCTGCGTGATCGTGCAAGGGAACGTGGATGTGCCGCGGGAGGTGGCGGTGATTCGCGTGCGCGACACCTTGCGGGCGCTGGGCGACGTCGCCTTTTCCCACCGCCGGAAGCTGGCGCCGCGGGTGCTGGCGATTACCGGTTCGAACGGAAAGACCACGACCAAGGAGATGCTGTTCTCGATCCTGCAACGCGCGCGCCTGGACCACCGTCCGTTGCGCGGCCGGGTGCTCAAGACCGAGGGTAACTACAACAATCTCGTGGGGTTGCCCCTGACTCTGCTGCGCCTGCGCGAACGCCACCGCGCCGCGGTGGTGGAGCTGGGCACGAATCGCCCGGGCGAGATCCGCCGGCTCACGGCCATCGCCGAACCGGACGTGGCGGCCATCACCTCGGTGGGTCCCGCGCATCTTTCCGGTCTGAAAACGGTCGCGAGGGTGGCGCGGGAGAAAGGCGCGATCTTCCGCGGTCTGGGGGCGCACGGCACCGCCGTGGTCAATCTCGACGACGCCCGGGTGGTGCGCCAGAGCCGCGGATTCCACGGGCGCGTGGTGACCTACGGCACGGGCGGGCACGTGCGCGGGGAGGCTTCGGAGGTGCTCGCCGGCGGGCGCCTGCGCTTCGACCTGCGCGTGGGCCGTGTGCGCGAGCCGGTGCGCCTGCGCTTGTGCGGGCTGCACAACGTGCGCAACGCGGTGGGCGCCGCGGCCATGGCGCACGCCTTCGGAGTGGACGTGACGGCCATCCGCAAGGGGCTGGAAGCGGTGCGTCCCGTCTCCATGCGCATGGAAGTCGAGCGCTGGCGCGGCATCGGCATCATCAACGACGCCTACAACGCCAATCCGGCCTCCATGGAAGCGGCCTTGGCCGCGCTACGGGCGATCCCCGCGCGGGGGCGGCGCGTGGCGGTCCTGGGCGACATGCTGGAGATGGGCGAGAACGAGAGCGCCTGCCACCGCGAACTGGGTGAGACCGCGGCGCGCAGCGGCCTCGACGCACTCTACGTCCTGGGCCGCTTCGCCCGCGAGATCGGGCGCGGCGCCGTCGGCGCGGGCATGGAACCGTCGGCGGTGCGGGTGGCGCGCGGCCACCGGTCCCTGGGGAACGAGTTGCGCGGCGTCCTGCGCAAGGGCGACTGGGTGCTGGTCAAGGGCTCCCGCGGCGCGGCCATGGAACAGGTGCTCGTGGCCATGAAGGATGGAGGAGCCTGACCCGTGTTGTACCTGCTGCTCTATCCGCTGCATTCGACGTTCCCGGTGCTGAACGTGTTCCGCTACATCACGTTCCGCGCGGCGCTGGCGGCGCTCCTGTCGCTGTTGCTTTCCTTCGTCATCGGCCCCTGGCTCATCCGTTCCCTCAAGCAGTGGCAGATCGGCCAGCACATCCGCGAGGACGGGCCCGCGCACCATGCCGGCAAGGCCGGCACCCCCACCATGGGGGGCACCCTGATCGTGCTGTCCCTGACGCTGTCCACGCTGCTCGTGGCGGACGTCACCAACGTGTACGTGCTGCTGGCCCTGGTCGTGACCGTGGCGTTCGCGGCCATCGGTCTCGTCGACGACTGCCTCAAGCTGAGGCGCAAGAGCAGCCGCGGCCTCTCCATGTGGAGCAAGCTCGTGCCCCAGACCGCCGTAGCCGCGGCGGCGGTGGCGGTGCTGCTGTCGCAGCCGGACTTCACCAGCACGGTGGCGGTGCCGTTCTTCAAGAACGTGCAGCCGGACCTGGGGCTCTGGTACGTGCTCTTCGCGGTGGTGGTGGTGGTGGGCGCCTCCAACGCGGTGAACCTCACCGACGGCCTCGACGGGCTCGCCATCGGCCCGGTGATGACGGCGGCGGCCGCCTACGCGATCATCGTCTACCTCGCGGGCCACGCGAAGTTCGCCGAGTACCTGCAGATCCCCCACGTGTCCCGGGTCGGCGAGTTGACGGTGTTCTGCGCCGCGGTGGTGGCGGCGGGCATGGGCTTCCTGTGGTTCAACACCTATCCCGCGCAGATCTTCATGGGAGACGTCGGCAGCCTCGGGCTCGGGGCCGCCCTGGGGATCGTGGCGGTCATCAGCAAGAACGAGATCCTGCTGGTCCTGGTGGGCGGGGTCTTCGTGGTGGAGGCGGTGTCCGTCATCATACAGGTGGCCTCGTTCAAGACGCGCGGCAAACGCGTCTTCCGCATGGCGCCGATCCACCATCACTACGAGCTCAAGGGCTGGCCGGAGCCGCAGATCATCGTGCGGTTCTGGATCGTGTCGATCATCTGCGCGCTGTTCGCGTTGAGCACGCTGAAGCTGCGCTGAGGGGGTCGGGAGTGGCGTCGGTCGCAACGAACCTGGAGCCGGTCACCGACGGCAAGCCGGTCATGGAACTGAAAGGCAAGAACATCATGGTGCTGGGCCTGGCGCGCACGGGCCTGGCGGTGGCGCGATTCGTGACGCGTCGCGGCGCCGCCGTGGTGGGCGTGGACGCGCGCGCCGCCGAGGAAATGGCACAGGCCCGGGCGGCGTTGGCGCCGCTTCCGGCGGTGTGCCACTTCGGCGTCGAGAACACGGCCTGGCTGGATGGGGTGGACGCGGTGGTGCCGAGTCCGGGAGTGCCGCGGGACAACCCGCTGCTCGTGGAGGCCGCGCAGCGCGGCATCGAGGTGTTGAGTGAGATCGAGCTGGCGGCGCGCTTCGCGTCCATGCCGCTCGTGGCCGTCACCGGCACCAACGGAAAGACCACCACCACGAGCCTCCTGGCCGCCATGCTGGAGGCGGCGGGCCTGCGCGCGTTCGCCGGCGGCAACATCGGCAAGCCCTTCATCGACCATGTGGACGAAACCTGGGACTGGGGCGTGGTGGAGGTGAGCAGCTTCCAGCTCGAATGGGTGCGGGACTTCCGCCCGCGCATCGCCCTGTTCCTCAACCTGAGCGAGGACCACCTCGACCGCTACGACGGGCTGGACGGTTACGGCGCTGCCAAGGCCCGGATCTTCGCCGCTCAGCAGCCGGGGGACGTGGCGGTGCTGAACCGCGACGATCCCTGGGTGTGGGACCTGCGGGGCCGGTTGACCGCCCGGGTGGTGTCCTTCGGATGGTCCGAAGTCGCCGAGGGGGCCTTCGTCGCGGGAGATGAGATCGTGTGGCGCGGCGAGGGCGCGGAGGAGCGTTTGCCGTTGCGGGAGCTGCGGCTGCGCGGGGTGCACAACGTCGAGAACGTCATGGCGGGCCTGTGCGCGGCACGGGCGGCCGGCGTCGCGGCGTGTGCCGCCGCGACCGCCGCACGGCGCTTCCCCGGCATCGAGCACCGGCTGGAGTTCGTGCGCGAGCTGAGCGGCGCGCGCTACTACAACGACTCCAAGGGCACCAACGTCGGTGCGGTGGAGAAGTCGCTGGCGAGCTTCCGCGAGCCCGTGGTGCTGATCGCCGGCGGGGTGCACAAGGGCGGCAGCTACGACGCCCTGGCGCCGCTGGTGCGCGAACGCGTGCGCACGCTGATCCTGCTGGGCGCGTCCGCGCCGCTCATGAGGACGGCGCTGGGAGCGTCGGCGGACACGGTGGTGGTGCCGGACCTCGCCGCGGCGGTGCACGCCGCGCGCGCCGCGGCCCGCCCGGGCGACGTGGTGCTGCTGTCGCCGGCGTGCTCGAGCTTCGACATGTTCGAAAATTATGCCGAGCGCGGCCGCGCATTCAAGGAGCTGGTGCAGGCCCTATGAGCGGGATCCGCCACATGGACCGCTGGATGGTCGTGAGCCTCATGGTGCTGCTCGCCATCGGCATCACCATGGTGTTGAACACCAGCTTCCTCTTTTCCCAGGAACGCTTCGGCGACGGCACTTACCTCTTCCGCAAGCAGTTGGCGGCGGTGGCGGTCGGCGTCGCCGGCCTGTGCGTCGCCGTCGTGCTGCCCCCCTCGGTCTACCGCCGGCTCACCGTTCCGCTCTTCGTCGTGGCGCTGGCGTCCCTGGTGCTGGTGCTCGTGCCTGGGGTCGGCCTGGAGCGGGGCGGCGCGCAGCGCTGGCTCGGGGTGGCGCCGTTCGTGTTTCAGCCGTCCGAGCTGGCCAAGGTGAGCTTCGTTCTCTACCTGGCCTACACCCTCGCCCGGAAGGGCGAACGGTTGGAGCAGTTCTTGTCCGGGCTGCTGCCGCCGCTCCTGGTGAGCGCGGTGTTCGTGTTGCTGCTTCTGGCGGAGCCCGATTTCGGCTCGGCGTTCATCCTCGCCATCCTCGCCATGGGGATGTTCTTCGTCGCGGGCGGGCGGATGGTGCACCTCGCCGCCATGGCTCTGGCGGCGCTACCCGCGGCCGTGTTCCTGATCCTGTCCGCGGATTACCGGTTGAAGCGGTTCCTGGCCTTTCTGGACCCGTGGAGCGATTCGGCCGACAGCGGCTTTCAGATCATCCAGTCCTACATCGCCTTCGGTTCGGGCCAGTTGTGGGGCCGGGGGCTGGGGCAGAGCCGGCAGAAGCTCCACTACCTGCCGGAGGCGCACACGGACTTCGTCTACTCCGTCATCGGCGAAGAGCTGGGGTTGTGGGGCGCCCTGCTGGTGGTGCTGCTGTTCGGCATCCTGCTGTTTCGCGGGATGCGTCTGGCGCTGAGACGCGAGGACGCGTTCACGCGCCTCATGGTGTTCGGCCTGACCCTGCTGCTGGGGCTTCAGGCGCTCGTGCACATGAGCGTGGTCATGGGTCTGGTGCCCACCAAGGGCCTGGTGCTGCCGTTCGTGAGCTATGGCGGCTCGGCCATGGTGGTGCACCTTACGGTGGCGGGGATGCTCTTGAGCGTTTCCTGCCGGAGGGACGAGCCATGCGGCTGATCGTGGCCGGTGGAGGCACCGGCGGCCATCTCTTCCCCGGCCTCGCGGTGGCGCGGGAGTTTCTCCGGCGTCACGAGGACGCGCGCATTCTCTTCGTGGGAAGCCGCTGGGGCATCGAGAGCCGGGTAGTCCCGCAGACCGAGTTCCCGCTGGAGCTGTTGCCCATTCGCGGCCTCAAGGGGCGCGGCCTCAAGGGGCTTGTGGAGGGTCTGTACGGCATCCCCCTGAGCCTGTGGCGCTCCCGCGCCATCATCCGCCGGTTCGATCCCCAGTGCATCATCGGCCTGGGAGGCTACGCCTCGGGTCCGCTGCTGCTGGCCGGCGTGTCGCGGCGCATCCGCTGCGCCGTGCTGGAGCAGAACCTGCGCCCGGGGCTCACGAACCGTGTCCTGGGCCGGCTCGTGGACCGGATCTTCACGAGCTTCCGCGAGAGCGTGGACTACTTTCCCCCGGACAAGGTCGTGCTCGCCGGCACGCCCGTGCGCTGGCGCGAGTTGCCGGAGGTGAAGCGGGAGGGGGAACGTTTCCACCTGCTGGTCTTCGGGGGCAGTGCCGGGGCGCGCCGGATCAACGAGGCGGTGCTGGGCGCGCTGGCGCACCTGGGCGAGGCGGCGGCCGGGTTCCGCGTCACGCATCAGACCGGGCGCGCGGACGAGGAACGGGTACGGCGGGGCTACGCGTCGCTGCCGTGCGGGGCCGAGGTGCTGCCGTTCATCGACCGCATGGACCAAGCCTACGCCGAGGCCGACCTGGTGGTCTGCCGCGCCGGCGCCTCGACGCTGGCGGAGCTGACGTTGTTCGGCAAGCCGGCGGTGCTGGTTCCCTATCCCTACGCGGCCCACGACCACCAGCGGCTCAACGCCCTGGCGCTGGAGAAGGCCGGCGCCGCGGCGATGATCGTGGAGCGGGAGCTGACCCCCGCCGGGTTGGCGGAGACCCTGCGCACGCTCCACGGCGACGGCGCCCGGCGCCGCGCCATGGGCGAGGCGGCGGCGCGTCTGGGCCGGGGCGACGCGGCGGAGCGCATCGTCGACGAGTGCCACGCACTGGTGCCCGCGTGGTCGCGACGCGGACCGGCCGGCGGCGGCTCGCCGCGTTCGGCGGCCAAGGGAGCGGCAGGACCATGAAGGGCTCGGCGCGGCGCGAGACCCCGCCGTTCGAGCGGCGGCATCGGGTGCACTTCGTCGGCATCGGCGGCGTGGGCATGAGCGGCATCGCGGAGGTGCTCTTGAACCTGGGCTATGAAGTGAGCGGCTCGGACCTGCAGGAGAGCGACGCCACCCGGCGGCTGCGAGCGCTGGGGGCGGCGGTGCACATCGGCCACGACGCCGCCCACCTGCCGGAGGATCTCTCGGTTGTGGTGATCTCCGCGGCGGTGAAGTTCGCCAACCCCGAGGTGACGGCGGCCAAGGAACGGCAGATTCCGGTGATCCCGCGGGCGGAGATGCTCGTTGAGCTGATGCGCATGAAGTACGGCGTTGCCGTGGCCGGAAGCCACGGCAAGACCACCACCACGTCGATGATCGGCCACGTGCTCACCGAGGCGCACATGGACCCGACCCTGGTCATCGGCGGCCGGGTGCGCTCGCTCGCGGGCAACGCTCAGATGGGCAAGGGCGACATCCTGGTGGCCGAGGCCGACGAGAGCGACGGCACGTTCCTGCTCCTCTCCCCGGCGGTGGCCGTGGTGACCAACATCGACCGCGAGCACATCGATTACTACGGCACCCCCGAAGCCCTGGCCGATGCCTTTCTGGCGTTCGTCAACAAGGTGCCGTTCTACGGCGTCGCCGTGCTCTGCCTGGACAACCCGACGGTGCGCGCGCTGATGCCCCGGGTCAAGAAGCGGGTGGTGACCTACGGCCTTTCGGCCGACGCCGACTTCAACGCCGACCGCGTGGCAACCCGGCAAATGGAGTCGACGTTTTCGGTGCGGCACCGTGGCCGCGCTCTCGGGACCGTGGCACTGCCCATGCCCGGCCGCCACAGCGTCGCCAACGCGCTGGCCGCCCTTGCCGTGGCGGCCGAGCTGGGGGTGGCGTTCGATCGAGCGGCCTCGGCCCTGGGGGCCTTCGCCGGCATTCACCGGCGCTCGGAGATCAAGGGAGAGGTGGCCGGAGTGTTGGTCATGGACGACTACGGGCACCATCCCGCCGAGATCGAGACCACCTTGCAGGCCATCACGGAGGGGTGGGGCCGGCCGTTGACGGTGGTGTTCCAGCCGCACCGTTTCAGCCGCACGAAGGATCTGTTCGAGGACTTCGTGCCGGCCTTCGACCGCGCTGACCGGCTGATCCTCACGGAGATCTACGCCGCCGGAGAGGAGCCCGTGCCGGGTGTCAGCGGCGAGGAACTGTATCGGGCCATTCGGCGTCGGGGCCACATGGACGTCGAGTACGTCGCCTCCGGGGATGCAATTGCCGGAGGGTTGATGCCCCGACTGGAGGAAGGGGACATGGTCCTCACCCTCGGGGCGGGGGACGTCTACAAGGTCGGGGAGGCTTTGCTTGAGTGCCTGCGGGAACAGCGCCCATGAGCACGGACCGGTTGGCCGCGGACCTCGGCGGCATCGCCGGCCTGGAGGTCAAGGCGGGCGAGCCCCTGGCCCGTTACACCTCCTTCAAGGTCGGTGGTCCGGCGGATTGCTTCGTCGAGGCGCATACGACGGCGGGCCTGAGCGCCTGCCTGGAGCTGCTGGCGCGGCAGTCCGTTCCGTTCCTGCTGCTGGGCAACGGCAGCAACATGCTGGTGAGCGATCATGGCGTGCGCGGCGCGGTGCTGCGGCTGCGCGGGGAGTTCCGCCGGGTGCGCTGGCTGGACGACGGAGCGCGCGTGGGCGCGTCCTGCGCCGTGAGCCGGCTGGTGCGCGAGGCGGTGCGCCGCGGACTCGGAGGGTTGGAGTTCGCGGAGGGGATTCCCGGCAGTGTCGGAGGCTCACTGGTGATGAACGCGGGCGCATACGGATCGGAGATGGAACGCGTGGTGTCCAGGGTTGAGGGGCTCACCGCGGCGGGTGCGTCGTTGGCGTTCGGGCGCGACGAGCTGCACTTCGCCTACCGCGAGACGCGGCTTCCCGCGGGCGCGGTGGTGACCCGCGTGGAACTCGCGCTCACGCCGGACGCGCCCGCGGCGGCGGAGACGCGCATGCGCGAGATCATGGCGCGCCGGCGTGCCAGTCAACCGTCCGGCCGCCCGAACTTCGGGTCGGTCTTCCGCAATCCGCCGGGGGACCACGCCGGCCGGCTGATCGAGGCGGCGGGGCTCAAGGGACTGCGCGTGGGACGCGCGGAAGTGTCCCGGCACCATGCCAACTTCATCCAGAACCTCGGCGGGGCGCGCGCCGAGGATGTCCGGCGACTGATCGAGCAGGTGTGCGGCGCGGTGGAGAGCCGTTTCGCGGTCACCTTGCAGCCGGAGGTTCGATTCGTCGGGGAATGGCCGCGATGAGCACACAGGCGGGAAGATTCCGGTCCCACCGCGTGGGGGTCCTTTACGGCGGTCCTTCCGCGGAGCGGGAGGTGTCGCTGGTGTCGGGCAAGGAAGTGGCCGGCGCCCTGCGGGAACGCGGTTACGCGTCGGTGTCGCTCATCGACGTGGAGCCGGATCTGCCCGCGCGCCTGCGCGAGGAACGCATCGACGTGGCCTTCATCGCGCTTCACGGCAAGCTCGGCGAGGACGGCTGCGTGCAAGGGCTCCTGGAGGTCATGGGGATTCCCTACACGGGCTCGGGGGTGACCGCCTCGGCGCTGTGCATGGACAAGGTTCTGGCCAAGCAGGTGCTGCTGCGCAACCGCGTTCCCACGCCGGCCTACGAGGTGGTGGCCGCGGACCGCTGGGAGGACGCCAGACTGCCGCTGCCGGTGGTGGTCAAGCCGCGCGCCGAAGGGTCCACGATCGGCGTCACCATCGTACGCCGGCGGCCCGACATGGCGCGGGCGGTGCGCGACGCCTGCCGCTTCGACCGCGACGCGCTGGTGGAGACCTATGTGCCGGGCCAAGAGATCACGGTGGGCCTTCTCAACGGCGAGGCGCTGGGGGTGACGGAGATCCGTCCGGTGACGGGGTTCTACGACTTCAAGACCAAGTACACTTCGGGCATGGCGTCCCACGTCTTTCCCGCGCCGCTGCCCGGACCCCTGTACCGCAGGGCCATGCGGCTGGCGCAGCGCGCCGCCGCGGTGCTGGGTTGCGAGGGGGCGCCGCGGGTGGACTTCCGCATCTCTCCGGAAGGGCGCCTGTACGCGCTCGAGGTCAACACGTTGCCGGGGTTGACGCCGTTGAGCCTGCTGCCGGAGATCGCCGCGGGTGTCGGCATCGGGTTCGGCGAGCTGGTCGAGTGCATCCTCGACCGGGCCGCGCTCAAGAACGACACCCGGAACGTCCCGGCGCCGGAGGCCGCTCATGATTGATACGCGCGCGGGGATGCGAAAGTCCGGCCGCCGCTGGCGCCGTGTGGCGGCGAGTGCCGCCGCGGTGTGCGGTTTGGCTCTCGCGGCCTGGTGGTACGCACCGGTGTACGCCGGTGTCTACCAGCAGGCCCGGGGGTTCGTGCTACAGGCGTCCGCCGGCGTCGCGGGCATGGTGCAGGGCGTCTCGGAGTTCGTCCTCACGCATCCTCATTTCGCGGTGCGCGACGTCAAGGTCTTGGGAGCGAAACGGCTGAAGGGGGAGGACATCGTGGTGATGTCCGGGCTGGGGCCGCGTACCGGGATCTGGAACACGGATCCCGCGAAGATCGAGGGACGGGTAGAGCGGCATCCCTGGGTGAAACGGGCGCTGGTGCGGCGAGAGCCGCCGGCGCGGCTCGTCATCACCGTGGAAGAGTGGAGCCCCGGCGGCATCGTCGCCCTGGACCGGCTCTACTACGTGGCCGACGACGGCGTGATCTTCAAGGCCGTGGACGAAGAGGACTCCGTCGACTTCCCGTTCGTGACCGGCCTGCGCGCCGCCGGCCTCGCGCCGGAAGCGGCGGACACCCGCAAGAAGCTGTCGCAGGTGCTGGAGCTGGCGCGCGCGGTGGAGCGCACGGCGCTGGATCTCTCCGAGATCCGTTTCCAGCGCGGCGGCGGCATCGTGCTCTACCCCGTCGCCCCCGCGGTGCCTTTCCACATGGGCTGGGGCGACTGGCACGACAAGCTCGGCCGGCTCCAATGGTTCCTGCGCGAGTTCCGGGAACGGGAGGCGCTGTTCGGGGCCGTGGACCTGAGCTTCAGAGGACAGGTGGTGACGCGTCCGCGAAAGCGGGCGTGAGCGATGAGTTGCGAACAAGACAAAGGGGCGTGACACGCTATGGCCAAGCAAAACAATCTCGTCGTCGGGCTCGACATCGGCACCCACAAGATCTGCGCGGTGGTGGGGGAGCAGACCGACCAGGGTCCCGAGGTGGTGGGGGTGGGCATCCATCCGTCCAACGGGCTGCGCAAGGGCGTGGTGATCAACATCGAGGCCACCATCGAGGGCATCAAGAAGGCCGTGGAGGAGGCCGAGATCATGGCCGGCTGCGAGATCAACACGGTCTTCGCGGGCATCGCTGGCGGTCATATCCGCGGTTTCAACAGTCAGGGGGTGGTGGCGGTCAAGAACAAGGAAGTCACCGACGCCGACGTCGACCGGGTCATCGACGCGGCCAAGGCGGTGGCCATCCCGATGGACCGGGAGGTGCTGCACGTGCTGCCGCAGGAGTTCGCCCTTGACGGCCAGGGAGGCATCCAGGAGCCGCGCGGCATGACCGGGGTGCGCCTCGAAGCCAGCGTGCACATCGTCACCGGCGCGGTGGCGGCGGCGCAGAACATCATCAAGTGCTGCAACCGCACCGGCCTGAACGTGGCCGATTTCGTCCTGGAGCCGCTGGCCTCCGCGGACGCGACCCTGACCCGGGAGGAGAGGGAGCTGGGCGTGGCGCTGGTGGACATGGGCGGCGGCACCACCGACGTCGCGCTGTTTCATGGCGGCTCGGTCAAGCACACCGCTGTGCTGAGCGTGGGCGGGAACCACCTCACCAGCGACATCGCGGCGGGTCTGCACGCGCCCATGGCGGCGGCGGAGCAGTTGAAGCAGCGCTACGGCGGGGTGGGGCCCGACGTCGTCAACCGGAACGAGATGCTGGAGGTGCCCAGCGTCGGCGGGCGCAGTCCGAGGACAGTGTCGCGGCAGGTGTTGTGCGAGATCATCGAGCCGCGGCTGGAGGAGGTCTTCCACCTCGTGCACCGCGAGATCGCCAAGTCCGGCTACGGGCAGCACGTGGTGTCGGGCATCGTCATGACCGGAGGGTCGACGCTGTTGCCGGGAATGATGGAGATGGCGGAACGGATCTTCGACGTGCCGGTGCGCCAGGGGGTGCCGGCCAACGTTGACGGCCTTGTGGACGTGGTCTCCAGTCCGGTCTACTCCACGGCCACCGGATTGCTGCTCTACGGACTGGGCCAGCAGGACCGAAACCTCTTCCGCGTGAGGGACAACGACGTGTTCTACAAGGTCCGCGGCCGCATGACCGAATGGTTCAAGGAGTTCTTCTAACAAGGAACCGCGGAAGGGGACGCCGGGGTGTCCCGCTTCCGCATGAACGACGTAAACGGGTAGCTGAAAAAAAGGAGGGTATGTCATGTTCGAGATGGTGGATCCGATCGATTCGGGAGCCCGGATCAAGGCAATCGGTATCGGCGGTGCCGGCGGCAACGCGGTCAATACGATGATTGAAGAGGGCCTCAAGGGAGTGGACTTCATCGTGGCCAACACGGACAGCCAGGCGCTGGACGCGAACAAGGCCGAGATCAAGATCCAGATTGGGGATTCCATGACCAAGGGGCTCGGCGCCGGCGCCAATCCGGAAGTCGGCCGGCGCGCCGCGATGGAGGACAAGGAGCGCATCCGCGAGTTCCTCACCGGCGCCGACATGATCTTCATCACCGCGGGGATGGGCGGCGGCACGGGCACCGGCGGCGCCCCGGTCATCGCCAGCGTTGCGCGCGAGGTGGGCGCGCTCACGGTCGGCGTGGTGACCAAGCCCTTCATCTTCGAGGGCAAACGCCGCATGCAGCAGGCGGAAGAAGGCATCCGCGAGCTCAAGGACAAGGTGGATACCCTCGTGGTGATCCCGAACCAGCGCCTGCTCAGCATCGCCGGCAAGTCCACCACGCTGCTGGAGACCTTCAAGGTGGCCGACGGCGTGGTCACTCAGGCGGTCCGGGGCATCGCCGATCTGATCGTAACGCCGGGGCTCATCAACCTCGACTTCGCCGACGTGCGCACGGTCATGAGGGAGATGGGGTTCGCGCTCATGGGGGCGGCTTCCGCCACCGGCGAGAACCGCGCCCTGGAGGCGGCTCAGCAGGCCATTTCCAGCCCGTTGCTGGAGGACGTTTCCATCAACGGCGCGCGCGGTGTGCTGATCAACGTCACCGGCGGCCCCGACATGAGTCTGTTCGAGGTCAACGAGGCGGCGACACTGATCCAGGGCGAAGCCCACGAGGACGCCACCATCATCTTCGGCGCGGTGATCGATGAGAGCATCGAGGAAGAATTGCGCATCACCGTGATCGCCACGGGTTTCGGAGGCGACGAAGTGCACGCGCCGCAGTCGCCGCAGGTGGAGCGGAAAGAGGCGCCCGCGCAGAAGCAGGGTTCGCTGGGCCTGGGTCCGCGGGATGCCCGGGACAAGAAGATCGTCCATCTCGGAACCTTGGTCGACGACGAGTACGGCGGTCCGAACTGGCAGCGGAGCGAGGAGAAGGAGTCGAGCGCTCCTCATCCCATCGATCTCGAGGAAAAGGACGTGGCCGAGGACGACTTCGACATCCCCACGTTCCTGCGCAAGCGGATGGACTAGGACCAGGTTTCGGGGGGCATCGCGTTCCCCCGAGTCCCGGGGGCGCGGCGCCGCAAGAGGAGCGGCAGAGTCGCCCAGACTCCGAAAACCAGTCCGGCCAGGGTCCAGTACGTCTGGTTGCGCCCGCTGTACCGGGCCACGAAGAAGCACAGGATGCCGTCGCACAGGTGTATTGCCGCCAGGGTGGCGAGCAGCGTCCGGGGTTCGAGGTCCGGGCTGATGAAGTAGACGCCCGAAGCGTATCCGAGCAGTGGGGCGAGGTCGGTCATGTTACGCCAAGCCGTCGGGCACGCCGTGTCCGGCGTCCCTTGACCCTTCTTTCAGCGGTACTATATTTGAGATTGAGGACAAGGGAAAGATGAACCACCGCCGGATGAAAACGACATGTCCGTAAAAACCATCGAGTGGCGCGACGGGGAACTGCTCCTCATCGACCAGCGACGCCTGCCCCGGAAAGAGGTGTACCGGGTGTGCCGTAACCATCGCCAGGTGGCCCAGGCCATCCGCAACATGGTGGTGCGCGGCGCGCCGGCCATCGGTGTCACCGCCGCCATGGGGGTAGCCTTGGGGGCGCGACACATCCGGGAGCGCAAGAACGTCGGGGCCGCCATGGAGCGGGTGTTCAAGACGCTGGCCGACACCCGCCCCACGGCCGTGAACCTGCACTGGGCGCTGGCGCGCATGAGGAGCGTCTACGAGGCCAACAAGGACGGCGAGTTGACGGTGTTGCGGCGGCGGCTGGAGGAAGCGGCGCTCGAAATGTACGACGCGGACGTCGCCGCGAACCGCAGGCTCGGCGGATTGGGCGCGGCGCTGCTGAAGGACTCCCGGCGTATTCTGACCCACTGCAACGCGGGCGCGCTGGCCACCGCGGGTTACGGCACCGCGCTCGGGGTATTGCGCGCCATGAAGGAATCCGGAATGTCCATCGACGAGGTGTTCGTGGACGAGACCCGTCCGTTCCTGCAGGGCGCCAGGCTCACGGCGTGGGAGTTGCGCAAGGAGGACATCCCCGTCACCCTGATCACCGACAGCATGATGGGTTACGTCATGCAGCGGAACCGCGTCGACGCCGTCGTGGTGGGGGCCGACCGCGTGGCCGCCAACGGCGACGTCGCCAACAAGATCGGCACCTACACCGTGGCGGTGATGGCCCAGCGTCACGGCATTCCGTTCTACGTGGCCTGCCCCACGTCGACCGTGGACCTGTCCTGTCCCTCCGGCGCCGAGATCCCCATCGAGCAGCGCGCCGAGGACGAAGTGACCCACATCGCCGGGCGGCGCATCGCGCCGGACGGCGTGAACACCTTGAATCCAGCTTTCGACGTGACCGACCATTCGCTGGTTTCGGCCATCATTACCGAGAAGGCGGTGGTGACCGCGCCTTACGACAAGAACCTCCGGGACACCTGCGCTCCGTAAGGGCGGCGTGTTTCTTCGCATCCCTTCCCGAGAAACCACAATGGCCGTAATCGAAAAAATGGACGAGTTGGAGGCCCACTTCCACGAGGCCGGCAAGCCGCGGGAGCAGTGGCGCGTGGGCACGGAATACGAAAAGGTCGGCATCGAGCGCGACACGGCCAGGGCGTTGTCCTACTCCGGAAGCCGCGGCGTCCGGGCCATTCTCGAAGCGCTCGCGAGCGACTACGACTGGGAGCCGCAACACGAGGAAGGCTTCCTCATCGGCCTGAAGCGCGGCAATCACGCCATCACCCTGGAGCCGGGTGGCCAGATCGAGCTCAGCGGCGAACCGTGTGACGACATCCATTGCAGCAACGCCGAGTTCTCCCAGCACATCCGCGAGTTGATCGACGTGGCCGGGCGATTCGACGTGGCCTTCCTGGGGCTGGGGATCCAGCCCTTCAGCCGGGTGGACGAGATCGAGTGGCTGCCCAAGCGGCGCTACCGCATCATGGGGCCCTACATGTCGAAGGTGGGGACCCTGGGCCAACGCATGATGAAGCAGACCGCCACGGTGCAGGCCAACATCGACTACGGCGACGAGAAGGACGCCATGGCGAAGCTGCGCGCGACCATGGGCCTGGCGCCGGTGATCGGCGCGGCGTTCGCCAACTCCCCCATCTCCGACGGCGAGCCCAACGGTTTCAAGAGTTACCGCGGCCACATCTGGACACGCACGGACGCGGACCGGTGCGGGCTGCTGGAGTTCTGCTTCTCGCCCGGCGCGTCGTTCCACCACTACGTGGAGTACGCCCTCGACGTCCCCATGTACCTCATCTCCCGGGACGGCCAGTACATCGACATGACCGGGATTCCGTTCCGCCACTTCCTGGAGCATGGGCACGAGGGCCGGTACGCCACCATGGCCGACTGGGAGCTTCACCTCACAACGCTTTTTCCCGAGGTGCGGTTGAAGCACTACATGGAATTCCGCTCCGCCGACAGCCAGGCGCCCGAGCTGATGCCCGCGTTGCCGGCGCTCATCAAGGGGCTGTGCTACGACGCCGATTGCCTGGCCGCCGCCTGGGACCTCGTCAAGGGATGGACCTTCGACGAGCGCATGACCGCCTACCACGATTCCCACAGGGACGGGCCCGCCGCGCGCTTCCGCCGCTATACCCTGGGTGACGTGGCCAAGGAGATGGTGGACGTCGCCTGGGAGGGACTCGCGCGCCAGCGCGCCCTGAGCCGGCGCGGAGAGGACGAGACCATTCACCTCAAGTCCCTGCGCGACCTCGTGCAACAAGGCCTTTGCCCCGCGGACGTCGTCCTTTCCAAGTGGCAGGGCGAGTTCCGCCAGGATCTCCGCCGTCTCATCGACGACAGCTCGTACAAGCTGCCGTAGACGCGCATCACAACCGGCTGGACTTTTCCAGTCCTTCACGCTACTATCCGTTCCATCTTTCCGTTGGTGTGATGCGTTGCACCAAGCTCCGGAGCGGTCAGGCCCAGCCGGCCGACTCCACGAGGGGGCAACGGGAAGACGCGCACCGCCGCTTGGATCCGGAAGCGCCGGACCGAGACGGATGAGACATTCTGGCGTCTATCGTTTCCACGGTAGCGGGATGGCCTTCCGGATCGGTCCGGAGGGCTTTTTTGTTTTCGGCTTTGTGCGTGACGTGTTGTCGGCCGTGGCCCGCTTCGAGGAGGTAAACGAATGGGACGGAAAATGACGGCGCCGGAAATCCGTGGCATGAAGGAACGTGGCGAGAAGATCGTCTGCCTGACCGCGTATGACTACTGTTTCGCCCGCATCCTGGACGAAGCCGGTATCGACCTCCTGCTGGTGGGTGACTCGCTGGGCTCGGTGGTTCAGGGGCACGAGAGCACGCTGCCCGTCACCGTCGAGGACATCATCTACCACACGCGCGCGGTGATCCGCGGACGCCGGCGCGCCCTGGTGGTTTCGGACATGCCGTTCATGACCTTCCAGTTGGGCGTGGACGAAGCCAAGCGCAACGCCGGGCGGCTCGTGCAGGAGGGCGGCGCCGAGGCGGTCAAGCTCGAAGGCGGCGTCACCCAGGCGCCCGCCATCGAGGCGCTGGTGAAGATGGGCGTGCCGGTCATGGGGCACGTGGGGCTCACTCCCCAGTCCGTGCACCAGTTCGGCGGATACCGCATCCAGGGGCGGGGCGAGGCCGACGCCCGCGCCATTCTCGACGACGCCATGGCGGTGGAGGAAGCCGGCGCGTTCGCCGTGGTGCTGGAGGGCATTCCGGTTCAACTCGCCAGGGAGATCACCCAGCGCCTGAACATCCCCACCATCGGCATCGGCGCGGGGATGCACTGCGACGGGCAGATCCTCGTGGTCCACGACATGCTCGGCCTCTTCGACGACTTCACCCCCAAGTTCGTCAAGCGCTACGCGGACCTCAAAGAGACCATCGGCGGCGCGGTGCGAAGCTACATGGACGAAGTGCGGACGGCGGCCTTTCCGGCGGAGGAGCACGCGTTCCACTGATGCCGGCGCTGCCCGCCATCCAGGAGATACCCGAGATGCGGGCGTGGAGCGACCGCGTCCGGCGCTCGGGGAAGCGCATCGTCATGGTGCCCACCATGGGGTTCCTGCACGACGGCCATCTGAGCCTCGTACGCGCGGGACGGCAGCACGGCGACTGCCTCGTGGCCTCCATTTTCGCCAATCCGACCCAGTTCGCCCCCTCGGAAGACTTCGACAGCTATCCCAGGGACCTGGAGCGCGACGTGCGCCTGCTTGCGGCGGAAGGCGTGGACCTGCTCTTCAACCCCACGGCCGCGGACATGTACCCGCGGGGCTACCAGACCTACGTGGACGTGGAGGAGGTGAGCCGCCCGCTCTGCGGCGCCCACCGGCCGGGACACTTCCGCGGCGTGGCCACGGTGGTGCTGAAGCTCTTCAACATCGTGCGCCCGCACGTCGCCCTGTTCGGGCTTAAGGACTACCAGCAGGTCCAGGTCATCCGGCGCATGCTCCTGGACCTCAACCTGGACGTCGAGATCGTGGCGTGTCCCACCGTGCGCGAGCCCGACGGCGTCGCCATGAGTTCGCGCAACCGCTACCTGGGAGCGGCCGAGCGGGCGGCGGCCGCGTGCCTGGAGCGGGCGCTGAGCAAGGCCCAGACCCTGGTGCGCGGCGGCGAGACCCGCGCCGCGAACGTCCGTGACGCCGTGGTGGCGGAGATCCGCCGCCAGCCCCTGGCGCGGATCGAGTACGCCGACCTGTGCGATCCCGACGACCTCGAGCCGGTGTCCGAGATCCGCGGACCGACGCTGCTGGCCCTGTGCGCCTGGGTGGGCAAGGCTCGGCTCATCGACAACCGGATATTGGGAGTCGGTCAGCCGTAACGCGATGCAGGCTGCATCGGTTGCCCGACACACCGCGGGAAGGATACGAACCGTCCCATGGCCAATGCCAAGGAAACAAACGAGAAGACCGTCACCGTCAACCGGCGCGCGCGCCGGGAGTACTCCATCGAGGAGTCCTTCGAGGCCGGCATGGTGCTGCTGGGCAGCGAGGTCAAGTCGCTGCGCGACGGACGCGCCAACCTGGCCGACAGTTACGCCCGCGTGGACAAGGGCGAGGTGGTCCTTGTCAACTCCCACATCAGCCCGTACCCGGCGGCCAACATGTTCAACCACGAACCCACCCGGCCGCGGAAGCTGCTGCTGCACAAGCGCGAGATCTCGCGGCTCATGGGCAAGGTGAAGGAGCGCGGCTTGACCTTGATCCCGTTGAAGCTATACTTCAGGGAAGGGCGCGCGAAAGTGGAGCTGGGTCTGGCCCGGGGCAAGAAGCTCTACGACAAGCGCGCCACGGTCAAGGAGCGGATGGTCCGGCGGGAAATGGAACGGTCCATGAAGAGCCGTTGAAACGGAACGCCGGGGCACATCTCATCTTTTGGGGGCGATATGGGTTCGACGGGGGTGGGAAGTCAAAGTGGCATGCCGGGGTCCTGCGGCCCCGTTAAAACGCAGGACTGCAAGTAACTGCAGACGAACAAGATTACGCCCTGGCTGCCTAGACAGCCAGCGTCTTGCCGGCTTTCTCCCGCGGGGTCGGACAAGGCGTCATTCAGCGGGATGGACCGATTCCCCTGCCGGAGGGGATGAGGTCGAGATCCAAACCGGCTGGTCGCACAAGACCCCGTCGCCGGGGGCTTGGACGATGAGAGCAAAACGGCGACTAAGCATGTAGTCACTTTTGGCGGAAAGCCTTCGGACGGGGGTTCGATTCCCCCCGCCTCCACCAATCTACCCTTCCGTCATGTAGCTGGAATGATCTACATGTAGTGTCGGCGCCTGAGCCCAAGAACTTACGGGGTAGGACCCATGAACAACTGCCACTCTTTTTCACTTATCATGATCGCGTCTTCGGCAAGGGCTTCATCGCTGACGTGCTCTCGCACGGGCGCGTCCTGGCGGCCATCGAGGACGATGAGCACTGGGTTTACGGCGTCCAGCCAGGGAGTTTCGCGGCGACCGGTGATGAGCCCACAGATGCCTTCAGGGCATATCGACAATGCTTCCATAACGTGCTGATCGACTTGGCTGAGGAGTCAGAGTCCTCAGCAGAATTCGAGGCGGCCGTCAACGAGATGTTCTACGACGTCAACATCTTGCGAGAGCAAGAGTGGCTCTCGGCTGTAGATGAAGTCCGAGCGGGCAAAGTCAAATTGGACATCCAGCGACGGGAGAACGCGGATTCTGAGAACCATCACTGCTGTCCCACAAGAAATACGAATGAGGAGGACCTGAAGAGCTCCGTCATGCTATGATGGCAATTGCAAAACCCATCGTAGGAGGAGGTTCAGGTCCATGGCGTACAATCATACCGTAATGGGGCAAATACTCAA
>JAJEAI010000118.1 GCA_022824205.1 Candidatus Binatia bacterium
CCCCGAAACCAACGCGGTCGTCTTGGGACGCGCGGAAGATCTGTCCAGACGAACGTGCATGGTACATGATCTGAATTGGTTGACCGACACCGTGCCCGCCATGGAGCAGGTAGACATCAAATACCGGTATGCCTCGCCGGCAGTCTCAGGCCGGGTCCGAGAGGATGTGACGGGGACTCTCTCCGTTGAATTCCAGGAACCGCAACAAGCCCTGAGTCCCGGGCAATCGCTGGTCCTCTATCAAGCCGACCGCGTGCTCGGCGGCGGAATCATCCAGCCATTCGAGCGTCAACAGAGTTCGCCGGCAGTAAGCACAATTCCAGAAAGTTCCAACCCAGCCTGCGATTGAAAGCTTCTTCCTCAGGCTAAAGATCGAACACCAGTTCCGGCACCACCACCTCCCATGTGTCGCATCTCGCCGCGTCCCTGTACTGCGGCGCCGATGTCTCGCGGCTCCAGACCACGATGGCGAGGACAGTGGCGGAACTGCAACGCGTTCCGTGTGGGGGACGAAAGTTGTTGGCAAGCCTCCCAACCACCGTTCCCGATTGGTTCAGCAATTCCCACCGTCCCCGTTCGTTCTCCCTCGCCTCCAAAGGATCGCCGGGCGACAGGGCGACAATGGCGCGATGCACCGGATGGTCGGTGCCGTGACGTCCCGCGAAACCCAGGTCGATTTTGTTCAGACCGGGCCGCCGATATTGGCGGGCGAGTGCCGATGTTGCCGGAGGGAGTTCGGGAGGTTGTCGCCGCAGCACCGCGGGGATGTCCCGGAAGGTATCCTGGAGCGAGTGGGACCCTGGAAATCTTACGAGGGAGAGGGTGTGCCGGGCCCGGGTCATGGCGACGTAGTAGAGCCGTCGTGGCGCGTCAGGGTCTTCGTCAGGACCGGTGCGCTCCCAACCACCGTCGAGTACGGCCACGTGGTCGAACTCCAACCCCTTGGCGCGGTGCGCAGTCAACAGCAGTAGCCCGCGCTGGCGGCGCCGTATCTCCCGCCCCCACTCGGCCAGCCATTCGATGAAGTGATCCACCGGTACTTCCGCACCGCCGGTTTCCAATGCGTACTCATCCACAGCTTCCCGCAGCAGTTCGGTCCAGGGATCCGGTGACCGTGCATCCACCCAATCGCGGAGAGCTGCGACGTCCACCAAGGGGGTGTTGCGTCCACGCAGCCATTCAACAAGCGCCCGGGTTTCACGAAGGCGCCAGAATCTCGGGATGTCTTCATTTGCCATCTGTACCGGGATACCGTGGACTTCGCAGAATGCACGCACTGGTTCCAGGTACTTCCATTCGCGAGCGATCACCGCACACATGGACCAGTCCCAGTCTGGCGAAAGGGTGGCAAGACGCTGCAACTCCATCATCGCAACCCGTGCTTGTGAGGTCGGCGACCGCTGCGCCGGTAGAATCTGCACGTGGCCTTGAGCAACCGGATCCAGCTCCTGCCAAGCGCCACCGGGCGCATCTCTCTCGCGTGTCTTGTTGATGTGGATGGGATGCTCGGTCTTCATCCGTTGCTGCGCTGGTTCGATCAATGCGTTGGCTGCTGAAATAATGTGTCCGGTGGAACGGTAGTTGTCGGTCAGATAGGCAGGCCTCGGTCCATAGTCCGCTTCGAAACGATGGATGAACTCCACCGACGCACCATTGAAAGCGTAGATATTCTGGTCGTCATCGCCTACTGCGAAGAGTGTAAGCTTGCGATCCTCATCATTCAGGGTGCGTCCGGCCAAGGCCGAGATCAACTCGTACTGATCCGTATTGATATCCTGGTACTCGTCCATCAGGATCCAGCGAAAGCCCGCGAGGAGCCGCTCACGTTGCTCGTCGGCTTCCTCCGGTTCCAGCCCCTCGCCGCGCAACAGCGCAACTGCTTGGCGTAACACCTCCCGGAATACCTCTTCGTCAAGCGGCCGCCTTTCTCGTTCTTGAAAACTGACGCCAGCCAGCCGCATGGCCAGCGCATGACAGGTGAGCACGGTTACCCCGCGAGCGTCGTTACCGATCAAGTCCCCGAGGCGGCGCCGGATCTCAACCGCCGCGTGCCGGTTGTAGGCCAAGGCCAGAATGCCGCGTGGGTTTTCGCGTCTTGCACGCACCAAGTAGGCGATACGATGCACCAGTACCCGGGTTTTGCCGGAGCCGGGACCGGCGAGCACTAGTACGTTCGTCTGTTCCCGATCATCCGCGACGATACGCCGTTGGGAAGAATTCTTCAGGCTCTCGACGATAGCCCACCATGATTCGGGAGTGGTCTGTCGCGCGATCTCCGTTTCCCGATCCGGCAGCCAGCGTCGAAGGAAATGCTCTTCACTCAGGCTGAAGTAGTCCATGGCCAAACGCAGAGCGTCGGCCATGGCATCGAGACCTCGCCGGGCAAATTCCACCATCACGTGGATTTGCCTCACCTGTTCTTGGTAGTGGAGCTTGAGCGGCTCGAAGTCCTCGGCGTCGAAACCGCGTCTTGGCGTCTCCTGCACCAGACGGATGGTCATGGCCGGGCGGAATACCGCCAGCCCTTTGTGGAGGCGAATGGCCTCCTGATCGTGTAACCAAAGGAGGGCGTGGTTCAGCAATTTCTCCGGATTCCGGACGCTGCTCTTCAGAATGATGTCTGACGTGAGCGCGTCCAAGAGCTTGCCTTGGGTGGTTTCGGCCAGCAGGTCCGTACCCCGTGTCTGGGGCGGCAGACAGTCGAGCAAGTGATCCAGTAGGAGCTTCGCCCCGTCGCGTCGCCGCGCCGCGATTTCCTCCAAATCCGACCATTCGCGCTGTAGCGTCACCCGGACTGTTTCCGCATCCTGCAGTCGCACCTCTAAGCTGCCGGCGCCACTCCCCTCGCCACGGCCGTCATGGGCGATGCTACGGAGAATGCGGCAGAGCTTTTCCGGCAGCGGATCGGTCACCCCCGCATCTCGCAGGGTTTGCACGGCGACCCGCAAATGCAGGATGGACATATCTCCTCGGCTCATGTCAGGCGCCGCTTGACGAAGGTGCTCGATCAGGGTGATCTCCAATTCCACCGCCTCCTTAAAGCGTTTCTGCGAACTGCGCGCTACTCCCTTATGGACAAAG
>JAJEAI010000081.1 GCA_022824205.1 Candidatus Binatia bacterium
TGACGAGTAGAAGGGGCGGGAATGACGAGTAGAAGGGGCGGGAATGACGAGTAGAAGGGGCGGGAATGACGAGTAGAAGGGGCGGGAATGACGAGTAGAAGGGGCGGGGATGACGAGTAGAAGGGGCGGGGATGACGAGTAAAAGGGCACGGGGATGACGAAAGGGTGGCGTGGGGGGACGGAAAGGTGGCGTGGGGGTGACGCTACGGAATCAGGAATCATGGCGGAAGAGAAAAGAGACGAAACCGACGCGGCCGTGGCAGAGGGGGCAACCGTAGACCAGCCGGATGCCGACGTGACGGCCGAGACCGAACCGCAGGACCCGGCGGCTCCCGACGAGGCACCCGAACATTCCGAGGTGGAGCGCCTGGCCGGAGAGCTGGCGGCGGCCAGGGAAGAGGCTCGGCGGCTGGAGGACCAGTTCCTGCGGCAGGCGGCGGAGACGGAGAACTACAGGAAGCGGGTGGCGCGGGAGAAGCAGGACGCCGTTCGCTACGCCAACGAGTCGCTGGTGCGGGACCTCCTGCCGGTCATCGACGACCTCGAGCGGGCGGTGGAGCACGGCCGCGCCGGCGGCAACGGGCAGTCGCTGCTGGACGGCATCGAGCTGGTGCTCAGGACGTGCCTCGAAGCGCTCCAGAAGCACGGCGTCACCCAGGTCACGGCCAAGGGCGAGCCCTTCGACCCGGAAAAGCACGAGGCGTTCGCCCAGGTGGAGACCGCCGAACACGACGCCAACACGGTGGTGGACGAGGTGCACCGGGGCTACTACATGGGCGACCGGCTGCTGCGGCCGTCGCTGGTGAGCGTCGCCAGAACACCTGCTTCCGAGGCCGGAAACACGGTTGAAAACGACCCGGCCGATGATTAGATTCCACGGCGTAAGGCATTGAATGAACAAGGAGACCTGGAAATGGCAAAGGTCATAGGCATCGATCTCGGCACGACCAATTCGTGCGTGGCGATCATGGAAGGCACCGAGCCCGAGGTGCTGACCAACGCGGAGGGGAGCCGCACGACCCCTTCGGTGGTGGCGTTTTCGGAAAGCGGCGAGCGGCTGCTGGGGCAGATCGCCCGGCGCCAGGCCATCACCAACCCCGAGAATACGGTTTTCGCGGTGAAGCGCCTCATCGGGCGCGTGTTCGACGATCCCATGGTGCAGAAGGCGGCCGCCGTGCTGCCCTACAAGCTCACCCGTTCCGACAAGGGCGACGCTTGGGTGACGAGCCGCGGCAAGAGCTACAGCCCGCCGGAGATCTCGGCCTTCATCCTGCAGAAGATGAAGCAGACCGCCGAGGACTACCTGGGCGAACCCGTCACCGAAGCGGTCATCACCGTGCCCGCGTACTTCAGCGACAGCCAGCGGCAGGCCACCAAGGACGCCGGGCGCATCGCCGGGCTCGACGTGAAGCGCATCATCAACGAGCCCACCGCGGCGTCGCTGGCCTACGGGCTGGACAAGAAGACGGACGAGAAGATCGCGGTGTTCGACCTGGGCGGCGGCACCTTCGACATCTCCATCCTGGAGCTGGGCGACGGCGTCTTCGAGGTGAAGGCCACCAACGGCGACACCTTCCTGGGCGGCGAGGACTTCGACCAGCGCGTCATCGACTACCTGGCCGACGAGTTCAAGAAGGACCAGGGCATCGACCTGCGCGGCGACCAGATGGCGTTGCAGCGCCTCAAGGAGGCGGCGGAGAAGGCCAAGTGCGAGCTGTCCACCTCGGTGGAGACCGACATCAACCTGCCGTTCATCACGGCGGACCAGAGCGGCCCGAAGCACATGAGCATCAAGCTGTCGCGCTCGAAGCTCGAGGCCCTGTGCGCCGACCTCATCGACCGCACCGAGGGACCGTGCCGGCAGGCGCTGCGGGACGCCGGCTTCACCGCCGGCGAGATCAAGGAGGTCATCCTCGTGGGCGGCATGACGCGCATGCCCGCGGTGCAGGAACGGGTGAAGAAGATTTTCGGCAAGGAGCCTCACAAGGGCGTGAACCCGGACGAGGTGGTGGCCATCGGCGCCGCCATCCAGGGGGGCGTGCTCACGGGCGACGTGAAGGACGTGCTGCTGCTCGACGTGACGCCGCTGTCCTTGGGCATCGAGACCTTGGGAGGCGTCTTCACCAAGCTGATCGAGCGCAACACCACCATCCCGACCAAGAAGAACCAGGTGTTCTCGACGGCCGCGGACAACCAGCCCTCCGTGACCATCAGCGTGCACCAGGGCGAGCGCGAGATGGCGCGGGACAACAAGCTCCTCGGCCAGTTCAACCTGGAGGGCATTCCGCCCGCTCCGCGCGGCCTGCCGCAGATCGACGTCACCTTCGACATCGACGCCAACGGCATCGTGCACGTGGGGGCCAAGGACCTGGGGACGGGCAAGGAGCAGTCCATCAAGATCACCGCGTCCAGCGGCCTCAGCGAGGACGAGATCCGCAACATGGTGAAGGACGCCGAGGTCCACGCCGAGGAGGACAAGAACCGCAAGGAAGCGGCGGAGGCGCGCAACCAGCTCGATTCGCTGGTCTATTCCACCGAGAAGTCCCTGCAGGAGTACGGCGACGACCTCGACGCCGAGGTCAAGTCCGGTATCGAGGCGGCCCTGGAGAAGGCGAAGAAGGCGCTGGAGGGGGACGACGCGGCGGCCATGCGGGCGGCGGCGGAGGAGTTGAACCAGGCCTCGCACAAGCTGGCGGAGGCCATGTACGCCAAGGCCTCGCAGCAGCAGGCGCAACAGGACCCGGGGCAGCAGACGCCGCCTCCGGGCGCCGGAGACGGCGACGGCAAGCCCGACGACAACGTGGTCGACGCCGACTTCGAGGAGGTAAAGGAGTAGGGTTCCCGCGGAACAGGCCGTGTCAAAACCCCGCCTGTAGTGGAATTGGCACCGACATCCCTTTCCGTCATTCCCGCGAAAGCGGGAATCCAGGCGGGGTGGGGCCGGGCAATGAGGCCGCCACACCCCCCACCCCTGGATTCCCGCTTTCGCGGGAATGACTCGTTGCGGGAATGACGTATTCGGACCGTGGCCGAAAAGGACTCGGTATTGGACAAGAAGGACTACTATGAAATCCTCGGCCTGAGCCGCAACGCCGGCGAGGACGAGATCAAGAAGGCGTACCGCAAGCTGGCGCTGCAGTACCATCCTGACAAGAACCCGGGCGACAAGGAGGCGGAGGAGAAGTTCAAGGAGCTGTCCGAAGCCTACCAGGTGCTGTCCGATTCCGAGAAGCGGTCCAAGTACGACCAGTTCGGCCACGCCGCGTTCGGCGACGCCGGCCCGTTCGCCGGGGGCTTCGACTTCACCGGCGGGTTCGAGGACATCTTCGGCGACATCTTCGGGGACTTCTTCGGCGGGTCGCCGCGGGGCCGGACCCGGAGCCGCGCGCAGCGCGGCGACGACCTGCGCTACAACCTCGAGATCACCTTCGAACAGGCCGCCTTCGGCACCGAGAAGAAGATCAAGATTCCGCGCCACGGGCCGTGCGACGAGTGCGAGGGCAGCGGCGCCGAGAAGGGCACCTCGCCGCAGACCTGCCCGGCCTGCAAGGGCTCGGGGCAGATGGCGTTCCAGCAGGGGTTCTTCACGGTGTCGCGCACCTGCAGCCAGTGCGCCGGCCAGGGCCGGGTGATCGCCCACCCGTGCGCCTCGTGCGGCGGCTTGGGCCTGATCCGCAAGTTCCATACCATCAACGTCAAGATCCCGGCCGGCGTCGACACCGGGTCGCGCCTCAAGCTGCGGGGCGAGGGCGAGGGCGGCATGCGCGGCGGCCCGCCGGGAGACCTGTACGTGGTCATCCTGGTGCAGGAGCACCCGATCTTCATGCGCGACGGACAGGACGTCATCTGCGACATGCCCATCAGCTTCGTCCACGCCGCCCTCGGCGCGGAGGTCGAAGTGCCCACGCTGGAGGGCAAGGTCAAGATGAAGATCCCCGCGGGGACCCAGTCCAACGCAGTGTTCCGGCTCAAGGGCAAGGGCATCAAGGACGTGCACGGAAGCCGCCGGGGGGACGAGCACGTGCGCGTGGTGGTGGAGACGCCGACGCGCCTGAGCGGACGCCAGAAGAAGCTCTTGCAGGAGTTCTCCGAAGAAGGCGGCGACGACGGCCAGCCTATTGCAAAAGGGTTCTTCGAGAAGGTAAAGGAACTGTTCGACTGAGGATCATTGATGGAAGAATCCGACAAGGATACCGCCGCGCTCGTGGACGACCGTCCCCTGAGCGAGATCCCCGACGTCATCCCGCTCCTGCCCATCCGGGACATCGTCATCTATCCCTACATGATGATACCCCTGTTCATCGGCCGGGAGATGTCCATCAACGCGGTGAACGAGGCGCTGGAACGCGACCGGCACATCTTCCTCGTGGTGCAGAAGGACGCCACCGACGATGATCCCGCAACCGACGACATGTACCGCGTGGGAACGGTGGCGACCATCCTGCGCATGCTCAAGCTCGACGACGGCCGGGTGAAGATCCTGGTGCAGGGGATGACCAAGGGCATCCTCAAGGAATTCGTCCGGGAAGAACCCTACTTCGAGACGCGCATCGAGAAGGTCCTCGAGCCTCAGGTGGTCGAGGTCTCCATCGAGGTCGAGGCGCTGATGCGCAACGTCAAGGACAAGATCGAGCAGATCCTCAACCTCAAGAGCCTGCCGCCGGAGATCGTCATGGTCACCGACAACGTCGTGGACCCCGGCGTGCTGGCCGACCTGGTGGCTTCCAACCTGCGCCTCCAGATCGAGGAGAGCCAGGCCATCCTGGAGATCTACGAGCCGGTGGAGCGGCTGCGGAAGGTCAACGACCTGCTCACCCGCGAACTCGAGCTGGCCACCATGCAGGCGCGCATCCAGAACCAGGCCAAGGACGAGATGAGCAAGACCCAGCGGGAGTACTTCCTGCGGGAACAGCTCCGGCAGATTCACCAGGAACTCGGCGAGGGCGACGACAAGACCGAGGAGATGAACGAGCTCAAGGGCCAGATCGACAAGGCCGGCATGCCGCCGGAGGTCAAGAAGGAGGCCGAAAAGCAGCTCAAGCGGCTGGAGCAGATGCACCCGGAGTCGTCCGAGTCCTCCCTGGTTCGAACCTACCTGGACTGGATGGCGGAGCTTCCCTGGAGCGTGCGCACCAAGGACAACCTCGACCTGCGGAAAGCCAAGCAGGTCCTCGACGAAGACCACTTCAACCTGGAGAAGATCAAGGAGCGGTTCCTCGAGTACCTCGCGGTGAACAAGCTGCGGAAGAAGATCCGCGGACCCATCCTGTGCTTCGTCGGACCGCCGGGAGTGGGCAAGACCTCCCTGGGGAAGTCCATCGCGCGTGCCCTCGGGCGGAACTTCGTGCGCATCTCCCTGGGCGGAGTGCGCGACGAGGCGGAGATCCGCGGCCACCGCAGGACGTACGTGGGCGCCCTTCCCGGCCGCATCATCCAGGGCATGAAGCAGGCGGGCTCCAACAACCCGGTGTTCATGCTCGACGAGCTGGACAAGATCGGCAACGACTTCCGCGGCGATCCTTCGGCGGCGCTCCTGGAAGTGCTCGACCCCGAGCAGAACCACGCCTTCAGCGACCACTACCTGAACGTGCCCTTCGACCTCTCGAGCGTGCTGTTCATCTGCACCGCCAACCTGCTCGACACCGTGCCGCCGGCGCTGCGGGACCGCATGGAGGTCATCCACCTCTCGGGCTACACCAACGAGGAGAAGCTGGAGATCGCGCGCCGCTTCCTGATCCCGCGGCAACGCCAGGAGGCGGGAATCTCCGGCGACCTGCTGGACATCTCGCCGGACGCGGTGCTGCGCATCATCGAGCAGTACACGCGGGAGGCCGGCCTGCGGAACCTTGAGCGGGAGATCGCGGCCATCGGCCGCAAGGTCGCGCGCAAGGTGGCCGACGGCCGCACCGCGCGCACGCGCGTCACCCGGCGCAACCTGCACCAGTTCCTCGGTCCGCCCCGCTTCCTCAGCGAGACCCAGGAGCACAACGAGATCGGGGTGGCCACGGGGCTGGCCTGGACCAGCGCCGGGGGCGAACTGCTGCACGTGGAGGCGTCGCTCTCCAAGGGCCGCGGCAACCTGACCCTCACCGGCCAGTTGGGCGAGGTCATGCGGGAATCGGCCCAGGCCGCGGTGAGCTACGCCCGCGCCCAGGCCAAGAACCTCGGGCTGGAGGAGAACTTCTACCAGAAGCAGGACATCCACATCCACGTGCCCTCGGGCTCCATCCCCAAGGACGGGCCCTCCGCGGGCATCACCATGGGCACCGCCCTCATCTCGGCGCTGACCCAGCGGCCGGTGAGCCGCAACGTCGCCATGACCGGGGAGATCACGCTCCGCGGGCGCGTGCTGCCCGTGGGCGGCCTCAAGGAGAAGTGCCTGGCGGCCTTCCGCTCCGGCGTCCAGACCGTCGCCATCCCCTTTCAGAACCAGAAGGACCTGGAAGAGATCCCGCGCCCGCTGCGCAACAAGCTCAACTTCATCCTGGCGCGGAACATGAGCGACGTGCTGGCGGCGGCCTTCGACGACAAGCTTGGCGGCACACCCGTCAAGGAACCCGGATCCGGAACCAGCGCGAAGGCCAAGAAAACGGCGCGGCGGAGCCGCCCCAAGAGCGGACGGGACAGGACGGTGCCGGCGAACGCATAGTGGCCCGCCTCGATTCCATGACCTGTCGGGAGGGTCGGCTTGACGATCTTCCGGCCCGCTCCCCCGCCAGGAAAACCCTTCGACGCCCATGAGACTCCGCGACCTGGGAGAATTCGGGCTCATCGACCTGATCCAACGGAACACCCCGCGCCGGCGCGGGGTACGGCTCGGCATCGGCGACGATGCCGCCTGGGTGTCCACCGCCGGCGACTCGCTGTTGTTCACCTCGGATCTGCTCATCGAAGGCATCCACTTCAACCGCGAGTGGATCTCGATGCAGGACCTCGGACACAAGGCCCTCACCGCCAGCCTGAGCGACATCGCCGCCATGGGCGGGCGTCCGGCGTTCTTCCTCCTCTCCCTGGCTCTTCCGGACATCGACACGCGGCAAGCCGCGGCCCTCGTCGACGGCGTCCAGGCACTGGCGGCCGAGCAGCGCATCGCGCTGGTGGGGGGCGACACCTGCGCCGCCGACCGGCTCACCATCGACGTGTTCCTCGCCGGCGAGGCGCCGCACGGGGCGGTCACGCGCGCCGGCGCCCGGGTGGGAGACGACATCTACGTCACCGGCACCCTGGGGGATTCGGCGCTGGGGCTGGCGCTGCTTTCGCACCCGCGGCCCGGGGTGTCCGCGGGCGACCGGAACTACCTGGTGGGGCGGCACCACCACCCCACGGCGCGCGTGAAGACCGGCATGCTGCTGGCCCGGGAGGGCCTGGCCCACGCCATGATGGACGTGAGCGACGGCCTCGCCCAGGACCTGGGCCACATCTGCCAGGCCAGCCGCACCGGCGCCGTGGTGCACCCGGCGCGAGTGCCCCTGTCGCCCGCCTTCACGCGGGTGGCCGGCCCCGGCGACCTCCAGTGCGCCCTCGCCGGCGGCGAAGACTACGAGCTGCTGTTCACCGCCGCGAAGGACGCCGGCAAGGACGTGGCGCGCATCGCCCGCCGCACCGGCGTCCCCATCACCCGCATCGGCGAGTGCGTGCCCCGGAAGCGCGGCGTCACGCTGGTGGACGAGCGCGGCGACAGCGTGCCCCTGGAGGCCGGCGGCTACGACCATTTCAGATCCACCACCGGCCCCTCGTGTCATGCCGACCCCCAAGGTTCGTCACCACGGCACCTCGATGCGTCACCACGGCACTCGATGCGTCACCACGGCCTCTTGATGCGTCACCACGGCCTCTTGATGCGTCACCACGGCCTCTTGATGCGTCATACCGGCCTCTTGATGCGTCACCCCGGCCCCTTGATGCGTCACCCCGGCCTCTTGATGCGTCATACCGGCCCCTTGATGCGTCATACCGGCCCCTTGATGCGTCATACCGGCCCCTTGATGCGTCATACCGGCCCTCAATTCGTCATTCCCGCGAAAGCGGGAATCCAGGGGAAGGGAGGGGCGCAACAGGCGTGTTGCCCCGCCCCGCCCCGCCTGGATTCCCGCTTTCGCGGGAATGACGAATTGAAGGGCGGGAATGACGAATTGAAGGGCGGGAATGACGAATTGAAGGGCGGGAATGACGAATTGGAGGGCCGGGGTGACGCATGGAGGCCGGGTGACGCATGGAGGGCCGGGGTGACGCATGGAGGGCCGGCACGACGAACTGGGGGGGCGGCGTGATGTAGCCGGACCAGGTGGACATGCGGGAGTGGCGTGGGAATGACGGTATTCGGGTGATCATGGACGAAGAGCAACTCACAGAACTGCTGAACGGGGTCCGGCGCGGGGAGGTGGCGGTGGACGCCGCGCTGGAGCGGTTGCGGCACCTTCCCTTCGAGGACCTGGGGTTCGCCAAGGTGGACCATCACCGGGCCTTGCGGCAGGGGTTCCCGGAGGTCATCCTGGGCGAGGGCAAGGAGGTGGCGGACATCGCCGCCATTGCCCGGGCGATCCGCAAGCGCTCGGTGAACGTGCTCATCACGCGCCTGTCCGGGGAGAAGATGGACGCGCTGAAGCCGCGGCTCCGGGGTTTCCGCTTCCATCGCGAGGCACGCGCCGCCACGTGGCGCGCCAAGGACGCCCCGCTCAAGGGCAAGGGCACCATCGCGGTGGTGTGCGCGGGCACCTCCGACATCCCCGTGGCGGAGGAGGCCGCGGTCACCAGCGAGATCATGGGCAACCGGGTGGAGCGGGTCTATGACGTGGGCGTGGCCGGCCTGCACCGGCTGCTGGGTCATCACCGGCAACTCACCGAGGCGGCGCTGCTGATCGTCGTGGCGGGCATGGAAGGCGCGCTGCCCAGCGTCGTGGCCGGCCTGGTGCGCCGGCCGGTCATCGCCGTACCCACCAGCGTCGGCTACGGCGCGAGCTTCCACGGCCTGTCCGCGCTGCTGGCCATGCTCAACTCGTGCGCCGCCGGGGTCACGGTGGTGAACATCGACAACGGCTTCGGCGCCGGCTACGCCGCGTCGCTGATCAACAGGGACTGACACGGCGCGCGAAGAGTGGTACGCAGACGGACAACCGATGACGAACGGACTGCGGGAAGGACCGATCGGGCTCTGGCGGGAACCACTGCCCAAGGATCACGAAAATGGCCGATGAAGAAAAGAAGTACCGGGTCTTGCGGCGCTCGTCGGAGCTGACCGTCCGGCTCACGGGCGATTCCGTGCCGCGGGTGCTGGCGGACGCGGGGTTCGCGCTCTTCGATCTGCTCGTGGACCTCGACGCCGTGGAGGCGCTGGAGAGCGTCACCGTGGAGGCGGAAGGCGTGGACCACGACGACCTCATGGTAAACTGGATTCGCGAGCTGCTCTACGTGTACCAAGCGAGCGGCTACGTTCTGAAGGAGTTCGCCATTCACGAGGCCGGTGAGTTCTTCGTGCGCGCGGAGGCCCGGGGAGAGAAGTTCGATCCCGACCGCCACGAAGAGCGCGAAGCCATCGGCTCGGTGGACGAACGTTTAAGCCACCTGGGGAAGATGGGCGAGCAGTGGACCGCCCAGGTGGGCTTCGAGCTGTGAGGGACAAACGGGCCGCTCATGCGTCGTGAATCCGATACCGTGAAGCTTCAGCGGACCCGCGAAGAAACCGGGGCTGTTCATGCGCGCTGAGTACCACGGCTGTTCGCTCATCGCCGACCCGATCCACCGCTACATCCCCTTCACGGTGCCCGAGAGACCGGGCGAGGTCGCGGAAAAGGACCTGATCGACTCTCCCTGGTTCCAGCGCCTGCGCTACATTTTCCAGCTTCAGAGCGCCCGCTGGGTCTACCCCTCGGCGGAGCACTCCCGTTTCCAGCACTGCCTCGGGGCCATGCACCTGGCCGGGGCCTTCGCCCGCGGCCTGTACCCGTCCTTGCACAAGGTGCTGGGCGACGCGTGTCCTTCCGCCAACTACGTGGAAGAGTACATGCGCGTCATCGGGCTGCTGCACGACGTCGGCCACGGCCCGTTCTGCCACTTCTTCGACAACCACTTCCTCCGCGAGCACGGACTGATCCACGAGGACATCTCCCAGGTCATCATCCGCGAGCACCTGGGCGACCTGATCCGCGGCATCCGCCGTAGCCCCTCGGGGCCCTTTGCCGCGGGCGAAGAGCTGGACCCCGACGAGATCGCCTTCCCCATCAAGAAGGACTCCGACGACGACCCCGCGCGCCCGCGCTGGGTGCGCTTCCTGCAACCGCTGACCAACGGCATCCTGACCTTCGACAACCTCGACTACGTGTCGCGGGACTCGTACATGTGCGGCGTGGCCATCGGCCCCATCGACCGCGAACGGCTGATGTACTACACGTTCATTTCCCCCAAGGGGCTCACGCTGCACCGCTCCGGCGAGGGCGCCCTCACCATGTTCCTGAACGCGCGCAAGTACCTCTACGAGAACGTCTACTTCCACCGCACCACCCGGGCCATCGACGCGCACCTGCAGGAGCTGTTCCCGGAGACCATGGCGTGCATCGCGCCGGGCAATCCCCTGGAGCACATGGACCGCTACCTGCACCTGACGGACTGGTCGCTCTTGCAGGAGGTGTCCCACTGGCGCCGCCTCGGCTCGCCGCTGGGGCGCGAGTGGGGGCGCATTCTCGACCGTGACCTCAAGTGGCGGCTGGCCTACGAGCGGAGCCTCGCGGGGACCGAGCTCGACGCCGGACTCGACGCCATCGGGGTGCGCGACTGGGAAGCGCGCGTGCGCGGCGCGTTGCCGGCCGACAAGCGCGACCTGGTCTTCCGCGTGGACATGGCCAGCCAGGACTCGCGCCCCGAGAACCCCATGGCCATGGGCAAGAAACAGATCCACACCTACGACCCCTCCACCGGCACCATCACCAAGGAAACCATGGCGGAGCTGTTCGCCTACATCCCCTCCAAGATCGTCAAGTTCCGCGTCTTCGCCCTCGACCACGCCCACGACCGGCTGCTGGCCTCCTGCACCGAGGAGGTGTTGCGTATCGCCGCGGGGTGAGCCACGGGGGCGACCGCGGGTCGCCCCTACGAGTCATCGCGCCTTGCCGAAGGCAATAATGCCTTCGCAGCTTCATCACGCTATTTGTGAGACAGGACACCAGCCAGGGCGTGGGCGGCCAGCACCAGGGCGCAGCCCAACGTCAGGATGGCGGGACCCAACGGCACGTCGAAGCGGTAGGCGACGGCGAAGCCCGTCAAGCCGATGCCGGCCCCGGCCAGCGACGACACGATGAAATAGGGCGCCATGCGCGACACCAGCGGCCGCGCGGCGATGGGCGGGAGCACCAGCAGGCCGAAGGTGAGCAGCGGGCCGGCCATCATGACCCCCAGCGCGATGGTGACTCCGGCGAGCAGGTGGAAGAGAAGGTCCCAGGTGAAGGTGCCGCCCTTGAGGAGGAAGGTGAGGTCGCGGTCGAACGACGCCATCAGCAACTCGCGCCGGAAGACGACAAGGCACGCCGTCACCGCCGCGTAGACCGTGCTCAGGGCGGCAAACTCTCGCCAGGACAGCACCACCGCCTCTCCCTTGACCAGGCCCAGGATGGCCGCGTCGCCGAAGGGATGGACCGCCACGAAGAGAATCATGAGCGACCCGGCCAGGGCATAGGCCACGGCCAGCCGCGTCTCCGAGCGCCCGCCGCCGCCGCGATCCGTCAGCGCCAGGAGCGTCATGCCCGCGAAGGTGAACAGCAGCGAACCGCCGTAGGCCAGCGTGCGCTCGATCTGGTGCGCGTCGCCCGACGTGTGGCCCGGATGCGGCACGAGACCGACTTCGTGCGCGAACAACGCGAACGCCGCGCCCGCGGCCGCGAACTGAGGCAGGGTCAGACCCAGCAGCACGCTGCGCCTGAGCACCAGGAAGCCCCCCACCACCGGACACACCAGCCCCAGCACGATGCTTCCCAAGACCGCCGGGAAGAGGAGGAAGGAAGGGTCCAGGATCTCGGCGAATGCCTGCGCCACTTCGACCGAACCTTACACGGATTCGCGAATGCCCCCGTGCACGTGTCCGTCCGAGACCCGTATCACCCGATCACAGAACCGCGCGAGGAGATCACCGTCATGGCTGCAGATGACGATGGCCAGACGCGAGCGCCGGTTGATCCCTTCGAGCTGCCGCGCGATGTCCTCGCGGGCATCCCGGTCCACGCCGGCAAACGGCTCGTCCAGCAACAGCAATGCCGGATCCGCGGACAGGGCGCGGGCGATGAGCGCCCGCTGGCGTTGCCCGCCCGAGAGATGGAAAAAGACGGCTCGCCGGAGGTGAACCAGGCCCACCCGTACCAAGGCCCTGTCGACCCGCTGCCTCTCGCTTGGCGGGAACAGCCGCCAGGGACGCAGCCGGCCGTAGGCGCCCATGGCCGCCACCTCCCACACGTTCAGCGGGAAGTAGGCGTCCAGGGAGGCGTGCTGGGGTACGTAGCCGAGACGGGCCCGCGGCAGATGGCGTTCCACGCTGCCGCCTTGCAGCGGGAGCAGGCCCAGCATGGACCGGAGGAGGGTGGTCTTGCCGGACCCGTTGGGGCCCGCCAGTCCGACGAATTCGCCGGCATCGACGTCCAGATGGACGTCGTCGAGCACCATCTCGGCGCCGTACCCCAGGCACGCGTGCCGGAGCGCAAGGAGGAGACGCTCCGGCAAGGCGCTTGCGGTCACCGGGCGACCGCCTTGGAAACGTGGGTGACGAGGTAGTCGATCAACTTCACGTAGGTGTCCACGCCGGGCCGCCCGCCCACGTACAACGGAGCGGGCACCACCGCGGCGCCGACCTCGCGGGCAACGCGCTGCGGCAACCGGCTCGGATAGGTGCCGTACACCACCAGCGGAACGCGCGCGGCCTTCATCCGCTCCACGAGCTGGACGATGTGCGCCGGCGTCGGTCCGATGCCGGCCGCCAACTCCAGGGTGCCGAACTGCCGCATGCCGTAACGTTTGGCGAAGTACGCCCAATTGTCGTGGTAGCTGACGAACTGGACGCCGTCGAGACTCCGGGCCGCCTTTTGCCACCCGGCTATGCGCCGGTCAAGCTCCGCGGTGTAGGCCTGCAGGTTCTTCATGAAGAAGGAGCGGTGCTCGTCGTGGGCCTTCGACAGGCCTTCCGCGATGTTCCGCGCGATGAGCTTCCCCAGGACCGGGTCCAGGTTGTAATGCGGATTGCCCGCGGGATGGACGTCGCCTCCCCTGCGCGAGAGGGTCTCGGGAGGACCCAGCGGAACGACTCCGGAGGAAGTGTCGATGTGGCCGATGCCGCCGCGTGAAATACGCGGATTGGCTGCCACGTCGAGCAGGGCCGGCAGGAACGCGTGCTCCAGCGACAGCCCCATCAACACCACCACGTCCGCGCGGTTGAGCAGGCTGACCATGCTCGGCTTCACCTGCACGCTGTGAATGTCCCGGACGCCCAGCGTGAGGCTGCGCACGGAAACCCTGTCCTTGCCGATTTGCCGGGTGATGTCGGCCAGGTCCGGAATGGTCGTCACCACGCCGATCTTCTGGGCCGCCGCCGGACCCGCCAACAGCAGGACCAGCGACAGCGTGAGGGCGGCCCGAAGCCACCACCGTGTGAAAGAACTCGTCATACGAATGTCTCCTCGAACACCCCTAACGGACGCGGACACGCGGCTTCCTGCGGAAGCCGCGCCCGCGATGCCGCTCGCTAGCGCCGCTCACGGAAACCGTGCGTGTGGCTACCGATAACGGTGATCCATTGGAGGTAGAGCTGCGAGCCGTCGTGCTCCGCCGATCCGACGTCGTCCCAGCCGTGCGTGTACTGGAGCCGCAGGCGATTGAACTCGCTGGGCGCCCAGGTGATGTACGGCGACAGGCTCAGAGTCGTGTCGTCAGGGTGGTGCAGGTCCGGCGCGGAATCCAGCAGCAGACCCAGGCTCCACTTGCCGGGCAACTCCGGATTGACGTCCCAGTTGGCGTAAGCATAGCCGCCGCGGGCCGTCGTGGTTCCGTGATCGTGCGAGTCCTGGCTGTTGACGAACCACTCACCGGCAACGGTGAACCCTTCGTAGAAACCCGGAACGAGGGGCCGGTGCCGAAGCGTCACGTCCACGCCCAAGAGCGAGCGCCGGCTGTCCTCTTCCATCTCCGTCCTCGGCGACAATGCCAGTGACGAACCCACCTCGATGTTCCAGGTCTCGCTCAGGTCGAAGTAGGCATGCAACCGGCCCAGGTAGGTCAGGTCCTTGAGCGAGCGGCTTCCGCCTTCGTCGGCGTGCACTTCGTCCTCGCCCTCGTGGTCGTGATCGTCCTCGCCCTCGTGGTCGTGATCGTCCTCACCCTCGTGGTCGTGATCGTCCTCACCCTCGTGGTCGTGGTCGTCCTCACCCTCGTGGTCGTGGTCGTCCTCGCCCTCGTGGTCGTCCTCGCCCTCGTGGTCGTGCCCCGTGGCGCCGTGCGCATGGGAGTGGCCGATCTCGTTGAACACGCCACCGGTCAAGGCGAGGTAGAACGGGGTCGGGAAGAGAAAGCGCCACTGGATGCCCGTGCCCAGGGACTCGCCCATGTCCATACGGGTCATGGAGAGGGGTGTGTTCACGAACGGAAGCTCGTGCTGGTGGAACTGGGGCAAGCGGCCAAAGTCGGCAAAAAACCGACCCGCGGTGACATTGACCGGCAGCGACGTCGTCTGCACGGCGGCCTCTTCAACCTCGATCCCCCCTTCGCTGCCGGTGATGAACGTGTACGCCCTGGCATAAGGGTCGATCTCGGCCGACAGTCCAAGCTCCACCGACCGCACGTTGAACTCCCCGTCGGTATCCGGCCGACTCTCGAAGGTCGTGTCGATGGCCAGGCCGATGGACGGGTTCAGGATCGAGGGGCTTTCCTGAATCGACTTCACCGATTGCTCGACCGACTCCACGCGCTCCGTCTCGGCCTTCTTCCGCTCCAGCCCCTCGATGCGCTTCATCAAGTCGCCCATTTCCTGCTGCATCTCTCGCAGTTGCTCCTTGAGCGCATCCACCGGCTCCTGTGCCCCGACCGGGACCGAAAGTCCGCACGCAAGCAGGAACGCCGCGCATCCGAGAACCAACCTTTTCAGTTCGACACGTCTCATACATCCTCCTTCCGGCACAAGAGTGAACCCATGACTATTAATAGTTCGGTATCAAAATATCAAGTGTCCCGTCCCTACTGTCGGCCATAATCAAGAACCGTTTCCACAGATGAGACACCCGCGTCATTATAAAGCGTCCGGATCGGCCACTTCCGGCAGCCTGCCGACCTCGCGCGAGCGTAGTTATATTGATCGGTCGTTTTCACCTTGTCAAGGACAGGTTGATCGGTCATTTCAACCTGCCAAACACTCACGTATAATGCCCCCATGGACCACGGCCGTGCCCACCTCTCGACCCTGTCGCGCTTGGGCGACAGACCCGGCTCCTTTGCGTGCAATAGAATTGTGGTATCGTATAGGCTGAGACACCGCCCCAGAGAGGTGCACGGGACGGCCAACTCGCCTGCCTCGGCAGGCGGCTGGGGGTTCAGATGAACGGCGAAAAGAACCACTTCGGCGAAACAGTTCCTGGAACGCGTCCTCGCGCCAGACGGCGCACAAGGCAGCGCAGCGTCATCCAGCGAGTGCTCCTGGAAGCCAATCGCCCGTTGAGCCCGCAGGCCATTCTCCTGGCCGCGCAGGCCATGGCGCCCGGCTTGGGCATCGCCACGGTCTACCGTACCATCCACACCATGATGACCGAAGGCACGCTCGTGGCCGTGGGCATTCCCGGAGAAGCCGCCCGGTACGAAATCTCGGGGAAGGAACACCACCACCATTTCCAGTGCCGCGAGTGCGACGCCGTCTTCGACATCCAAGGGTGCCCCACCGACGACCTGGCGAAACTGACGCCCAAGGGCTTCCGCCTCGAGAGCCACCAAGTCGTTCTTTATGGCGTATGTCCGCCGTGCACGGGAATGCCTTCCTGAGCGGCGCGCCCGACCGGCCTCGCTTGCGTTTCCGCTCACGATGACGTATCGCGGAGGTGGGCTCCGAGCCCCGCGCGTTTCGTTTTCGTCGTGATACCCGACGGTCGCGCCGCATGCGGCCGTCCGTGTCGTGAACGCGGGGCCGTCGCGCTGGCGCGAGGATGTGGCGCCAGCGGCGGTACACCGGTTACAGGGAGACGGATCATGAGCGGTCTTCGCATCGAACAGGAAGGCAAGTCGGCGCAGGAGCTGGATTTCCAGGAACTCTCCGCGTTGGAAGGCCAGATCGACGACGTCGGCGCGCTGATCCCCGGCCGGGTCGGCGGCGCGGTGACGCTTCAGGCCATCCTCGACCGGCTCCAGCCCGACGCGGGACTGGACCACGTAACGGTCGAGTCCACCGACGGCGGCTTCGCCGCCAGCGTGCCGCTGGAAGCGTTGCGCCACGCGGTCATCGCCTACCGCATGGGCAACGAGCCGCTGCCCCGGGACAGGGGCGGCCCGCTGCGCTTCCTCATCCCCGACGACGAGGGCTGCGCCACCGGCGGCGCCGATGCCTGCGCCAACGTCAAGTTCGTGGGCACGCTGCGGCTCACCAAGGGGAAGGGCAAGGACACGCGCCCGGCCACGCCGCGGCAACACGCCGGGCTGCACGAGCGCGAACGGCAAGAGGGGCGCTGATCGACCAGAAAGGAAACCGAATGGCTTCACTCAAGGACAAGTACGCCATCGTGGGCGTGGGGCACTCGGCGCTGGGCAAGGTGCCGGAGCTGAGCGACTACGGCCTGCAGGTGACGGCGGTGAAGGCCGCGCTGGACGACGCCGGCCTCAAGAAGACCGACGTCGACGCGGTCATCACCCACAGCCACCTGCTCGGGGCGGTGCGGGTGCACCACCAGAACCTGTCCGAGCGCCTTGGCATCGACACCGCCTTCGGCGTGTCGCTGTCCGCGGGCGGCGCCACCTCCTGCCTGATGGTGCAGGTGGCGGCGGCGGCCATCGAGGCGGGCTTCTGCAAGACCGTGCTGTGCGTCCACGGCGACAAGGGCGCCACGCGCAAGACCGTAACCCGGGGCGAAGGAGGCGGTGAGTTCGGCCCCGAGTACGGCCTGTTCGGCGCCGCCGGAGCGCACGCCTTCGGGCTCACCCGGCACATGCACGAGTACGGCACCACCCACGACCATATGGGCGCCATCGCCGTGGCCTGCCGCAAGCACGCACAACTGAACCCCGTGGCCGCCATGCAGGCCGACATGACCCTGGAGGACTACCACAACTCGCGCTGGATCGTGTGGCCGTTCCACCTCTTCGACTGCTGCCTGCGGAGCGACGGCGCCGCCGCGGTCATCGTCACCTCGGCCGAGCGCGCCAAGGACATGAAGCAGAAGCCGGTGTACGTCATGGGCATGGGCCAGACCAACAACTCCCGCGGCTACATCTGGGGCGACCACATGACCGAGCTGGGCGCCAAGGAGTCCGGCGCCCAGGCCTTCGCCATGGCTGGCCTCAAGCCCAAGGACATCGACACCGCGCAGATCTACGACTGCTTCACCTACATCCTCATGGCCACGCTGGAGGACTACGGGTTCTGCAAGAAGGGCGAGGGCGGCCCGTTCGTGAGCGGCGGCCGCATCGAGCTGGGCGGCGAGTTGCCCACCAACACCTCCGGCGGCATGCTCTCCGAGTGCTACATCGAAGGCATGCTCCAGATCGTCGAGGGCGTGCGCCAGTTGCGCGGCGAATGCGGCGCGCGCCAGGTCAAGGACGCCGAGACCGCCATCATCAGCGGCAACGGCGGCAACGCCGTGTGCCACTCGACGCTGATACTGCGGAACTAGGGAAGCCCGGACCAATGACCGCGCGTCCTTCGAGATGGCGTCCTTCGACTTCGCTTCGCTACGCTCAGGACGAACGGTGTGTGGACACTCTCAAGAGAGAACGGTCTGTGAGCACCCGCGGCGGTGAATTGCCGCAGGAGAATGGTCTGTGAGTACCCGCAAGGCCCCTCCAACCGTTCGTCCTGAGCGTAGCGTAGCGAAGTCGAAGGACGCCATATTGCCTCGCGGCGAATCGAGCAGCGCCTTCTTGGTTCAATTTCCACAGGGAGACCCAACATGAGCGATTACGCCAAACCCGTTCCGACCCCGTCCGAGGACTCCCGGATCTACTGGGAAGCCACGAAAAATCACCGGATGATGCTCCAGCGATGCCGCGCGTGCGGCGCCTTCCGGTTCCCGCCCGGCGAGGTGTGCCCCGAGTGCACCTCCGAGGACTACGAGTGGACGCCGGTCTCCGGCAAGGGCCGGGTCTTCTCCTTCGTCATCTACCACCGCGCCTATCAACGCGGTTTCGCGGACGAGCTTCCCTACGTGGTGGCCGTCATCGAGCTCGAAGAAGGCCCGCGCATGCTCTCCAACGTCACCGGCTGCAAGCCCGAGGAAGTGCGTTGCGACATGCCCGTGGAGGTGGTCTACGACGACATCACCGACGAGGTGACCCTGCCAAAGTTCCGGCCGGCGTAAGGCCCGCGTTGCCGTGATTTGCGTCTCTTCCGCCGTCATGCCCTGGCCCGCCACCACCGTCATGCCCTGGCACTTCCACCACCATTCCGGCTCCCCACCCCCGGGTCATTGATATGAAAACAAAATCTTGTTCAATGATTTCCGGTAGTTACGGAATCCCGCTACACCCCGACGAGTCATTCCCGCGGAAGCGGGAATCCAGGCGGGGTGGGGGCGGGCAATGAGGCCGCCATACGTTCAGGACGCAGGCGGAGAAGTTCTACGTGGACAAGGTGGGGGCGGGCAATGAGGCCGCCATACCCCCCACCCCTGGATTCCCGCTTTCGCGGGAATGACTCATTGGGGGGCCGGCGCCCCATTCCCATTCCCCTTTGTGTCGGCTGCAAGCCGACATCGGTGATTCCCGCGAATGCGGGAATGACTCGGGAGTGGCGGCCTGTCCCTCCAAAGGAGAGTCCCCATGTCCTACCGTGACCTGAGAGAGTGGCTGGAGCAGGTGGATGCCATGGGCGAGCTGCGGACGGTGCCGGGTTGCGACTGGAACCTGGAGATCGGCGCGCTGGCGGAGGCGGCGGGGCGCGGCGACAACGCCCCGGCGATCCTGTTCGACAAGATCAAGGACTACCCCGAGGGGCACCGGGTGCTGGTGGGCATGGTGGAATCGCTCAGGCGCGCCGCCCTCACCACCAACCTGCCCACGGACATCACGCGCAACGAGTTCATCGCCGCCTGGAAGGAGCGCCTCAACAACCCGGCGCTGATCCCGCCCGAGTACGTGGACGAGAGCCCGCTCTACGAGAACGTGTTCACCGGCAAGGACATCGACCTGTGGTCGCTGCCCGTGCCCAAGTGGCACGACGAGGACGGCGGCCGCTACATCGGCACCGCCCACGTGGTCATGACCCAGGACCCCGAGGAGGGCTGGGTGAACATGGGCGTCTACCGCACCATGGTGCACGAAAAGGACCGGCTTGCCGTGTACATCTCGCCCGGCAAGCACGGGCGCATCCACCGCCAGAAGGCCTTCGACCAGAACAAGCCCCTCAAGGTCGCCATCTCCTTCGGCCAGGACCCGCTGCTGTTCCTGCTGGGATCCCGGCAGATCCCCTGGGGCGACGAGGAACTCGCCTACGCCGGCGGCGTCAAGGGCGCGCCCGTGGACGTCATCCGCGGCGAGTTCACCGGCCTGCCCATTCCGGCGCGCGCCGAGATCGCCATCGAGGGCGAGATCATGCCCGACGAGATGCGCGAGGAAGGCCCCTTCGGCGAGTGGACCGGCTACTACGCCAGCGGCTCGCGCGACGAACCCGTGGTGCACGTCAAGAGCCTCATGTACCGCGACAACCCCATCCTCACCGGCTCGCCGCCGTTCCGGCCGCTGCCCGGCGCCGACGGCTGCGGCTCGCTGATCCGCGCCGCGTTCATATGGGACTCCATGGAGAAGGCCGGCGTCCCCGACGTCACCGGCGTCGCCTGCTACCAGAACCGCTTCTTCACCGCCGTCTCCATCCGCCAGCGCTACCCCGGCCATGCCAAGCAGGCCGCCATGATCGCCAGCCAGAACCACACCGGCGCCTACCTCGGCCGCTACGTGGTGGTGGTGGACGACGACATCGACGTCGCCGACCTGAACGACGTCGTCTGGGCCATGTGCACCCGCTGCAACCCCGCCGACTCCATCGACATCCTGCGCCGCACCTGGAGCGGCCCCCTCGACCCCATCATCCCCCGCGACAAGAAAGGCCTCAACTCCCGCGCCATCATCGACGCCTGCCGCCCCTACGAATGGATCAAGGACTTCCCCCCGGTGTCGGGAGCGAGTGCGGAGTTGAAGGAGAAGGTGCTGGAGAAGTTCGGGGGGTATTTGAAGGGGTGAGTATTCGATCCACTCTTCCTGTGACTGACGCAGGGCTAACACACGCTCCCTTGCAAAATAGGAATGGATTTCTAATTCGTCAGAATGCCGCGGCCGCCCGCGAAACCAACCGAATGGTGACACAGGTGTCATGATCCAGGGCAGCCAACATTCTCATGAGCCGATCCAGCGTGAAACGCCCTAGATCGGCATTACGGATTCTGGAGAAATCCGCAGCCGCAAAGCCGGTCTCTTGCCCGGCCTTTCTGACCGTAAGCCCGCGGTTGTCCAGCACCGCTATGAGCCGAGCCGCAACGATCGCCTTGGCCTGCTTCAGATCCGCTTCGGGATCGCCCAGATCTCGGAAGACGTTCCCGCTTCCGTCCTCCAATTCGAAGTCGTCCTTCATTGCAACAAACCCCTCAATCGCCCCAAGCGTGCCTTTACGAGGTCGATATCGCGCTTAGGCATTTTGATGCCCGTCTTCGACTTCTTCCCGAACGCGTGCACCACCCACAATCTCCCCGCGATTTCAGTGACGTAGACAACGCGCCAAGCATCGGTTCGGTGGCGCAGCGCAATCTCCATAACCCCGGGCTCAAGACCCTTCAGCGGCTTGGCGATGTCTGCCTTTCCGCCTTCCGCCGCGATGGTAAGCGCGGTGCTGATCCGGTCGCGCACGGCCTCCGGGAAGGTTTCGTAGACCTTTCGCGCTGCCTTGACCCAACCGATGGGCCTTGTCGTGCGACCAAACTCCATTGTTGTCATCTATGACTACGCACGTCAAACAAGTCTTCCTTTTTGGCCGAAGGCGCGGGCAGGGCGAACGGAGCGGCACAGGGTCGCCTCCGCCTTCGTCGCCTCAAGTCTGATCTCCCTTCAAGCGCAAAGAATGTGCCACTCCCGAAAGTCGAGGGTGGTCCACGACCGGGAGAGGACGTTGGGGTAGTTCAGGCGACAATCGAAAAACTGCCGGTCTCGGCCCCCGCCGTCCACAGCTCCCCCGTATCGATGTCGAACCACCAGCCGTGCAGCGTGAGATCGCCCCGTTCCACCCGTTCCTGAATCCACGCATAGGACCGCAGGTTCGCCACTGACTTGAGCACCGATCGCTGCTCGGCCGCGGTCGCCATTTCCGCGTCCGTGCGTTTGGTCTCGGAATCCTCCGCCAGCACCTCCCGGCAGGCCCCGCCGGCCAGCGTCACCCACGGCCCCAGGCACTCGAACGGCGGCGGTTCCTGCCCGCGCGCCGTGTCCATCGCCGCCTTGATGCCGCCGCAGTGGGAATGGCCGCATACCACCAGGTGGGAAACACCGAGTGCCTTGACGCCGTACTCGACCGCGGCCATCACTGCGTACGCGGTCGCGTCGCCGGGGCGCCGAGGGGGCACGAGGTTGGCGACGACGCGCACCACGAAGATGTCCCCGGGGCGCACACCGAAGATCAACGCGGGGTCCACGCGGGAGTCGCTGCAGGCGATGATCAGAACGTCTGGTTCCTGGCCCTTCGACAGCCGCGCCATGAGCGTGCGGTCGCCTTCGTACTCGGTTTCATGGAAACGGTGGGCACCTCTGAGCAGGGCGGAGTAGCTGTCCGTATGGTCGTTGGTCACGGCGTCATCCCCTACCGATTTGTGGGCCTCTTGTATGCAATGAGATTCTCGAAAACGACCTATCCTCGTTGGCTTCCGCCCAAGACGGCTCCGAATACGATAACCCGGAATACCCGGAATTCGAAGTTCACGACGTGGTGGCCGGCTACGACAACGCCGCAACTGCTCTCGTGCCCGAGTACGAGGGGGTTTCGTTCGAATACGTATACGCCCGTGTACTCCAGTGGTTGCCGCAGTCGCCCGCTTGGGTCCTCGACGTGGGCGCGGGCAGTGGACGGGATGCCGCGTGGTTCGCGGAAAACGGACACCAAGTCGTCGCGGTCGAAGCGTCGGGAGGCGCAGGCCGCAGGTGTTGCAAAATAGAAATAGAATTCTAAACTGCAAGCATGCTCGCGCGAAGGATGACGCCCATCGTCCGGGCCCGGCTGGCGGATTATCCCGCCGTCGCCGTGGTCGGTCCGCGCCAATGCGGCAAGACGACGCTGGCCCGTTCGTTGGGCGGCCGATACTACGACCTCGAACAGGGGCCGGAACGCCTGAGTCTCGACCTGACATGGGAGGAGGCGGTCGGCGGACGTGAACTCGTGGTTCTGGACGAGGCCCAGGCGTGGCCGGAAGTCTTCCCGCGGCTGCGAGGCGCCATTGACAATGACCGGGAACGGAACGGACGCTTCCTGCTGCTCGGATCCGTGTCCCCGGCCCTCATGACCCAAGTCTCCGAGTCTCTCGCCGGCAGGCTGTCCGTCATCGAACTCACCCCCCTGCTTTGGTCCGAACTGACCAGCGACCCGCAGCGTCAAAGGCTTTGGCTCTTCGGAGGCTATCCTGACGGTGGCGTCCTGGACGGCAAAAGGTTCCCGGTCTGGCAAGGGGATTACCTCAACCTGCTGGCCCAACGAGACCTTCCTACCTGGGGTCTGACGGCCCGCCCGCAAACGACCCAACGCCTGTTGGGGATGCTCGCGGCCGCGCACGGCCAGGAATGGAACGCCAGCCAGCTCGGAAAGAGCCTGGGGCTCTCCTACCATACGGTCAACGATTACCTCGACTACCTGGAAGGCGCGTTCCTGGTCCGTCGCCTGCCAGCATTCCACACCAACATACGCAAGCGCCTGGTGAAGCGACCCAAGGTGTACTGGCGGGACACCGGGCTTCTCCACGCGTTGTTGAAGACAAGCGACCGGCAAACCCTCCTGAGGCAGCCTTGGGTGGGCGCGAGTTGGGAGGGGTTCGTCGTCAACCAAGTGCTGGGCGCGCTGCAATGCTCCGGACGACTCTTTGACCCCTATCATCTCCGCACCAGCGACCAGCGCGAAATCGACCTCCTGATCCAGGTCGACTCCGAGCTTTGGGCACTTGAAATCAAACTCACCGCCCGCCCCGGCCCCGAAGACCTCGCCCGGCTAAACGCCAACGCGGATCTGGTGGGCGCACACCGGCGATTTCTCGTGTGCCAAAGCAGAGAGTACCTGGAACGGGGTCCACAGGTGGTGTGCGGCTTGGAGGGGTTGTTGGCGTATGTTGAAGGGTCCGGCTGAACGGGTAGTGCCATCTCTCTGTTACGTCATTCCCTTACGTCAATCCCACGGAACAAGCTGTGTCAAACGGCCATGGCCTGCGGCAAGCCACCCCGTAGGATGAAACAGAAGGGGTTGGAGCAAGGAGCTACCGAAGCAGTTGGCAACGTGGCAGTGTGAAAGGAGGCGGTGGCGGGGATTGGAGAGCGTCGAGTTAACGG
>JAJEAI010000105.1 GCA_022824205.1 Candidatus Binatia bacterium
TCGGTTCGCCTCACCAGGGTCATCACCGGCCCTACAAAAACCCTCTGCGGACCAGAATTGAACCCCTATGGCGCCTCCTGCCCCGCTGATACCCTCTTCCCTACGCCGCAAACCCGCCTTGGTGAAATATCCGGGCTAGTCGATTGCTCGAAAAATGCTAGTGGATTGCTCGAAAAATTCCTGTCCGTGGTTTGTGGGGCCTCCTTCCGGGGCGTATACTTGAAGGCAGTTTGCAAGCAGTTGCGGCACACTCACGGCATGGGGGTGGTCTCATGAAGCGTCTTGTCACCGCGTTTGCGGTTCCGGTTGCGCTCGTGCTCCTGATCAGCGGGGCGTGGGCGGGCGCGCCGTCGCCCGATGCGCTTTTGTCCAATGCCGATCGGCGTCATCAGGAGCAGGCGCTTCAGAACGCGCTCGAGTTCAACAGGACCGGCGAGGCCGAATTCTGGGAGAACGCCGCGACGGGCCACCGGGGCACGGTCACCCCGACGCTGACCTACCGCAACGCGGCGGGCCAGGATTGCCGCAAGTTCGAGCGCGAGGTCGTCATCGACAACCGTCAGGCCCAGGTCTGGAGCACGCGCTGCCGCACGGCGGCCGGCGTCTGGCTCCTACCCGTCGCCCCAAAGCCGGTCTACACTCGCGTCTACAAGGACCACCGCCGCCACCACCCCCGTCCTGGGGCCTATCCGTATTACCGGGGGGCGTCCATCATCCTGTTCTACGGGATCGGTCATGACCGGCCGCGCCGGTTTCATAGACACCATCGGTCCCATCGACATGATCGGTTCCACCGACACGATCGGTCGCGTCGTCATGACCGGCTACATCGTCACGATCGGCCTCACCGCCACGACCGCCTCCGCCGCCATGATCGTGCCGACCGGCACGACCGGGTGCACCGCCGTGGCCGGGCCAACCGTCATGAGCGGCTCCACCGTCATGACCGTGCCAACCGGCGTGACCGGCTGCACCGCCACGACCGGGCTGATCGTCGCGGCCGGCGTTAGGTCGTGTCGTTGCCGGACGCCATGGCCTCCACGTCGGCGATGGTGGTGCCGTCCATGCGGAATGCCCGGTGCGGAGCCCACTCCAGGACTTCCATGGCGCGGATTCCGCGCGCGTGGTGCGGATCCTCGCCCGCGAGGGCCTGAGCTTCGCTCAGGCTGGACGCCAGCATGACGTAGATTCCGTAAGCGCGGTCGGACGTCGGCCCCGAGAAGAGCAGCCGGCCGGCCCGATGCTGTTGCTCCAGCCAGTCCCGGTGATCGTCGTAGTTGCGTTGCTTGAGTTCCTCCTTCTCGGGAAGTGAACGAGAGAGCACGAGATACCACATGGTCGGGCCTCCTTCCGAAGAAAAAGAACGGTCAGTCCCACGGAACAGGCCGTGTCAAAGCTCCACACGAACAGGGAAGGGCGCCGCCCCCCGAATCGTCATTCCCGCCCCGCCTCGCCACCCCTGGATTCCCGTTTCCGCGGGAATGACGATTCGGGGGTTCGGCACCCATTCTTGTCCGGGCGACGTCTTGACACGGCCTGTTCCGCGGGAATGACGGTTCGGGTGTCAGGTCACTAACTCGAATGCAGCGTGTAGCTGATGGGCAACCGCTCGGCCCGGTAATACTCCGCGAGAAATTCCGACTGACTCTCGTAGCGCCGGTTCGGGACCAATCGTCCCTGGAATGACACTGGCAACGGATCGATATCGAAGGGGTACGGCGTCACCACCGCGCTCCGTTCGTCCCGGATGTCGAACGTCAACACGGCGTCCTCGCACCCCGGCCTCACCGGTGCCGCGATACCGCTCAGCGTGGGGCTGGGACCGTTCTTGCGGTCGGTTGCGTTGAAGGGGTAGCGGTTGCAGACGAACTGCCCCATCTGGTCGTATATTTCCATCAGCTTGAAGTTCGTCCAAAGCCGCTCGTCGGTCACGCAGTCCCGGTACTCCGGCGACGCCTTCAGCCGCGCCATGAGCCCCGCGCGGCAGCCTTCCTGCTCTTCCAGGAACGCGCGCACCTCTTCATGCACCGTGTAGTCGGGCATGTAGGAGAGCAACCCCTTGCCCTGGGTCAGGAGCGCCTCCGCGTGCAGCGAGACGATAAAGCCCGCATAAGCGTCCTGCTCCGCCAGCCGCGTGATACCGTTCCGGTAGAACGCGAGCCACACCCCCAGTCCCAGGTGCCTGATGCTCCCGATGTAGTCGGGCGGGCGGCCTTCCTCGTTGAGCTGGGGCTTGATCTCCCAATCCCACCACCCCGTGTCGTGCTCCTGCGCCGCGAGCACCATGGCCGCGTACGGCGCGGGCCGCGCGAACGCATCGTTGCCCCAATGGGAGGCCAGCCACCCGGTCACCCGCGAGTGGTCCACCTGAAGGATCAAGAGCAAATGATCGTCATCATAGGGGCAAACCATCATCGCCGCATCTCCTTGTTTGCAATCGAGCCAGCATGCGTAACCGTTGGCGGTTTCGTGCCGCCAATTTGCCACACCGAGGGTGACGGTAACAAGGAGAGTGGTTTCGCCGTGTTCTCGGAAACGCCTGTCGAACCTCAACGTGACGGGGTTCAACCAGGATTGAAGAACACCGCTCCGTCCTGTAGCTTCAATTGGAGATTCGTGACCGTATCTCGTCACGTGGACCGCGAGGACAGATGGCCTTCATCGTCAGCGAGAAGCTGCCAAGCTACACGCCGGAGATCCGACTGGCTGAGTCGATGATCCTTCACGGAGATGCGCAGCATGTCCTTTCGCGGTTGCCCCGCGAATCCGTCCAATGTGTGGTGACCTCGCCTCCTTACTGGGGTCTTCGCGACTACGCAATCGAAGATCAGATCGGTCTTGAGCCGACACTGCCACAGTTCATCAACCGTCTGATCGCCGTCTTCCGCGAAGTGAAGCGGGTTCTGAAGCGGGATGGGACTTTCTGGTTGAACGTGGGGGATGGCTATACGAGCGGCAACAGGACGTGGCGTGCCCCGGACAAGAAGAACCGCGCCCGGGCAATGTCCGTGCGTCCAGAGACGCCGGAAGGCCTCAAGCCCAAGGACCTGATTGGGGTGCCGTGGCGCTTGGCTCTGGCGCTGCAAGAAGACGGCTGGTACTTGCGCAGCGACATCGTCTGGCACAAGCCCAACGCAATGCCCGAAAGCGTCAAGGATCGGCCGACGCGAGCGCACGAGTACGTCTTCCTCTTCACCAGGAGCGAGCGCTATCACTACGATCATGAGGCGATCAAGGAGCCAAGCGACAACGGCGGGCGCAAGCGCAATCGCCGTTCGGTGTGGGACGTGAACACCGAGCCCACCAAGGACGCGCATTTTGCGACGTTTCCCGCCAAGCTCATCGAACCGTGTATCCTGGCGGGAAGCCGTCCCGGCGACTACGTGCTCGACCCTTTCTTCGGGACGGGCACCGTGGGTATAGTCTGCCAGAATACCGGCCGACGATATATAGGCATTGAGCTGCATCCTGAATATGTCGAGCTGGCCGCGGGCCGTCTGTCGGTACACGAACAGCAACTGGAATTGAATCTCGGCAGCCCGTGATGATCGAACTACCCGCGCCCGAATTACAGATCGACTTTGCCAAGTCGTTGAAGGCGATTCGCAGTCAACTGTTGCAAGAGGCGCTCCTGGCAACCGTCCGGGAGGCATCGCTGTATGAGATTGACGCGGAACTCCGCGATTCCGTGAGCGAAATGGACCTCAAGCGTCTCGCGGTGCATGGTCTGCGGGGTGAACTTCTATTCCCGGTCCCGTGCCTCCTTCGTCAGAACCCGTGGCTTCTTGGCTACTACAGGTTACTGCTGGGTTTCAGCCAGAAGGCCTTTTACGGCAGCGGTGGCGGCGCGGGGCAGTTCAAGAGCATGGAGGACAGCGGTACGCTCTCTTCCCGCCAAGACGGGTTGCTGCCCGACCTCTGTGCAGGCATGAGCCGTTGTGCCGCCTTGTTGTTGGCCGCCCTTGACGAGGGGGATATCCGACCGCAGTTCCTCGACGACCTGACGTTGTTGACCTTGGGCCCGCAACTCCGCGGAGGGGCGAACGTCAGAAAGGGCAACGCGGGGATCGTGGTAGTCTTCGACGCCATCCGGGAAGTGGTCAAGGGCAACGTCCAAAGGCAGAGCAACAAGCGGCTCGACATCAACAACGCTTCCGGCCGGAGCGTAACGATCCAGATCGCGGCCGATCCGGATATCGTCATCGTGGAGGAGATCGCTCCCCAGGAGCATCGAAACGTCATCGCCATAGAGGTCAAGTCCGGCACGGACTTCTCAAATATCCACAACCGGATAGGCGAGGCCGAGAAGAGCCACCAGAAGGCGAGACAGGCCGGCTTCGTCGAATGTTGGACCATCGTCAACGTGGACAACATCGACTTGGAGATGGCGAGTAGGGAGTCTCCGTCGACCAATCGCTTCTACCGAATCTCCGAGCTCAAGCGTGGCGATGGCGACGAGTTTCGCGACTTTCGTTCACGCGTCCTGTCTTTGGTGGGAATTCCCGGCTGATCCCGAGCCGGTCACAAGTCCGCCCTGCGGACCTCCCGCTTGAAGGTCACGAGGCCCAGCGTGGTCACGGCGCCGATGGCGGCGCCCGCGATCAGGGTCAGGGGGGCTCCCAGAAACGCGGCGACGAAGCCCGACTGGGCCTCCCCCATGCTCATGCCGCCCACGCCCATCATGCGCTGGAAGCTCAGGACCCGTCCTCTCAGCCGGTCGGGAGTGGCGCTCTGGACGATGGCGTTACAAAGCACCATCTGCACGGCTTCGAACAAGCCGAGCACGAACACCGCGGCCATGGCCAGCAGGAACCAGCCCGACAGCGCCAGCACCACGAGGGCGGCGGCATAGGCGAAGAGGCTGAACGCCACCCAGAGCCCCTTGTACCGAAGGTTGCCCAGGGACATGATCACGGCGACGCCGAGGATCGCGCCGCCGGCCGCCGAGGAGAGAAGCAGGCCGAAGGCCTCGGCGCCGGCGCTCAGGGCGGTGACGAAGATCGGCAACAGGGCCCGATAGCTACCGATGTAGACGGTGACGAGCTCCAGGGCGAGGAAGACCCACACCGCGGCTTCCCGGCGAACGAACCCGAAACCCTCCTTCAGGCTTCGGAGCGGCGACTCGCGGACGCCGGACGTGTCCGAAACGTACCGGATCGCCGCCACCAGCAACGCCGCCGAGAAGTAGACGCAGCCGTTGAGAGCATAGGTCAGACCGGAGCCCAGCCAGACGATGAGAAAGCCGGTGAGGACGGGCCCCGTGAGCTGGGACATCTTCCGGCTCATGGCCGTATACGAAAGGGCGTTGAGGAGTGTCTCCCGCGGCACCAGGCCCGGCACCATCGCATTGCGGGCGGGCGCGCCAAGGGCGTTCAACGACGCGTTCATGAAGCCCGAGAAATAGATGTGCCAGACCTCGATCAGCCCTGTGAGCGCGAGGAACGCTACCGCGCCGTTGACGACGCCGTTACACGCCTGGACGAGGATCACGAACCGGCGGCGGTCGATGCGGTCGGCGAGGACGCCCCCGAACGGCGACAGAACGAAAACGGGAATCCCCCGCACCAGTCCGGTGAAGCCCAGGTGAAGGGCCGAGCCGGTCAGCTCGTAGATGAGCCACAGCTCGATGGTTCGCTGGATGTAGAAGCCGAAGGACGTGGCCAGAATCGCCAGACACAGCGAGCGGAAGCCGCGATGGACGAGCGCGCCGCGGGAGGAATTCAGCTTCGTGATCTCCGCTTCCGGATTCTCGGGTTGGAGTGGGTTGAGAGGGTGAGCGGGAGCGGCGCGAGGCCGCCCCCGCAAGCACACGTGTGGCTACGCCGCGCTGCGGCCGTTCTCCGCTTCCACCAGCGGACGGTAGCGCTTGTTCATCTCCATCCAATGGGCCGCGCGCTTCTTGGCGCGTTCGATCTGGACGTCGGGGAAGTTGAGGAACGGGACGCGCGTGGGACCCACCTTGCAGTAGTCCGCGTACTCGGCCGGGCGCTTGAACCCCTCGCCGGGAACGGGCTTGCCCTGGGCGTTGGTCATGACGTCGGCGATGACCTCGCACGCCTTCTCCGTTTCGCCGCGGCGCACCAGGTTGCGCAGGTGCAGGATCGGCCACGGCCCCATCCACACCTCGGTGGACCAGCAGCCCGCGGCGCCCATGCCGAAGTAGGGGTGGAGCTGGGTCTGGTTCACGAACACGCTGATGCGCCCCTGGGTGATGCGCTGCAGGTTCATGAACGCGTTGGTGGTCCGGTGGCTGTCCTTCATGCCGATGATGGAGGGTTTCTTCACCAGTTCCTTGAACGCGCCCACCGGCAGGGTGAACTTGTGGTTGCCGGGGTTGTGGTAGATCAGGATGTTGAGCGTGGGGAACAGGTCCGCGACGTCGTGGAAGAAGCGGACGGCGTCGTTCACGGGGAGCGTCTCGTAGTAGGGCACGCCCAGGAGCACGCCGTCGGCGCCGGTGTCCTTGACGAAGTTCATCTTGCGCACGACTTCCCGCGGGTTGGGGCTCGTGACGCCGATGAACAGGGGCACGCGCTTGTTGACCGCGTCCACGGCCGCGGTGGTAATGGTCTCGAACTCTTCCCACAAGAGGTTGTAGCACTCGCCGTAGGTGCCGGTGGTGGAAATGACGTCGATGCCGTCCTTGATGATCCGGTCCACGCCCTCGGCGAGGTTGTCCACGGCGATGGTCTGGGTCGCGTTGATGTCGGTGGCGTCGTCGGTGGCGAACGCGGGCATCATGCCCATCACTCCGCCCAGGTCCTTTGCGGTCAGCATGAAACACCTCCTTGACTGAAGCTGCTTGTGTTCAAACTCCTATACTCCCAACGGGGGGAGGCTTCAAACGCCCGGAACCGCCGGTTCGATGCCGTAGAGCCCGGCGGCGTTGTCCCACAGGATCTTCGCGCGAGCGCTGTCGGTGACGCCCCGGAAGCAGCGCTCCACGGTCTCACGCGTGCGCGGCCAGGTGGATGTGGTCAGGGGCAGGTTGGTGGACCACAGGATGTGGTCTTCACCGAGGTAGCTCACGAACGGCGCGATCTCGTCGAACCAGGCAGTGAGGTAGCACTGGCGCTGGAACATCTCCGAGGGCTTGAGCTCGTAGCCTTCTCGCGCGAGGCCGTCGTGCTCGAACTGGTGGTCGGCCCATTCCAGGTACAGCATGGCCCAGCTCAGGGCGCTCTCGGCGAACACCAGGCGCAGGCGCGGATGGCGCAGCAGCACCCGCGAGAAGGACAGGAGCGAGAGCACGTAGACGCTGGACATGGGGCGCGTCACCGCGTCCACGGCGTCGGACAGGGCCGGAGCGAGTCCGGAGAACGCCGGGTAGAGCAACCGCGGCGAGGCCCCGGAGTGGAGCGATACCGGCACCCCCATCTCCTCGCACGCGCTCCACACGGGATCGTACTCGGGGTCGCTCACGTGGGGCACGTCCCGGAGATGCATGGGGAGGGCCGGGAAGACGATGCCCCGGTGCCCCTTGGCCACGGCCCGCTGCATCTCCGCGGTCGCGGCCTCGGGCGGCCAGATGGGCACGATGCACTGGGGGACGAAGCGGGGACTCGCGGCAGCCCACTCCTCCAGCAGCCAGTCGTTGTAGGCCTGCACGCAGGCGCTCTCGAGCTCCAGGTCGGTGAGCCGGCCGAAGGCTTCGCCGGCCATGCCGGCGACGGTGGGGAAAAGTACGGAATAGGCGATGCCCGCGGCGTCCATGGCCTTGAGCCGCGCTTCGGGCGACCAAGCCGCCGCGGGGACTTCCTCCCAGCACCGGGGCTCCCGGTTCCGGTCGGGCATGAGGGCGCCGGTGGACGCCACCTTGCCGCCGAGAAGCGGCTTGCCGTCCACCACCCAGCGCTCGGCCCCGTCGGCGTCGCGTTCGACGTGCGGGACGCGGTCGCCGAACCGGCTCCGGGAAAGCCGGCCGGTCCAGAGATCGGGGGGCTCCTGGACGTGGTCGTCGACGCTGACGAAATCGCGGCCGGTGCTCATGCGCGCGCTTCCACGGCTTCCGTCCCGCGTTCCGCGACACGCACCACCGCGTCCATGCGGTAGACACGCACGGCGTTCTCGTAGAGCAGCTTGCGCCGGTCTTCCGCGGAGACTCCCTGGAGCACGTCTTCCATCGCCTCCCAGGAACGCGGGTAGAAGGCGGTGACGTGGGGGAAGTCCGATTCCCACATGAGGTTGTCGATGCCGATGTCGTGGCGCAGCTTGATGCCCTCGTTCTCGAACCAGAAGTTGGTGAACATCTGCCGCCGCACCGCCTCGCTCGGGCGCGTGCTCAACCCCTCGGTCCAGAGGTGTCGCGTTTCCCATTCGTGATCGCAGGCGGCCAGCACGTAGTTGAGGCCGCCGATGCCTGCCTCGGCGAACACGAACTTGAGGCGCGGGAAGCGCTCGGTGACGCCGCTGAAGACGAGGTGCGGAATGATCTGCGCCGGCGTGGTGGCGGAGGTGGCGGTCATGGCCGAGTGGCCCTGCCGCGGGGAGTAGCCGTGCCAGAAGCGGGTGGAGCGTCCCGCGCTGAGTCCGCAGGAACCGTGGAAGTGCACCGGCACGTCCAGGCTCTGGCACGCCTCCCACATGGGATCCCAGTACGGATCGGTGAGGTGGGGCAGGGAACCCGGCGTCTCGCCCTGCAGGTTGATGCCCCGGTGTCCGGCCGCGGTGGCCCGTTCGATCTCGCCCCGGATGGTTCCGGGATCGCTCAGGTACGGGATGATGGTTACCGGGAAGTAGCGGTCGCTGACCCTGGTCCACTCCGCCAGGGAGTCGTTGTAGGCGCGTACCACGTCCAGCTCGAACTCGGGGTCGCCGGACTCGAAGAAGGTGCCGCCCGGGGGATTGGGGAACAGCACCTCGGCATCCACGCCGTCGGCGTCCAGCGCCTTGAGCCGCTCCGCTGGGTCGTACCCCATCACCGGCATCTCCTCCCAGTGCTGGGGGTAGGTGGGGAAGGGCTCGCCCATGAGCGCCGGGCAGTTGCCCACATGGTCGCCCCGAGGCTTGCCGTAGACGCACCAGCGGTCCACCTTGCGGCCGTTTTCTTCCACTTCCCGCACTTGCGGGATGCGCTCGCCCCACTTGGCCGCGGACATGCGCGAGGTGAACGCATCGCGGTCGAAGCCGCTGTGGGAATCCGCGCTGATCAGTCCGAACTTGATCTCCATGGTCCGCTCCGTCCCGTGGACGCCGCCGCTACTGCAGCTTGCCCACGTACTTGCGTTCGATGACGTGCTTGAGTTGCTTGGTGGTCTCGGGAGTGAGTTCCAGGAAAGGCTTGAGCGCCTTCTTGAGATCGTCGGGACCGGTCCACGCCACCACGAGCTTCATTTTCCCGGCCTCCTCCTGCGCCTTCTTCAACGTCGTGATCTTCTTGAGGGCGGCGCTCAGGAATTGCCGTTTGGCCTCGGACACGCCGGGAGAGGTGACCACCGTGCCGAAGATGTCGGAGAACGACAGCGCGTAGCTGCGCCACGGCTCCTTGGCGTCCAGTTCCGCCAGCGACGGCACGTCGGGGGTGCGCGGGTCCTTGGCGTAGGAGAACGCGATGTTGACCCGGTCCTTGAACCTCAGGCCCGTGGACACGGCCGCGGTGGTGGCGTCCAGCTCTCCGCGCGCGATGGCCGCCATGCGTTCCGAGGAGCCGCCGTAGCCCGGCACGATGGTGATGGGCAGGCCGAACATCTCGGCGATCATGCCCTCGTTGAAGGGAGAGGAGGCGCCGATGCGGATGCGCTTGAGCTTGCGCAGTCCTTCGATGTCTGTCGGAAAATCCTTGCGCAACAACATGGCGGTGTTGGTGGGAATCACCCGTCCCAGATACCCGTACTTCTCGTAGTCGTACTTGACTCCCTTCTGCTTGAAGAGGTCGAAGGCTACCAGCTTGGTGTGCGCGGTGAGCAGCGTCAGGCCGTCCGGCGGAAGCCGGAACAACCGGTTGTAGCCCGCGACCCCGCCGCCGCCCGGCAGGTTGCGCACGATGGCCCCCCTGGCGCCGGTGACCGCGGGCAGGTGCCGCGCCATCCAGCGGGCGCGGATGTCGAAGGTGCCCCCGGGCGAGTACTGCACCAGCATGGTGATGCGTTTGCCCTTGTAGAAGTCCGCGGCGTTCTCGGCGGCGCTCGCCTGAGCGCCCAACAGCGCGATGCAAGTCAAGGTCAGAGTCAGCCATGTCCAGGCCATTCTCGTCTTCATGGGAACCCTCCTGGGTTGTTCGATGGTTGGTTTCAACCGTGTCACGACGTGATTCGCTATTTCCTATACGCGCGTCACCACAAATGTCAACGAAGGGCCTCGACCACCCAAGCCTATTCAAGAGTCATCTCCAACTTTCCGTCATTGACAGGAAACCAAATCTTGTCCAGTGATTTCAGTTAGTTAGTTACGGCACACTGGGAAGGCGACTGGCTCGAGGGGACCAAGCCCTCTACCACCCAGGCCGTAGGATGAATGGCGTCCTTCGACCTCGCTGCGCAAAACCTGTCTTGAGCGTAAGGAAGCGAAGTCGAAGGAGGCCATCTCAGGCCGCCCCTCGCCCGATGAGAAAGTCGAGCAGGCTGTCGGGCCATGCCACGTGCAGGACGGCATCGAACAGTCCGAGCACCAATCCGGTCAAGAGCCCCGTCAAAATCAGCGTCACGGTCCAACCCGCCCGGCTGAAGCGCCGGAAGTAGAAGACCATGAACAGGGGGACCGAGAGCTTGAAGCCGATGAGCAGGATCGCCGCAAGGAACCCCAGGGCGCAAAGATAGAAGGTCCCCGCCCTTTGCACCACGAGCTGCGTGGGCACGGAACGGTCCACCTCGATGTCGCGGATGCGTTCGCGCGGCTCGTCGTCTTCGTCCGCGTTGCCCTTGAAGAACGCGTCCTTGGCGAACTGTGCGACGGCCACGAGCAGGACCGGAATGGCGATGGTCAGCGGAAAGAGCTTGGTGGCGAAGGGCCAGTGCCAGGCCGTGGCCACGGCCGCCGCCAGCAGCACCAGGAAGAACGCGTCGAACAGCAGGGAGACGGCCTTTTGCATGGGATCAAGGGTTCGCGGCGGCGGCCCGGTCGCGATACTGCCGGATCGCCGGCGCCGCCAGCGCGGCGACGATCAGCAGGGCCAGTACGATCACCCAGGGGCGCGACATCCAGGCCCAGCCGTAGGTCAGGATCGAGATGTACAGGTACTTCTCCACGGTGGAGCCGAGCACGAAACCGATGATGAGGGGCGGACGGGGCCAGCCCTGCCGCTTCATGGTCCAGCCCAGCAGCCCGAAGAACAGGAACAGCACGATGTCGGCGATGTGGCGCCGCGCCATGAACGCGCCCAGGAACATGATCACCAGCAGCACCGGCGCCAGGAGCTGGGCGCGGATGGTGGCGATGCGCGCAAGTTGATCGGTGAAGAGGAAGCAGGTGCCGGTGCCGATGATGTTGGCCAGGGCCAGGCTCCAGGAAATGGTGAAGATGACGTCGAGGTGCTGGTCCAGCATCTCCGGGCCGGGGGTGAGCCCCTGGATCTCCATGGCGCCGAGGAACAGCGCCATGCTGGTGCTGCCGGGAATACCGAAGGCCAGGGTGGGGATCAGGCCACCGCCGTCCTTGGCGTTGTTGGCGCTCTCCGGCGCGATGACGCCGCGCACGTCGCCCTTGCCGAAGTTGTCGGCGTTCTTCTCGGTGTGCAGGGCGTGGCCGTAGGCGAACCAGTCCACCACCAGGGTGCCGAGGCCGGGGATGATGCCGATCCACACCCCGAGCGTGGCGGAGCGGATCACCAGCCACCAGTGCCGGAAGGCGTCGCGCACGCCCTCCCAGCGCCCCTTGAGCCGGCCCAAGGCGCCGGAGTCGATGCTCTTGCCGGAGACCAGCAGGTCGGTGACCTCGGCGAGACCGAACAGGCCCAAGGAGATGGGCACCACGTGGAAGCCGTCCCACAGGTAGACCTGGTCGAAGGTCCAGCGCTCCACGCTCAGCATGGGGTCGGTGCCCACGGTGGCGAGCAGCAGGCCGGCGCCTCCGGCCACCACGCCCTTCATGAGCGCCGAGCCGCTGAGGCTCGCCACCATGCACACCCCCAACACCGCCATCATGAAGAACTCGGGGGAGCCGAAGGTGAGCACCAGCGGGCTCAGGATGGGGATGGAGAGGGTCAGCAGGAGGGCGCCGAAGATGCCGCCCATGGCGGAGACGGTGAACGCGGCGCCGAAGGCGCGGCCGGCCTCGCCGCGCTTGGCCATGGCGTGGCCGTCGATGATGGTGGCCTGGGAGCCCACGGTGCCAGGGACGGCGAAGAGCACCGAGGGGATGGTGTCGGAGGTGGTGGTCACTGCCAGCATGCCGATGATGAAGGCGAAGGCGGAGACCGCGTCCATGTCGAAGGTGAACGGCAGCAGCAGCGCCAGCCCCGTGACCCCGCCGATGCCGGGGATGACCCCGAGCATGAGGCCGAGGAAAGTCCCGGCGAACAGCATGAAGAGGTGTGTCGGGTCGAGGACCTGGAGGCTGGCCTGGCCTATGGCGTCAAGCATGAGGGTGTGCCGTTAGAGGAGTCGGGTGTCGTTTTGGGGGATTCCGTATTCGGTGTTTCCGGATTCGAGGATTCCAGATTCGAGGATTCCAGATTCGAGGACGTCGTGCTCCCTGGGTACCATGCGGGGTGCTTGTTCCCGAGCCGCGCGGGGGGCATCCCTGAAATCTGGAGACGGTGTGTGCCGGGTTCGTTACGAACTACCTCGCACGCATGGCGGCGTTGATCGTTGTCACGCCCGCCCACCGTCAACAGATTTCAGGGATGCCCTCCGCGCGGCTCTCCGCGATGCAGTTCGCGAAGGTCCGTTTGATCCTTCCCGGTTGAAGGGTTGGCTGCGTCGAAGGATGTCGTGCCATGGCCAAGGGTCTGCCTAGTGTCCTGTCCCGTATAAAACGTCGTGAAGATGCGCAGGACTTTTTGTCGTCGGCAAGGAGCGACGACTGTAGGGGCGACCCGCGGTCGCCCCAGTGGCCCCTACCACGCGAGTAGGACCCCGGGTCAAGCCCCGGGGTGACGTAACGCAGCCGACGGCGAAAAGGAC
>JAJEAI010000033.1 GCA_022824205.1 Candidatus Binatia bacterium
AGATTAGTCACTATTTTGGCAAGTTTTGATGGGATGCTCACCCGCCTTGTAGACGAATCAAGCACCTACACGCACGCAGCGACGCGGCCGCGGCCAAAATCGGCCAGAATGAAGGGGGTTACCGTCGAAGTTGGGTTAAGCGGGGTGGATAGGAGGGCTTCCCGATCGGCAACGGAAAGGGATACCGGTTCGCTTGTCTCGTACTCCCGAAGATCAAGCGTCCTCATTGTCGGATCCGCCGTTGGATTGTTCGCCCTTCTCGCCCTGTTCCCCGCCGACCTCCTTGCGAAGCCTGACGAGTCCGAACTCATCAAGGCGATTATCTTCTCCGTAGAGCCGCTCTTCGATGTAGGGAAGCACGCTGTGCTCCCAGATCAGCGCGACGTTCTCATCGTCAAGATCCTTCTTCATGAAGTAGCTTGGCCCGATGGCGGCCTGTCGGTCGGCCAGTTTCTCGTTCGCTCGGTCGACCACATCCGCCAACCACAGCTTGTCCTTCGCGTTCGTTTCCAGCCAGCGCTTCAGCAACCCCTTGATGGGCTTTTTGTCGGGATGGAACTCAAAAAAGTAGAATCTTCGGCGCAGGGCGAGGTCGACCAGAGCAATGGAACGGTCCGCGGTGTTCATCGTGCCGATTATGTAGAGGTTCTTGGGGAGCGCGACCCGTTCCTCGGGGTCACCGGAGTATTGCAGGCGGATCTTCTCGTCCCGGTACTCCAGCAGGAAATAGAGCTCGCCGAATACCTTGGCGAGATTCCCCCGATTGATCTCGTCGATGATGAGGAAGACTTTCTCTTCCGGTTCTTCTTCCGCGAGTTTCGTGGCGTGCAGAAGCGGCCCGCTCCGCAGTTCGAAACCGGGTCGCCGATTGCTGAGCGTCGGGCGAAATCCTTGCACGAAGTCCTCATATGCGTACGACGGATGAAACTGCACGAGAAAAACTCGTTCTCGGTTGCCGGCGAGGCATTCCGCCAGCTTTCGTGCGGTGTAGGTCTTGCCGGTTCCGGGTGGTCCCTGCAAGATGATCTGCCGCTTGTCATCGAGTAGTTTCTCAACGTTGCGAAGGTGTTCTACATCAAAGAGCAACTCCTCTGCGAGAAGTTGGAGACGGTCGGGTTCGTCGTCTGGTTCGGGGTTCGGAACCAAGTCTTCAATGTCTTTGAATCTCCTGATCTGTTCAATTGCATCAACGATATGGGCGAGCATTTCGTCGGGATTGATGTCGATAGGGGTGACGAGATACATTGGGTACGTTCTGCCTTCGACATCAATCCAGCGTTGGGGGCCGGTAAACTGACGGAAGGAACTGCTTATGTCACTTTGTACAGGGTGGCTTCCCCGAACGGTCAAGCTCCCGGTACGGACAAGATATCGACTTCCGTGTTCGTCCTCAACGAAGAGCCCTTCACCAAGACGTCCGTCGTGCCCAGACTTTGGTGGATTCGCCTCGAAGACGATTCTTCCGCTTTCATGGTCTTAGAAAACAATTTGGTAGCGTTGATATTCATTCAAATCGCCGAATGATACCAACAAGTCGCTCTCTCGGTGAATAAAGTTATGATATCCCTTAGGGGTTTTCTCGCCTCATCGGAAACTGTCCGAAAGACCCTTTTGAGACTCTTGAACGCGCTTCGCACTTCGTGCGTTTCCGAAATCGGTGTGTATGGCATTTCGCGCTCGTGATATCTGACAATCGGTTGCGATGGTATCAGGAAAGTGTGTCGATCATCAGTGACCGTGACCGTGACCGAAACCGTGATACGTGCGGTGCGTGCCACTGGCGTTTTTCGCGCAAAGCTGACGACCGCGCTGGACCACCCAGCGCCGGTCGCTGCCAGCCCATGGAGACTCGGGCGGCACGCCCGCGTGGGGAAACAGGGAAGCGAGGGCCTTTCGCAATGCGAGCCCGCCCGGTTCATGGGCTCCTGGAACAGCCTGGTGGAACGGGTACGCGCTCTTTCGAGCGAGCCACGCTCGCCGCACGATCTCGGCGCAGGGCAGTTGGCCTTCATGAAGGGTATGCTCGACCGTGCCGTGGACTTCCGGCGCGCCCATCCGGAGCTGGAAGAGCGCTGGTTCGACGTGAACTACTACGATCTGGTCGAGGATCCGATGGGTGTGATTCGCGCAATCCACGAGCACTTCGGCTGGACCCTGGAGCAGGGGGCCGTCGACGCCATGACCGACTGGCGGTTCCGGCAGGCCGTCCACCGGCAGCGGGAGACCCGGCACCGCTACTCCCTCGAGGATTACGGCCTCACGGTGGACGAGGTCAACGCCGCATTCGCGCGCTACCGAGAATTTCTCACCAGCCAGGGGATTCGGTCGTTGCGCAAGTAGGCCCAGGTCGGCATCCGGCTCGGCAGGACGCATTCGCTTGTCGGACGCGAGTCGTGACGCGGTAAGATGCAGACATACGCCCGGAGGCCGATTCGTCATGCGTACTCGCCACATCGAAGTCAACCCGAACATCATGCTGGGCAAGCCAATCGTCAGGGGGACACGTATCCCCGTCGAGCTCGTTCTCCGGAAGCTCGGAGAGGGCGCGACAGTGGACGATCTGCGCGATGCGTATCCGAGGCTGAAGGCCGATGACATCTACGCCTGCATCACCTACGCCGCCGACACCGTTGCGCACGAGGAAACGTTGACGACCGAACCGGCGTAGCGTTCCGGCGAATCTGCGGCGGTGCGATTTCTTGCCGACGAGAGTTGCGACTACGCTGTCGTCCGTGCGTTGAGGGAGCTGCAGCACGAGGTCCTGGCGGTCGCCGACCTGTCTCCGAGAGCCGACGACGACGCGGTCATCGGCCTTGCGCTTCGGGAGCGGTGTGTTCTCCTCACCGAAGACAAGGACTTCGGCCAGTTGGTGCATGCGAGTGGGCTCGAATCGACTGGGGTCGTTCTTCTGCGTTTTCCCGCCGGCGCCCGATCCGGCATCGGTGAAGCGGTGGTCGATCTCGTAAATCGACGAAGGGACGATTTGGCCGGACGGTTCGTCGTGCTTCAGCCGGGGAGGGCGCGCATCGGACCTCGGTACCCCGATTGACTACCCGATCGAACAACCGCCGACATGCAGGAGGAGAACGCGTACGACTACTTGTTCTCCTTTGCCGGCATGGGGGCTTCGCGTTCGATTCCAACGCATTGGTTCGGTCCTCATCAGGGCACTGATGGACCGAGCGGCGGCGGCTCCTGGCAGGCACGCCGTCACGCAGCCCACGAACCGCTCAGTCGTTGTACTCGCCCCCACCCGCCCCCCACTCGCGAGACGCGTGGGTCGCGGGCACCAGGGTCCGTTTGGCGAAGACGAGAAGGCGCGTCCACAGCGCGCCGGGTACCTCGATTCCCCGAGCCACGGATCGGGTGGCACGGCGTTCGAGCTCCGCTTCGTCGGCTTCGATGCGCCAGCATGACCCGCATTCCATCCACCGACTCTCGTCCGGCCCGTCGACCGCGATCCGGACCGACCGACGTCCGAAACCGGGGCGCAAGCGCTCGCGGTCGAACGACGCCAGGGACAGACGGCACGCGCCATCGGAAGCCAGGTCGAGCCTGAACCGCCTCTCGCCGTCCCGCCACTCCACTCGGCTGCATCGTCCGCACCCCGACCGTTGCGCCAGGGCGCCGGCAACGAGGATCGCGCCTTCGACTCCGGTGAGCAGGACGTCGGCACGGGCCGCGCTCTCGACCGCCCGCGCAACGGCGAAGTCGATCGCATCGCTCGCGACCGACACCGCGGGCTGACCGCCGGCGTCGAGCATGTCGACGCCATCCGTGCGGCCCACGACCGCGACAGGACGCGGGACCGCGGACTCCAGGGCGGAAAGCGCGGCGTCCAGCGGCGTCAATGCATCGAGCCCCCGCGCCTGGAGCCACAGCACCGCGAACGAGGCGTCGTCGTCGGCGCCCGCCGGCACCCCCAGCCCGCGGAACGCCTTCTGGCAGGTGCGCTGCAGCTCGTTCCAGGAGACGATCACGTCACGCGGTTCCGCGTTACGGACATCGCCGCCGGCCGGCGGCGACGCGTTCCCGCGCATCCGTGTTCGGTGTACGAGTTTGCGACGAGCGCTGGTCCGAACACCCATGGATTCCCGCCTTCGCGGGAAAAGCGGAAAGCCGATATCCAAGTCGCTGATTCCACGGCCGGTTTCCGTACAACATCTTGATTCTCCGTCTATTCCGTCCATCCGTCAAACTCTTGTAGGGTCCGCTATTGTCCGGTAGAGTCCCGGACCGATGGTACAAAACGCGGCACAAGAGAATGCGGACATGGCACTGAAAGCGGCGGCACTGAAGACGATGCGCCCCGGGCGCCACCCCGACGGACGCTACGGACTCTACTTCAACGTGGCCGGAAACTCCCGCACCTGGGTGCAGCGGCTCACCGTCG
>JAJEAI010000174.1 GCA_022824205.1 Candidatus Binatia bacterium
GTGAGTTACGTGCGAAAATCGGTGAAATCGGGCCAAATCTTCGCCCAATCGCGGCCTGTGGTGGTAAACATGGGCTAGCGGAGATGCAGATCAGTGCGACAACGCCCGGTGGATGAACATCCTCGCCCTCCAGATCGAGACCTTCCGCGACCGCTTCGACGCGCCCCCCCGAGCCGAACCGCATCGTCCTCTCCTGGCATGCTGTCTCTCCCACGCGCGTCGGCGCGACTGGATTCGTACGGCTCGAAAACCTGACGGAGCGCGCAGGCGATATCGACCTGCTCGTCATCGATGATCGCGGCGAGGAGTACGCCCCGGTGACGCTCAGGCTCCAACCTCGCCAGGTCCTCTCGCTGCGCCTCGCCGACATCGAACCGACGCACGGCGACTGGAACCTGCATGCCACCACGCACCTCGAGGTCCGCGCCGCCGCCTACACCTCAGGGTCCGACTGGCTGGCGCGCACCGATCTTCAGGTGCGCGCCACGTCTTCCGCCCACCTTCCCGGCGTAATCTTCCCTAGCGGCATCGGTCGGGATGGTTTCATCTCGTTGTGTTGTCTGGGAATCGTGTGTGCGTGGCCTCGACTCCCCTCTTCCTCACGATCTCCAGAAGGCGGTTTCCCGGCGACGGTCACCGGTAAAACTGGACATACCAGCGCACTTTCCCCAGCGGTTGAACCTCGTGCTCGATTCCCGGCTCCACGACGCCGGCACTATCTGAATCCAGGCGCAACTCCTCCACGGGCGACCGGAGGATCCGATACAGAAGACTTCCCTCCAACACGACGATCCGGCCCCAAACTCCCGGCTTCGTGCGATGCGATGACTTGAGCCCGGATGGCGTCGTCTCTTCGGTGAACTCCGGGGTTCTCCGGTAGGGCTGCACATCGGGAGGAAGGGCTTCCAACGGACCAGCCTCGGCTCACGGGGAGCGCAATGCGCGCCTGACCGCCTCCGGTTCCTTCTGGATCACCCGCAGCAGCGTCGCCGCCGGGCCGCTGACCCGCCGGACTCCCTGTTCCCACTTGCGGTAGCCGGACAGGCTCATGCCCATCAGGAGGGCCATCTGCACCTGGGTGAGCTTCGCCTGCTTGCGGACTTCGCGCGGGGCCACGGGCGCATGAACGACGGCAGGGCCTTCGCCCCTGGCATGGGCCAGCGCTTCATTGAGGGATTGGATCAGGTCCTCTCCGAACGTGCTCATTGCTTCTCCTTGTCTGGCTCCCCTGATCGCCGCCACGATCCCGGCCACCGCGCGCCGCTCCTCCTCGGTGAACAGCTTGTCCGCTTGGCGGTTGAAGGTCGGGGCCTCGACGACTGCTTGCTTCCCGCGACATATAACCCAATGGGGCATTCAAAACAAGCTTGGCGGAGTGTGAACACTCGGCAGTTGACATGATGCGAGAAGAAGAGATATTGCATTTCAAATAGTTATAAGTATCTATAAGTGTGAATTCGAGAATAACCTCTCCGATTCAGACTCTCTTCGTTGCCGCCTGCGACAAGGGTGAACCACCGCCAGGGAGAGGGTGCTTGCCGCTGGGGGCGTTTATCGTGACGCCCACGCCCAGCAACGAAGTTCTGCTGCAGTGGAGGTCGCCCGCGCCGGCCGAGTGCCGAACCTGCGTGTTGGCGAGTACCCCAAGTGGCGCGCAGTAGGAGGTATCCGAGTTTCGTACTGAGCTGCGCATTTGCAGCGTTTCTGGGTGTGGCCGTTGACGCCCATGCGGAATCGCTTGATCGAGTTCTCGAACGGCTCGACAGGCTCGAAACGGAAGCCCGTCAACTGCGCGAGGAAATCGATGCGCTCAAGGCGAAGCGGGCAAGGGCGCTCCGGGAGCGGGCTTCCCCCGCCAACTCCGGCGCGGAGAGCGCCGCAGCCCCACTCGTGCGGATGAGTTCAAATCTGAGCTATGACGTTCTCGATCCGACAACCCGCATCCACAGCAAACAGCGCCTGATTCTCGAACGGCGCAGAGACGGGACGCTCGCACCGGACAGCCTGCACGTGCACGGGGCGGTGACGGCGATCGCGAACTACCAGACCAGCAACCGGAACGACAAGTTCGGTTACCTGATGCGCCACCCGACCGCGACGAACCAGGTCGGAGACACGGTGTCGGAGGCAACGATTCATTCGGTGCAGTTCGGGTTCACCGGAACGCTCGGCGACTGGCTCACCGGCCACGCGGTGATGCTGTTCGATCCGGAACAGAGCTTCGGAGACGGCACGAATACCCACATCGATCGAAACCAGCTTCAGGTGCGGCGGGCGTACGTGCTGTTCGGCGATCTCGACAGGTCCCCCTACTACGCCAGCCTCGGCAAGATGGCGGTGCCGTTCGGCCTGACCGACACCGTCAACCCGTTCAGCGCTTCCACCGTGTGGCATGTATTCGGGGGGTTGGCCAATGGTGTGACGCTGGGCTACGTGAACAAGGGACTGGGCCTGTCGGTGATGGGCATCCAAGGCGGGGCACAGTTTCGTGCCGCCAACACGCCCGTAGAGGGGACCGCCGTTCCGGGCAGACTGAACAACTTCGCAGCCGACGCGAACTACCGCTTCGGGCTTGGCTCGGCCGGCACGCTTCTGTTCGGCGGCTCCTATCAACACGGCACGGCCTACTGCCAAGGCTTCCCCATCGTCCACTTCGGGGCATGCGAAGACAACAACCCCGCCTTCGATGTCTATGGCAGGCTCGTCTATGGCGATCTGACGATCAAGGGAGAGTTCGCCCGAACCACCAAGGCGTGGCCCGGTACGTTCAACCCCGGCATGCCGCAGTTCGCAGCCAGCAAGGTGACGAGCTTCGACATCGGAGCCAAGTACAGGCACCGCACGGGTGCTGGCCCTGTGGACGTGTCCGTCGAGTTCAGCCGTATGGTAGCCGGGCCGGACGGTGCGCCATGGGAACGGCAGGACCAGTTCGTCGCGGGTGCGGCATGGTTCACCCGGCCCAGCGCGAAGCTGTTTGCGGAGTACATCCATACGGAGGGCTACTCGCCTTTGAACTTCATCAGCGGTGGCAGTGTCAGAGACGAACGAGGCGAGGTCGTCCCCGATCAAACCCATAGCGACAGTTCCGCCCGCTCCGACGTGTTTGTGGTCGGCGTGAACGTCGCGTTCTGACTCGCGGGCGCCTTCGCCGCTCGACCGTGCCCTTGGCAGCACGTGGATCGCGGCGCATGCTGCCTGGTGCCGCGCGTCGCCGACGAGGCCAGGGCGCCTGCGGGGCCCTGCTCAGCCCCTTGAGGCTGCGGCGGGGACGGCGGCACCGGGAGTTTCACTGTCCCACGGGCGCACCCGCCGCAGCGCCCGCCGGCCATACGGCGGACCCTAAGCGAAACGCGGGACGACGCGCTCCGAAAAGAGGGTCATGCTCTTCAGGATCTTTTCGTAGGGCAGCCCGGGAAAGGGCTCGAGCAGCATGATGTGGGAGAGCCCCAGCGCTTCCCGGAAGTGCGCGACCTTCTCCGCCACGTAATCCGCCGACCCGATCCAGATGACGTCGTGGGCGAGCAGGAACTCGAACCAGTCCGCCTCGCGGTCGGCGGGCGTGAGCTCCTCTCCCGAGTCCAGAAAGGCGCGCTTGGCCGCAACATCGTCTCCCCACAAGCGCCCGTTCGACACCGAGAAGAAGGTGTTCGCGGCCTGCCGCACGTCGCGGGCGGCTTCCTCCATGGTCTCCGCGACGTAGATCATCACGCAGATCGCGACGCCTTCGCCGAGCGCGACCTCCTGTCCCCGGGCTCCGGAAGCGGCCTCCCGGTAGGCGGTCCAGCAGTCGCGGAGCCGTCCCGGCGTGCTCGACATGCCGATCACGTTCATCCCCTGCGAAGCGGCGCCGGAGTAGGTCCCCGGAGTGTTCGACATCAGCCAGACCGGGGGATGGGGCTTCTGGTAGGGCCG
>JAJEAI010000175.1 GCA_022824205.1 Candidatus Binatia bacterium
ACGATGCTACAGATCCTCAGCGTCACCCCTTTCGAAAAAGTGCCGTTGATTCAGTTACTTACCGATATGTCCGCGCTGCCAGAAAGCCCCGATGACCGTAACCAACTGTTTTTGCTATGAAATGTGTCGGACACTACTGGATCTGATTAGGAACGTAAACGTCGAGGATTTGATTGAGCGAGGTCCGAAGGCATTGTGGCCCAACATCCCAGCCTGAGCGCCTCAGGTCTACGGGCTTGATTGAGAGCAGGAAGACTTTCCGAATACCGTCACCATCGCTGCCAACTGCGGCTACGTCAACGCCGTATTGCTTCGTTCCTGTCGCGGGTCGGGATATTACAGACAAGCCGAGCTCACTGAGGAGATCTGGCATGATGACGTCGAGTTCTCCCCGTTCTTTCAAGGAGGCCAAGTATTCGACAAAGATGAGCTTCATTGTGGCCGGGACTCCAGCCGGAAGCGGAAGAGGGCGAATCTGAGTCCGACTGGATCGATCAATTCAAGGCGGGGAATCTCAACTTGGTGCTCAAAGCTCGCCATAGACGTCTCCTGTCGGCGAGGGTTGCTTCCATCTCCGGCATGGGCATGGAAGATCATTGCTGTACCATAGAGCAGGGTTGACCGGTGAACCACTTGCGAGATTATTGATTGTTCCAGCGCTTGTTTCTGGATACGACGCGACAAGTCAGCTTGTCGGAATCCCTGCAATTGACGAGCCCTTTCGCTAGGCCGAAACGCCTCGCAAGTTTCCAATCGTTCAAGATCCTGGAAGTACTCTTCGGTTACTCTTGCAAGCCGACTCACGGATATTTTTGCTGCATCGCTCTCTGTGACCGCCGTTTCCATCTGCGTGATTGCGCTCGGATAGTTGACTAGCAAATAGTACGATATCAGTTGTTCCAGTTCGGCGCGGCCGTTGTCAGGAACGGCTCTGAGGCAGGAGAGAAGCACGGCTGTTGCCGCTTCCTTCCTAATGAAGAGGTAACCGAGAGTCTTTCGGGCGAGGAACAGAATCCACGCAGTATCGAGGGAAAACAGTGTGAGATCAACGTCGAGATCGTTGGGGACGTCGTCGTAGGGCAGTAGCCCCTCGGCAACGGCGCACAGTCGATGATCGCCGGTCAAGAGCAGGGAGACCACGTACCACCCTAATACCCCGCCGGGTTCTCTTGCGATTCTGTGTCGGAAAGAGGGTAGCGAGCCGAGATCAATAGCGTCTTCACTGTGACTTAGTAGGTTCTTGAGCAGGCTGAACACACGCTCCCGATCCCCACCAAGGTCCCACTGTTCGAGCGTCGTATCGATTGCTTGGAGTGTGCCGCTCTCGTGTTTTTTCGTGTCCTGGAGAACTCTAAAGCTGGCATCAATCATTTTCGTCGTATAGCGGCGCCAGCCAGTCTGAAGGCTGAATGCGATTGCGTAGCGCACCTCTGGTGCTGGGATACCAGCGGCCTTTACCAAGAGCGGTTCCACCAAATAGACGCACTCATCGCCTAGCCGTTCGACCAAGCGCAGTGCGGCTCCGATCGCAACGGCCGCTTCACGATCAGAACTCGGCGACTCAAGCGAGTCGTTGAAGCGTTGGATTATACGTGCGAGAGTTTCGTCGTCTTCCGGAAGCTCCATTTGGCCAAGGGCTTGAAGGGCATTGAGTCGAATATGGGACTGTGGTTGACGCGAAAGATCAAGCGCTTCTCCCACGAATCTGGTGGAATCACGGGCCGCGCCCGCGACCAGAACATGGAGGGTGATTCCGGTCTCGATGGTCATGTCGCGACGGACCCAAGCTAAACCTTCAGCAAGGCGCTGATCGTCCATTTTGAACCAGTTGCGAAGGGCGTCGTAAAGCAGCGCTGCGAGGAAGTCTCCATTGGCCTTGTCGAAAAGAGCTTTACACGTCGCCGTAGCATCTTCGACGGAGCACTGTACTTGTGGCAAAATCTTGCAGAATACTCTTTGAGCCCGGAAGAAGGTTGGGCCAGATACGGTATCCAGCTCCTCGCATAGGTAGATTTTCAAGATGTCGATGATGCCCGTGTTGTGGAGCTTGGCGAGTTCGTCCGCCAATGACCCTTCCTCAACATAGGGTGCTGCCGCAATCGCGTTGAGCAAGGTTCCAGCAACACTGGCGGATACAATCCCTTCGGGTGTGCTTAGATCCGCAGACGGGTCGGATAAGGTCATTTCTAGCCGTTCGTCTTTCAACAGCAGGTCAGGATGAATGAATTCATGCAGCGTGGCCAGATGGCCGGTATCGGTCGCCTAAGGAGCATGTTCGAGAGGTGGAACCGAGCGCCTATGGGTAGTTCACGGCTCGCTGAGCATGCTCCCGAAGCACGCGGTTGATCTCGGTCTGGTACCCGCGTCCTCCTGGGGCGTTTGCCCTGAACCATGCCAACACGTCGGCATCCAATCTCAGGGTGATCTGTTGTTTCACCGGCCGGTAGAGCATGCCGCGCTTGGCACCGGACCAGTCGCGAATCTCGGGTATGTCGGTTGTATCGACCTTCTCCTCCGGAAGGTTCGCGAGTGCTTTGATCTCCGCCTTCTGCTCCTTTTCAGGTGCTCTGGAAGTGGCCTTCTTCATAGGCTCCCCTTTCGTGGGCGGTAGCCTTCCGGGCACTGATTATGTGACCCACTTCGATGCCGGTCTCACGCTCCGCCTTGGGCCAAGCTTCTCGTCAACCGGTGCCGGCGTCGGTGGTTGGTCGAGGATAGTGAGGAGCGCAGGCAGATTGCTTGGCAGAGTGTTATGGTTGCATGAAATACACGGCCAAGTTTGAAACCCGCCCCTGGAACATCTTTGTCCAGTCGCCAGACGGGAACCCGGCGAGCACGCCCGCGCGCCTTTCACCTGTCCCGCAACGCCTCGGTGCCGAACCGTTCGATGGCCTCCAGGGTCTCGCGCACGTCGTCCCAGGTGGTGTTGTGGTTGATGATGCAAAGCCTGAGCGAGAACTTCTTCGCCAGGGTCGTGGATGAAATGAGCGCGCGGTCCTCCCAGAAGACGCGGGCGAGCACGTTGCGGTTCACCTGCTCCAGGACCTCCTCGTCCACGTCACGGTCGCGGGGGTTCACCCGGAAGCACACGATTCCCAGCGATGCGGGGTTGAGGGTCTCGAGCAAGGGGCTCTGCCGGACATACTCGTCGGCCCTTGCCGCCAGCTCCATCCCCTTGGACACCGCCTGGCGGAACGCGGCCATCCCGAAGGTCTGCACCGACATCCATATCTTCAACGCTCGGGCCGAACGGCTGAGCTGCAGGCCGCGGTCCGAGAAGTTGGGGTGGTTCGCGCCCCATATGGTGTCCTGAAGCACGTCGTGATGCACCTCGAACGCCCTCTCCAGCGTCGCGGCATCCTTCACCAGCAGGCCCCCCACCTCGTACGGTTGAAAGAACCACTTGTGCGCATCCAGGTTCACCGAGTCGGCGCGCTCGATGCCCCGCAAGAGATCCTTGCCCAGCTCCGTCACCACCGCGAAGCCGCCGTACGCCGCGTCCGCGTGCAGCCAGATGCCTTCCGCCTCGCAGTAGTCGGCCATGGCTTCGAGGGGGTCGATGGCCCCGGTGCTGCTGGCGCCGGCATTGGCACACACGGCGATGGGGTTGAAACCCGCGGCGCGGTCCTCCGCCACGCTGCGAGCGAGTGCGTCCATGTCCAGGCGGAAGCGTTCATCGGTGGGAAGGAGCCGTGTGCACTCCGGCCGGACGCCGATGATCCTGGCCGCCCGGATGTGCGCGCTATGGCTCTGGTCGCTCATGTACACGGTGGCGCGCTCGGGGTTGCCCGCGGCTTCCCGTGCGGCGACGAAGGCATCCACGCTGGCCGCCGAGCCCCCGCTCGTCAGAAGCCCTCCGGCGCTCTCCGGAAAGCCCAGCCAGCGCTTCAACCAGTCGATGACAACCAGCTCGATGGCGCTGGGACCGCTCGCCACCAGCCAGGTGCATTGGTTGAAGTTGTACCCGGCGGCCATGAAGTCCGCCAGGATCCCCGGCCAGGTGGGCGCCGACGGGATGAACGCGAAGCAACGCGGGTGGTCCAGGCGCGTCGCGAACGGCAGCACCTCGCGCGCGACCCACTCGATCACCTCCGCGGGCGGTCGCCCGTCCTCGGGCGGGTCCTCCTTCAGCTTGGCGTCGAGCGCCTGCTGAAAGTCGCCGTCCCAGGCATTGTCCGCGGGCAGACCGTCGATGCGGTCCACCAGGATCTCCGCTGTCTTGCGCGCGAGGTCGAGCATGACGTCGGGCGCCATCCCGAGGTCCCCACGATTGTCTCTGTTCTTCTTATCCGAAGGCGCCATGGAAAAAGGTCAGTAACATAGTCGGTCCAGAAAGGCACTCCGAGTCACCCTCTCCATCGGTAGAGTATGCTGCTCCGTACCGCCGTCGCCCTGACGGCAAGTTGTTCGCCACGCGCTGGGCGCGTGTTCGCTACGTGACGACCGTGGATGCCAATGGCGTCGAACCGCGCTTGAACCCTGGCGAAACGGCAGGATAGACTGATCGTCCGCCACTCGCGCACCCCACCAGGAGGATTCGACATGACCGAAGTCATCATGATCGGCACCGGAGTCCCGGAGCCCAACCCCAACCAGCAGGGCTCCTGCATCGCCATCCTCATCGACGGCAAGCCCATCCTGCTGGCGCGCTTGCGCAGCTCGTGCGCGGGGGGTCACTATTCGGGCGAGATCGTCGTGGCCGAGGACCTGATGCGGGTGTGAACCAATCAACCGGTCGAATATCCCGGGGAACCACGGTCGATGGGAACCGCGCGCTGACCGAAGCAAAGTCGAGAGACGCCGGTCTGCCCGGGGACCATTCAACGGACTCTCCCAAGGAGGACAACATGCTGGAAGCCAAGGACATGCAAGGAGTGCTCGCGATCATGCCGACGCCGGCCAAGGAAGGCGCGGACAGCCTGGAGGCCGTGGACACCGTGGACCTCGACGAAACCGCGCGGCTGGCGGAGAGCCTGGTGCGGGACGGCGTCGCCGGCATCATGGTGCTGGGGACCATGGGCGAATGCGCGACGGTTTCGCGGAGCGACTACGAAGCCTACGTGACCTGTCTCCTGGAGACCGTGCGCGGCCGCGTGCCCACCTTCGTGGGCACCACCGCCCTCGGGGGCCACGAGATCGCGCAACGCATCCGCTTCGTCAAGGACCGGGGCGCCACCGGCACGCTGCTGGGCATCCCCATGTGGCAGCCCGCGACCCTGGACATGGCCGTGCAGTTCTACGCCAAGGTAGCCGAGACCTTCCCGGACTTCCCCATCATGGTCTACGCCAACGCGCGGGCGTTCCGGTTCGCCTTCGACACGGACTTCTGGCGGCGGGTGGTGAACGTCGCGCCCACGGTGATGTCCGCCAAGTTCTCCAACCGGGGCATCCTCCGGGACGTGGTGGCGGCCACCGAGGGGCGCGTGAACTTCGTTCCGCCCATCGGCCTGGCCTACGAGTTCGCGCAGATTTCGCCCAAGACCGCCAACACCTGCTGGACCCCGTCGGTGGGGCCGCAACCGGCGCTGGCGCTGATGAAGGCGCTGGCGGCCGGCGACGGCGACCGGGCCAAGGCCGTGGCCGACGACATCGCCTGGGCCGCCGAGCCCCATCACGCCATCACCGGCTCCCAGGAAGTGTTCGCCTCCTACAACATCCAGATGGAGAAGGTCCTCATGGGCGCCTCGGGCTACTGCAAGCCCGGCCCCATCCGGCCGCCCTACGACGTCATGCCCGAGGACTTCGAGGAGGCGTGCCGGGAGTCCGGCCGGCGCTACGCGGAGTTGCGGACCAGGTACGCACAACCCTAGCGGCCAGCGGCGTCCGGATCGAGAGCAGGTTCACGACCATCGGGACCCACCCGCCACGGGGCTCCGGCGGCGCAGCACCATGACGCTGATCCTCACCAACGAGGAGATCGAGAGCTGCTTCACCCTGGAGGAATGCTTCAGGGTGATGGAGCCCGCGTTCATCGACCTGGGCAACGGCGCCGCCGCCAACCTGCCGCGCCAGGACCTGCTGGTGCCCGGACCGCTGGAGGGCAGCTACCACGGCCTCAAGGCCGCGGGCGGCTCCATGCCGCGCTTCGGCGTCACCGCCGCCCGGCTGACCTCGGACATCGTCACCTGGCCGGAGGTGGACGGCGAGAGACGGCGTGTCAAGGTGCCGCTGGCCATGGGCAACAAGTACGTCGGCCTCGTGTTTCTCTTCAGCACCGCCACCGGCGAACTGCTGGCCATCTTCCCCGACGGCCTGGTGCAGGCCATCCGCGTGGGCGTCACCAACGCCCTTTCCGCCAATTACATGGCGCGACCGGAATCGTCGGTGCTGGGGCTGTACGGCTCCGGCTGGCAGGCACGCTCCGGCCTCCTGGCCATGTGCTCGGCCATGCCCATCCGGGAGGTTCGGGTGTACAGCCCGACCGAGGAGCACCGGCGGGCCTTCGCCCGAGAAATGGACCGCCGGGTGGAGGCCGAGGTACGGGCGGTGGACGTCCCCGAGCACGCGTCCCGCGGCGCCGACATCGCGCTTCTGACCACCAACGCGCTGGTGCCCTTCTTCCCGGCCGACTGGGTTCGGGAAGGCATGCACATCGCCACCGTCCGCTCCAGCGAGATGACCGTGGACGCGCTGCTGCGGTGCGACCGGCTGGTGGTGTCGAGCCGGGAAGCTGCCCGGCTGGTGACGCTTCCCGGCGAGGAGGAGCGTATCCCGGAGGCCGGCGAAGGGGACTACAGGCGAGAGGAACTGAGCGGCACCGAGGCCGACTGGAGCCGGAAGCCGGAGTTGGGAGAAGTCATGGCGGGAAGAGTCCCGGGCAGGGAAAGCGCGGCGGAGGTGACCTGCATGCTCAACTATGTCGGACTCGGGCTCCAGTTCGCCGCCGCCGGAGCGCGAATCTACGAGTTGGCCCGGGAACGTGGCCTCGGCAGGGAGCTGCCCACCGAATGGTTCTCACAGGACCTGCACTCGTAGGCCAAGTCGCGCAACTTGGACACCCTTACCCAACCCGGCTACGGGCAGAATGCCAGATGGACCAGCATTGCGAAGGCTGCAAGCTGCATCGACATACTCACCAGCCCTACGGGAGCAGCAGGATTTTCCCGGTGGTCTTTCGGGATGCCAGCAGGCGATGGGCCTCGGCGGCCCGGGACAGCGGCAGCTCGGAACCGATGCGCACCGCGAGGTCTCCGGCTTCGATCCATTCCAACACGTCACCGGCCCGCGCCAGGATCTCGGCACGGTCGGTGGTGTGGTGGGTGAGGCTCGGGCGATTGAGGGAGAGAGAGCCCCTGGAGTTCAGGATGGCGGTGTCGAAGGGCGGCACGGCGCCGCTGGACTGGCCGTAGATCACCATGCAGCCGCGCGGGGCCAGGGCGTCCAGACTCTTCTCGAAGGTGCTCTTTCCCACCGAATCGTAGACGACGTTGACGCCGCGTCCATCGGTCAGGCGGCGTGCCTCGACCGCGAAGTCAACGGCCGTGTAGTCCATCACCGCGTCGGCGCCGGCTTCCTCGGCGATGCGCGCTTTCTCGGCGGTCGATGCCGTGCCGAATACCCGCGCACCGCGCATCTTGGCCATCTGCACCACCAGCAGTCCGGTGCCGCCGGCGGCGGCGTGGACGAGCACCGTGTCTCCGGGGTCCACCGCATAGGTATCGCGGGTGAGGTAGTGGGCGGTCATGCCCTGGAGCATGGCCGCGGCCGCCGAACGGAGGTCCACGGACTCCGGGACGCGCACCAAGTGGCGTTCCGGCACCGCGGCGAGGTCGGCATAGGAGCCGTAGCCGTTGGAGATGCCGTAGGCGACCCTGTCGCCGACCCTGACTTCGGAGACGTCCGTTCCGACGGCGAGCACGATGCCGGCCCCCTCGGCGCCGGGGACGTACGGGAGCGGACGCTGGTGATGGCCGCCCCAGTGGAAACCCGAGCGGTAGTAGATGTCCAGGTAGTTGACCCCGGCCGCGGCCACCTCCACCAGCGCCTCGTCCGCCCGCGGCTCGGGCGCCTCCACCTCTTCGTAGCGGAGCACTTCCGGACCGCCGAGCTCGTGAACGCGAACGGCCTTCATCACGGACAGGGACACTCTGACGAACCGCGGGACAGAGAATAGGCCCGGTCGCTGCATTTCGTTGCCGCGGGCGGCCTTGGCGGCCCCGTGCGGCGGGACGTCGCCGCCATCAGTCCAGCAGCGCCACCACCCGGGCGGGGGCGGATTCGGTCTTCCACTTGGCCGGGAGCGCGATGATCCGGGCGGTGGGGCCGATCTGGTCCAGGTTGATCAGGTTCTCGATCTGGCAGGTGACCCTGGGCAGGATGGTGCGGTGCACGGTCATACCGCTGCCCAGGATCTCATCGGCGTGCTGGTAGTCCGAGCCCTTCTCTTCCTGGGCGAAGTCGTAGCCGATGACCGCGGGCTCTCTGTCCACGACCCATTGGGCCGCCTCGCGGGACAGGAACGGCGAATCGTTCCACCACGACGGATCGGTGGTCCGATGCCCCTTGGGCCAGTCGGTGCGCAGCAGCAGGATGCCGCCGGGTTCGATCTTGACGCCCTGCTCCGCCAGCGCCTCCTCGGCCCGCTCCATGTCTTCCGGGGTGATGCGCGCGCCGGGCTGGCAGCGGAAAGACAGGTCCAGCACCACCGCCGTGCCGATCAAGGGCTCCAGCGGAAGTTGCTCCACCGACGGCTTGTCCCGGAAGAAATGATGCGGCGAATCGATGTGCGTGCCGGCGTGGACAGTCAGCTCCACGAGGTTGGAAACGAACCCCTTGTCCTCCCAGTCGATGATGGGCTTGATCTTGAAGTAGGTCTCGTCGGGCGCGAACGGAGCCGAGTCGCACTCCTCCACGGTCATGCTGAGATCGACGATGCGCATGGAAACGGCTCCTTTCCGCAAGACAAACGACTCGCGTCCTTATATCATTGCACGGCGTCCGAAAGTCAACGCGCCGCGACCCGTCCGGGTACCCCGTGACTCGGACGTGCGGCAACACCCATCACAGGAGGCGACGGCATGATCTATGAAGTGAGGATTCAAACGGTGGATCCCGACAAGCGCGACGAGTACGTGAAGGCCTACAAGGATGCCATCCAGTCCAGCAAGGAAGCCGGATGCCACGGCGGGCTCATCATGTGCAGCGACGAAGATCCCTCGAAGGTCTTGGTCCTGCTCCACTGGCCGACCCGCGAGCACCACGAACGCTGGCGCGGCACGCCGACCCACGTGAAGTTCAGGGAGACCATCGACCCCTGGCAGACCCAGCCCAGCCTCGGCGACTACTACGTGGCCGAGACCATCTGACCGCTCCCGGCCCCTCATCGTCATTCCCTGCCTCTCTCTCCGTCATTCCCTGCCTCTCTCTCCGTCATTCCTACCCCTCTCCGTCATTCCCGCGAAAGCGGGAATCCAGGCGGGGTGGGGTCGGGGAGTCTCTGCCGTTCCCCCTCCACCACCCCTGGATTCCCGCTTTCACGGGAATGACTTTTCTGGGGGTTGTTGCCTCTCCAAGAGAATGACTTTTCTGGGGGTTGTTGCCTCTCCAAGATGGTGTTCTGACACAGCCTGTTTCGCGGGAATGACGATTCGGGGCGACCACGTCATTCCCCATTCTTGAGGAGCTTGACACGGCCCGGGAAGCGGGAATGACGCGTTCGTAGCGCCTCTGCTGGCCGGGGAAATTGCAAAGGGCGGGACTCCTGTGATAACCCCGGCGAGTGTGCGACGCAGGACCGTGACATAAGCGCGAAGCGCAAATGTGCGTGGCTCGGTTTCGGCAAATCTGCCAGGGAGGTGAACCATGCGGAAGAGAACGAGTTTGCGGAAGTCCTTTGCAATGGCCGGCGCAACCATGGCGGCAATGCTTCTATGCCTGCTGATCGGCACCACGGCCGGCGCCCAGAATCTGCCGAGCAAGATCACGTGGATCGTGCCCTTCGGCCTCGGGGGCGGCACCGGGACGTCGGCGCTGTTGCTGGCGCCGAAGCTCCAGGCGAAGCTCGCGGGCAACGGTGTCAAGGAAGTCAAGGTCGTGAGCCTGCCGGGGGCCGGCGGCACCGTGGGGACGAAGAGGCTCTACGGCTCGCCGGCGGACGGAAGCGTCATCGGCAGCATGCTGCCGGCGGGCGGACTGGCGCAGTCGGCGACTCGGGACGTGGGCTTCGACCTCTCCAAGTTCACCTATCTGGCGAAGATCACCACCGCTCCCCGTTTCCTTTTCGTGAAGGGGGATTCGCCCATCAAGTCGCTCGACGACCTCATCGCGGAAGGCAAGAAGCGTCCGCTGAAGGTCTCATCCGTGGGTCCCGCGTCGGCCGGCTCCTTCGTCCTGGCCAACATCATCGACAAGACCGGCGTCCAGGTGAAGGACGTCACGGGATACAAGAGCGGCCGTTCGCTGGTGGTGGCGGTGGCCCGCGGCGACGTGGACACCACCATCAAGACCACCGGCGGCGTGATCACGTTCATCAAGTCCGGCGAGGTCCGCGGCCTGGTGCAACTCTCCTCGGAGAAGGACAAGGACCCGTTCTTCCCGGACGTGCCTTCCGCCGAAGCTCTCGGCCGCAAGGACCTCATGGCCGGCGGTATTCTCTATATTCTCGTAGCGGCCCCGCCCAACGTGCCCCAGGCCGTCGCGGACGTGCTGCGCAACGCCGTGCACCAAGTCATCTCCGAGTCCAAGGCCGAACTGGAGAGCAAGGCCCAGGTCATCCACGCGCCCGCCACCGGAGAAGAAACGACGGTGCTCGTGAACAACCTGATCCAGGACTACGCGAACCTGATCGCCCTCTACAAGGCGCAACAGAAAAAGTAGGCTCGAAACAGGCTTGAAACCAGGCTTGAAACCTCCTGCCGTACCGTCCGGCCCGGATGATCCGCGCGTCGTCTTCCGCGCATCCGGGCCGGTCCCGGAGGCGTGGCCACCCGTGTCGCGCACCACGCCAAGCCGCGCGTTCCGTGCACGCCGCGGCCGTCGCACTGAAAGAGTTGCTCCGTGATCGAGGCCATCGGCGAAGCGCTGCTCAACGTTTTCGGGTTTCCCAACGTCCTGGTGGTGCTTCTCGGCGTCACCGTGAGCATGCTCTTCGGCGCCCTGCCCGGCTTGGGCGGCATCGTCATCCTGACGCTGTCGCTGCCCATCATCATGGCGATGGAGACGAAGCTGGCCATGATGGTCTTCGCCGCTTCCATCGGCGGCATCACCTTCGGCGGCTCCATCTCCGCCATCCTGCTCAACGTTCCCGGCACCGTCGCCAACATCGCCACGGTCTTCGACGGGCACCCGCTGGCCCGGCAGGGCCGCGCCGGGTACGCCCTCGCCATCTCCGCGACGGCGTCCGCCCTGGGCTCGGTGTTCGGCTACGTCATCTTCCTGCTGCTATTGCCGGTGGTGCGCTCGGTGGTGTTCTCCTTCGGTCCGCCGGAGTTCTTCCTGATGGCGCTGCTGGGCATCAGCCTGATCGCGTCGCTGACCCAGAGCGAACCCATCAAGGGGCTCATCTCCGCGGGGCTGGGATTCCTGGTGGCCTTCATCGGTTACTCTCCCATTACGGGAGACATGCGCTTCACCTTCGACCTGCTGTACCTGTGGGACGGGGTCCACACCGGGGTCATCGCCATCGGCATCTTCGCCGTCTCCGAGATGTTCTTCCTGGCGGTCAAGGGAGAGGAGCTGGTTCAGCAGAGCGACGTGGAGCGCGCCACGGCGCGCGACGTCCTCGAAGGCATCCGCTTCGTGCTGTCCAACTTCTTCCTGCTGATCAGGAGCGCGGTCATCGGCTGCGTGGTGGGGATCATCCCCGGCGTGGGGGCCAACGTCGCGGCGTTCCTGTCGTACGCCCAGGGCCAGGCCACGTCGCCCAATCGCGCCAACTTCGGCCGCGGGGCGCCCGAGGGCGTGCTCGCGCCGGAAGCCGCCAACGACGCCAAGGACGGCGGCGCGCTGCTGCCCACCGTGGCCTTCGGCATCCCCGGGAGCGCGCCCCACGCCATCCTGCTGGTGGGGCTGCTGCTGCTCGGTTTGAACCCGGGCAAGGAGCTGCTGACCACGCACCAGGCCACGGTCTTCACCCTGGTGCTGGCGCTGATCGCCGCCAACGTGTGGACCTCCATCCTGGGGCTCCTCTTCGCCAACCAGCTCGTCAAGATCACGCGCATCCGGGTCACGCTCATCATCCCCATCGTCCTGGTCATCAGCTTCGTCGGCGCCTTCGTGCTCCGCAACAACCTCCTGGACGCGTTCGCCGTGCTCGTGTTCGGCTTCATCGGCTACGGCATGAAGAAGTACAACTACTCCTTCATCACCTTCATCCTCGCCTACGTCCTCGGGGAGATCGCCGAAGTCTCGCTGTTCCAGACGCTGCTGATATCGGACACGGGCTTCCTGATCTTCGTGACCCGCCCCATCTCGCTGGTGCTGACCCTGCTCATCCTGGCGGCCCTGGCGCTCCCGTTGCTGGCGCCGCTCAAGCGCGCATGGCAACGGCGTCAACTACCGGAGGCGTCCTGATGTGGTGTCCGGTGCATTCGCAGCATCATCGGCGGGTCTTTTTCGCCGTCGGCTGCGTTACGTCACCCCTGGGCTTGACCCGGGGTTTTGCTCGCGTGGTACGGGTTACGGGGGCGACCGCGGGTCGCCCCTACAGTCATCGCGTCAGTCATCGCGCGTTGTCGACAACGAAAAATCCTCCGCATACTGCGCTGCGAATGAACCCGGAACCACGCTAGCGGCCGATCGAGAACGCTCGGGACCATGCTCTTCTACGCCGACCTGCACGTCCACTCCCGCTTCTCCCGCGCCACCAGCCGGAACTGCGACCTCAAGCACTTGGCCATCTGGGCGCGCAAGAAAGGCATCGGCGTGGTCGGCACGGGCGACTTCACCCACCCGGCGTGGCGCGCCGAGTTGAAGGAGCAGCTCGTGCCGGCGGAGCCCGGCCTCTTCCGCCTGCGTCCCGACCTGGAGAAGGCCGTGGACGCGGAGCTTCCGCCAGCCTGCGCCGGCAGCCTCGCCCCGGTGCGTTTCATGCTGTCGGTGGAGATCTCCACCATCTACAAGAAGGGCGACAAGACCCGGAAGATCCACCACTTGGTCTACGCGCCGGAGTTCGACGCCGTGGACCGGCTGGTGGCCGCCCTGACACGCATCGGCAACCTCCACTCGGACGGCCGCCCGATCCTGGGGCTGGACTCGCGCCACCTGCTGGAGATGACCCTGGAGTCGGGTCCCGGTTCGTACCTCGTGCCCGCCCACGTGTGGACGCCGTGGTTCGCCGCCCTGGGCTCCAAGTCGGGCTTCGACGCCGTCGACGACTGCTACGGCGACCTGGCGCCGCACATCTTCGCGGTGGAGACGGGACTCTCATCGGACCCGCCCATGAACTGGCGCGTGTCGTCCCTGGACCGCTTCCGGCTGGTGTCCAACTCCGACGCGCACTCGCCCGAGAAGCTCGGGCGCGAGGTATGCGTATTCGACACCGAGATGGACTACTTCGCCCTGCGCCGGGCGCTGGAGACGGGCGAGGGGTACGGCGGCACCCTGGAGTTCTTCCCGGAGGAGGGCAAGTACCACCTGGACGGGCACAGGAACTGCAACGTGCGCCTGGAGCCCGACGAGACGCGCCGGCGTCAGGGCCGCTGCCCGTCGTGTGGCAAGCCCCTCACCGTGGGGGTCATGCACCGGGTCGAGGACCTGGCCGACCGGGAGCCCGACGCCGCGCCGCCGGACACCGCCGGAGACACACAAGGGCTGATCCCTCTTCCCGAGATCCTGGGGGAGATCCTCCAGGTCGGCCCCAAGAGCAAGCGCGTGGCCATGGACTACGAGAGCCTGCTGGCCCGGCTCGGGCCCGAGCTGCCACTGCTGAACAGCGTGCCGCTGGAAGACATCGGCCCCGTGGCGCCGGCGCTGGTGGCCGAGGCCGTGGCACGCCTGCGCCGGCGCGAGGTAGTGCGCGAAGCCGGCTACGACGGCGTGTACGGCACCATCCGTCTCTTCCGGGACGGCGAGTTGGCGAAGCGCAGGCGGGGGGCGGCGCTGTTCGAACAGGAAACCGCGGGCGCGAGCCGCGATGCGACACCGCCGGCCGTAGTGGGAGAACAACAGCCCGCGGGCAGCGGCCGAGCGCGCTCGACACAAGAACCCGCCACCGCCTCCGTCGCCGAGGGGGCACGGCAATTCGACCTGGCCGCCCTCCCAACTCCGGACCCGGAGTCGTTGTCCATTGGTTCCGCGCCCACGCCCCGGCCAGCGGGGCTGCTCTGGAACGATTCCTCAAGGGGGCAATTGGCCCTCCCGGTGAACCTCCCACCGGGCAGCCGCGACCTCCTGGCCGGATTGGACGCCGAACAGCGCCGCGCCGCCGAGTTTCTCGACGGCCCGCTGCTCATCGTCGCCGGTCCGGGATCGGGGAAGACCCGCACGCTGACCCATCGGCTCGCCCATCTGATCAAGAGCCGGGACGTGGCGCCGGGAGGCTGTCTGGCCGTGACGTTCACGCGCCGGGCGGCCGACGAGATGCGCGGCAGGCTACGGGCGCTCCTGCCGGACATTTGGGCCGACATCCCGCTCCACACCTTCCACTCCCTCGGCCTGGCCCTGCTCCGCGAGCACTGGAACGCCGCCGGGTTGCAACGCGGCTTCCGGGTGGCGCCGGAAGCCGAGCGCCTTCAGTTGATGCGGGAGGCACTGGCCGTCTCCGAGCGCCAGGCCCGCGCCCACCTGTCGGCCATCTCCCACGCCAGGCGGACCGGCGCATCCGTCGCCGGAGACAAGCTCCCGCACGCATGGGAGGCGTACCGGCGGGCGATGGAAACGCGCAACTGGTGCGATTTCGACGACCTCGTCATCCGCGCCGCCGACGCCCTGGAAAACGATCCCGCCGTCCGCGGCCAGGTCCGGCGGCAGTATCCCTGGGTGTGCATCGACGAGTACCAGGACGTGGACGAGCAGCAGGCGCGCCTCATCAGGCAACTGGTGCCGCCAGACGGCAACATCTGCGCCATCGGCGACCCCGACCAGGCGATCTACGGCTTCCGCGGAGCCGATGTCCGCTGCTTCACAGAGTTCCCCGAGGACTTCCCGGGCGCCCGGGTGGTGCGCCTCGACCGCAACTACCGCTCCGACCGCAACATCGTGGCGCTGTCCTCCCAGGTGATCGGCCCTTCCTCCTCGGCGGGCCCGTCCATCCCGGTGCTCGACGATGCGCCCAACCTGGTCACCCTCCACGAAGCGCCGAGCGAGAAGGCCGAGGCGGAGTTCGTCGTCCAGTCGCTGGAGGAGGCCCTGGGCGGCCACAGTTTCTTCTCCCTCGACAGCGGCCGTTCCACCGAGGCCCACGGCCACGATTTCTCGTTCTCGGACTTCGCCGTGCTCTACCGCACCGAGGCCCAGGCCGAGGCACTGGCCGAAGCCCTCGCGCGCTCCGGCATGCCCTTCCTGCAACGCTCCCACAACGCGCTGTCCGAGCACCCCGGCGTCGCCGCCCTCGTGGAGGCCATAGCGAACACTCCCGGTGCCGGTGCCGGCACCGTACGCGAGCGGCTCGAGATCACCCACCGCGCCGCCCATCCGCCGGCTCCCGACACGCTGGAGGCCCTGGAGCTGTTGCGGCCCCTGGCCGACGCCTGCGGCGAGGACCTGGACCGGTTCCTTTCGGAGCTGGCCCTCGGCAGCCAGATCGATACCTGGGATCCTCGCGCCGACCGCATTTCGCTGCTCACCCTCCACGCCGCCAAGGGCCTGGAATTCCCCGTGGTCTTCATCGCCGGCTGCGAGCACGGCCTGCTCCCCCTGACCTGGGGCAAACCCGAGCCCGAAGACCCCGCCGAAGAGCGCCGCCTGTTCTACGTCGGCGTCACCCGCGCCAAGACCCGCCTCTTCCTGTGCCGCGCCCGCAAACGGCGCTGGCGCGGCAAGGTCCGCGAAATGCCCCCCTCTCCCTACCTCGCCGACATCGAGGAACGGCTCCTGGAAAAAAAGCGCTCCCGGCCTTCCATTACCCGTGCGCGGAAGCAGGACGACCAGTTGGATCTGTTCTCCTAGCTTGACTCTGCTGACAGTTCAGCAACAATAAAACCTATGGTCGTGTGGGCATCTTTCAAAGAAGCGAAGACGCGCCCAAAAAGGTGAACCGGAAGGAGACGCCATGTACGCACTGAGATTGGCACTGGTCGGCTTGTTGGCCGTATCCCTTTCAGGCTGTCTGAGCGGGGCCGGCGAGAAGGAGGGCGCGGGCACGCTGCTGGGCGCGGTGGCCGGCGGTATCGCCGGAGCTCAACTCGGCAAGGGGGATGGACAGCTCCTCGCCACCGGAATCGGCACGCTCCTCGGCGCCGCCATCGGCAACGAGATCGGCAGGTCCCTCGACCGGGCGGACCAACTCGCCTTGGAGCGGGCAACACAGAGTTCCCTGGAGACGGCGCCCGTCGGGCGGACCACCACCTGGAAAAACCCCGATTCCGGCAACCAGGGCACCATCACGCCGCGCAAGACCTTCAAGCGCGACGGCACCTACTGCCGCGAGTTCACCCAGACCATCACCATCGGTGGCAAGACCGAGGAAGCCTACGGCACCGCCTGCCGCCAGCCGGACGGCACCTGGAAGCTGATTTCGGCGTAGCGACTTCTGCCAACCGGTCGAGACACACACCCCCGGCGCGGCAAGGGAGACCGGACGGTCTTCGTTGCCGCGTCTCGTTTCATAGTCCCATCGCCTTCCACACCACTCCCTCGTGCAGGGGCGCACCCATTATCACGATAAAGACGAAGTAGACGAACGCCCACGTGACGGCGGTGATGGAGAGGGTGATGAGCCAGCGCTCGGAGGAGCGCAGGCGCATGAACAGGATCATGAACAGGGGGATGGCGGCGAGGTAGCCGATGAAGTAGATCAGCGCCACGAGGAGCAGGAGCCAAGCGGCGAAGCTGAGCTCGCGGCGGAAGACGTTGCCGGTGGGGCGGGTTTCCTCGGCGGGTTCGGCGGCGCGGCCGGTCTCGATGCCGAAGAGGTCGTATTCCTGGAAGAAGCTGAAGCGGCGGCCGACGGCGGGGATGGCGTCGATCAGGAACTGGAACAGGGTCAGCAGCAGCGTCGGGACGGCGATGATGAGCGGCACCAGCCGGGCACGCGGCTGGTAGTCCAGGGCGAGGATGAGGAACAAGAGGACGAGGACGAAGACGCCGAGGGTAAACAGGGTGCGGTCGTTGAACTTCACGAGTGCTCCCGTTCAGGATATCGCGGGTGCCGGCGACGCGGCGACGATCAGGCTTCCCGCTGCCCCAGGTGCATGGACAGGCCGCCCTGCCGGAGGTGGACCTGCCGGAGTTCGCGGGCGCCGGCGAGCTGCTTGAGCAACGCGGAGACCGGGCGGCCGGCGTGGAGGAATTCCCTGGGCGCGCCGGCGTCCAGCATGGCCTTGACGGAATCCGTGCCGGTGATGACCCGGAGCACCAGTTCCTCGTCCGAGACGCCGGGGCCGCCGAACTTCTGCCGCACCTCGTCCAGCGTGGGCTCGGGCCGGACCCAGGACCGCCACTCCTCCGCCCGCGGGCGGCCCAGGATCCGGTCCTTGACGTCCGGGTCCATGAGGCGCGCGCCCTCTTCTCCCCAATACCCCAGCGCGTACTGGATGCTCTGGTCGGTGACCTCCTTGTAGCGCTCCCCCACCATGACGTTCACCGCCGCCTGAGTGCCCACGAACTGGGCCAGGGGCGTCACCATGATGGGATAACCGTATTCCTCGCGCACGCGGCCGGCCTCCTCAAGAGTTTCTTCCAGCCGGTCGCCCATGCCCACGGTGCCGAGCTGGTAACGCAGGTTGGAAATCATGCCGCCGGGCACCTGGTGGCGGTACTGGGCGTGGTCGTATTCCCGCGGTGCACCGAAGGGGAAGTTCTCCTGCCGCGCCACCCGGGTGAAGTGTTCCTCCACGGGCCTGACGGCCTCCAGGTCCACCCTCGGCGTCAACCCCAAGGCCCGGGCGTTGGCCGCGACGTTGAAGATGGAGGGTTGGGCGGAGCCGTTGGCCAGGGGCGGTATGGACGTGTGCAGCGTCTTGACCCCCAGCTTCAGGGCTTCGACGTAGTTCAGCGGCGCAAGGCCGTTGTTGCAGTGCGCGTGGAACTCGAGGGGGATGTCGCCGACGTTGGCCATGACCAACTCGAGCATCTCGCGGGTGCGGTCCGGCGTCAGCAGCCCGCCGACGTCCTTGAAGCAGATCCGGTAGGGGCGCAACGCCGCCAGCTCCCGGACCTTGCGCTCGTAGTACTCGTTGGTGTGCTTGGGAGAGACCGAATAGATGACGTTGGCCACCACATCCATCCCCATCTTCCCCAGGATCTCGATCTCCTTGGCGAGCACGACGTAGTCGTTCCACGGGTTGGACGAGCGCGTCAGGGTGATGCCGCGGGCGATGACGCGCTCCAGCACGAGCCGGATCACGCACGCGGGTACGGGCTCGAACCCGGAGCCCAGGCCGCCATGGTAGCGCAGCCGGGTCCGGGGAAATTCCTGGACTCCCAGCCGCACCCAATCCCAGGGGTTTTCCTTGAGCTCGCGCACCTGCTTGATGATGCTGGCGAAGCCGAAGAACTCCATGGACTCGAAGCCGCAGCGGTCCATCTGACGGGCGGCGCCCAGCATGTGGCCGATGCGCATGCGTAGGGCCCACAGGCTCAAATGCCCGTCCCTGAGGGTGGTGTCGATGAATCGTATCTCGCTCATGTCGGTCCGCTCATGGTTCAATTGCAGTCCGCGACAGACTGCCTTCGGCTACGGAGGAATACCGCCGCCCCGAACCATCCGTCAACGTCGCGAGTCGTCATTGATGTGAGAATAGAATCCTGTACAGTGAATTCAGGCAGTTACAGACGTAGACGTCCGTCTTCATCATTCCCAGCCCTCCAATACGTCATTCCCGCGGAAGCGGGAATCCAGGGGTGGTGGTGTGTACCGTGGCGGCCCCATTACCCAGGCCCCACCCCGCCTGGATTCCCGCTTCCGCGGGAATGACGACTCGGGGCGTGGGCGCCTGTTCTTGTCCGGGCGACGTTTTGACACAGCCTGTTTGTGGGCATGACGGTGGGGGGTGCCTCGTGGTCTTTTGCCTCGCGGCCTTTTTGACACAGCCTGGGAAGCGGTAATCCGGGGGCCGGCGCTCACGGACGCAGGCGCCGCAACCACGGCGCCAGGGAAACGATTCTCTCCAGCGACCAGAGTTCCTCCACGAACTTCCGCAGGCTTCGCCCCTTCCCCACGCCCGCGTAAGCGGCGCATTCGAAAAATTTCTGTTCCAGCGCCGCGCGGCCCGGCCGCTTCGCCGGCCCTGTCGGCGCGGCTTCATAGTACCGAACGCCGCCGGCTAAAACCAGTTCCACACCGGCCGCGGCGCCTTGGCCGTTCGGCGACTCCGAACCACCGTCACGCACGAGTTCCACCTTGCGCATCAGCGCCCGGATCCGGGAGTCCCGCACCCGGGCGTCCGTGTATCGGCCCAGCGTCAGCCGACCATCGGTCCAGGCCGCCGCGAACGTGAAAGGGAGGCTGAACTTGCCCTGGAGGCCGCCCTCGGGACGGTCGTAGACGAGCGGCAGCGCCGCTTCGGGAGAAAGGTGAACGCGCAATCGCCTGACCTCTTCCGGGTCCACCGGGTAGCGCCGAAGCAGCGCGAACAGGGCATCCAGCGCCGGATGCATGACGCCCGCGCAGGGGTAGCGCTTGATGGCGATGCCCGGCTCGCGCAGGAACCACGGGCTGCCGAAGCGGAGCAGGTCCGGGTCGTAGCGGTTGCGGCAGGCCGCGCTGAAAAAGCCCATGGGATCCTCGAAGACTTCGGCGGAGGCGGTGAAGCCACCGGCCGCGAGGGTCGCGGCAACGACGCCGTTCTCCGCCGCCCGCCCGGCGTTGAGCGCCTTGGCCATGGTGCCCCGGTGGGCGCGAAGCCCGGAACTCAGGGTGCCGGCAATACCCAGTGCCCAGACGGTGCGCTCGCGGTCGAGCCCGAGGAGGTGGCTGCACGCCGCCGCCGCACCGAACGTGCCCAGGGTACCGGTGGGATGGAACCCGTCCATGTAGTGATCCGGCGCAATCGCGTCGCCCAAACGGCAGGCCACCTCCACGCCTGCCGCGTAGGCAGCCAGCAGGCCGGCGCCGCCGGCACGGGTCTTCGGCGCCAGCGCAAGGGCCGCCGCCAGGACCGGCGTCGTGGGATGGGTCTGCTGGCCCGAGGGCCGGTCCGGCGCCGTGGTGAGTTGGGCATCGTCATAGTCGTGCACGTGCCCTTGCACTCCGTTGGCCAGGGCCGCCGATCGGCACGGCACCTTGAGGCTCGTCCCGACGATGCCCGCCTCGCCCCGGCCGCCCATGGCGCGCACGTGCGCGTGCACCCGGCGGCTCGCCGCTTCCGGCACGCCGCCAAGCATGTTCGCGAACCCGTCGAGCAGGTGCTCTTTCGCGGTCTCCCGGACACGCCGGGGCAGGCCGCGGTTTCTGACCCGCTGAAGGAACGTCGCCATCCGATGCGAGAGCGTTTCCCCTGAAACCGTCTCGGTGCTGCGATTATCGTCCACCATCCAATCCGGCCCGAGCCTTGCCCCGATCAGTGAAACAGCGGCGAGGCGGACTTGCAATTCACCGTTTAACGTACTACGTTTCTGCCATGATCCGGTCTTGGCGTAACGCCGCGACCCGCAGGGTCTGGGACGGCGAACAACCCAAGGCTTTCCGAAGTCTGGACCTGGACATGGCCACGGACCTGCTGCTCGCACTCAACGCGGCCGAAACGCTCCGGGACTTGAGCCCGCTCAGGAGCGTCGGCCTCCACAAACTCAAGGGCGAGCGCAAGGCGCAGTGGGCCATGACCGTAAACGGCCCCTGGCGAATCTGCTTCGAGTTCCGCAAGGGCGATGCCTTTAACGTGGAGATTGTCGATTATCACAAAGGATGATGCCATGCCCCCTGTTGTCCATCCCGGAAGACTGCTGAAACGTGAGATCGAGGCCCGCGGACTGAGCGCCAACCGGTTGGCCCTGGCCCTCGGCGTTCCCTCCGGCCGTGTCACCGACATCCTGAACGGACGGCGCTCGATTACCGCGGAAACGGCGGTGCGGCTGGGGCGCTACTTCGGCAATCGCCCCGGTTTCTGGCTTGCACTCCAAAGCCAGTACGACATCGCGCTGGTAGAGCGGGACCGGGGCGCGGAGATCGACAACCAAGTGAGGCCGGCGGCCTCGACCCGACCGGCTTGAAGCGGACCCATCACCGCCGGGAATGCATGCAAGATCTCTCGAATCACGCGCGGGATCCGGTCGCGCGACAGGACCCTGTCTGATAACATGGCGCCTCTTTCGGGTGCGCAACGAAAACCCTGCGGCGCGCGGGAAAGGAGATGTCGATGGCTGATCGAGTGACCCTGGAGGTCTTCTCCGACTTCGTCTGACCGTGGTGCTATCTCAGTACCGGGCGTATTGAGAAACTCAGACACAATTTCGATCTCGAAGTCGTCTACACCCAGTTCCCGTTGCATCCCGAGACACCGACCGAGGGCAAACCGCGCAACATGAGCGGACCCAGCCGGGTGGATGCCATGCTCGCGCGCGAGGGCCTGCCGTTCACGGAGCGGAAGTTCAGCTACAACAGCCGGCTGGCACAGGAACTGGCGAAATGGGCCAAGCGCGAGGGCCGGGAAGACGCCTTCAACGACGCGGTGTTCCGCGCCTACTTCGTCGACGCGGTGAACATCGGGGAGCCGGATGTCCTGCTCGGACTGGCGGAAGAGGCGGGACTGCCGGTGGAGGAAGCGCGCCGGGTCTTGTCCGACCGCCCCTTCGAGCAGGAGGTCAACGACGACTGGCAGCGCTGCCATTCCCTGGGGGTGCGCGCGGTTCCCACCTACCTCTCGGAGGGCCTGGCCATCGTCGGCGCGGAGCCGTACGACAGGCTGGAGCGGCTGGTCACGGAGGCGGGGGCCAACCGTTTGACGGATCCCGTGGACGCTTGACCAGCCGGTACCAGGGCCCCGGGAGCGAGGGCCGGAACTTGGACGCAGGACTACAACTGATTGGTCTTGTTGAATAAGGCTTCTTGACGGACGACCCATGTCAGCCGGCATTCCGGAAGTCGATTTCGGACCGTTCCTGAACGGCGACGCGGCGGCGCGCCGCCGGGTCGCGGAGGAGATCCGCGCGGCCTGCGGCGAGTACGGTTTCCTCAACGTCGTCAACCTGCCGCTCCCCACCGGGTTGGTCCAGCGTGTCTCCGCCAAGGCCAAGGAGTTCTTCGCCTTGCCCGCGGAGGTCAAGGACGCCATCGGCCGGTCCGACCTGGACGTCATCTCGGGCTACGTCGGCGTCGCCGTCGAACACCTCGACACCCAACAGCCGGGGGACCTCAAGGAATCCTTCAGCCTGAACCAAGCCAGCCTGAAGCTGCTGGACCGCTGGCACATCCCGGTGGCCGGTTTCCGCGAGACGGTCCTGGAACTCCACGAGGGCGCCGCCCGTGCGTGCGCGGCACTGGTGCGCGCCATGGCGCTGTCCCTGGGCGCGCCCGAGGACTTCTTCGAGGACAAGCACGCACCCCACGCCAGCACCGTGCGCTTCTTCCACTACCCACCGTTGACGCGTTCGCCCGGAGACGGGCAACTGCGCGCCGGCGCCCACACGGACTACGGCACCGTCACGCTGGTCTTCCAGGACGAGGTGGAGGGTCTGGAGGTGCTGGTGGACGGCCGCTGGCTGACGGTCCCGGTGGTGCCCGGCACCGTCACGGTCAACGTGGCGGACCTGCTGTCACGCTGGAGCAACGGCATCTACCGTTCGCCGAAGCATCGGGTGGCCCTGCCGAGCACCCACGCGGAACGGTCCCGGTACTCCAACGTATTCTTCTACAACCCAAACAGCGCCGCCACCGTCCGCTGCCTCGACTCCTGCTGCGACGCCCACCGGCCCCCGCAGTATGCCCCCATCGCGGCCGGGGAGTTTCTCAGGCAGCGGCGCGCCGCCCAGTATCAGTGACCCTCGCGTTTCGGCTACTCTCGCGTCCCGCAAACAGGTGGCATAAGTTGCGCAGGATTTTTCGTCGTCGGCAAGGCGCGATGACCGTAGGGGCGACCCGCGGTCGCCCCCGTGGCGGAGACCACGCGAGGAAGACCCCGGCACCAGAGACGAGATCAGCGGTTCCGACCGCGGGACGCCAGGTTGCGCTCCAGGAAGTCGAGCAGCACCGGCGCCACCGTGACGTTGGGCTCCTGGTCGACGCGCCGGCGGTCGGGCTCGCCGGGCAGGTAGGTGAACCACGAGTGGCCGGCGTCCGGGACGAACAGGGTCTCGACCTCGGCGCCGGCCGCGCGCAATGCCGCGATGAAACGCTCGGACTGGTTGTGGTGGACGATGGGGTCCTGCTCGCCGTGGATGATGAGGTAGGGGACCCCGGGCGGCACTCCTTCGGCTTCGATCCCCTGAAGCGGCGAGAAACGACGGTAGTCATCCGGAGCCTCGGCCGGCGTCCGGCCCATGAGCCTGCCCACAGGGTCGTCCTTGCGTTTTTGGGTCACCTCCCACCAGTCGAAGAGGTCGTAGATGCCGTAGACTCCCACCACCGCCCGCAGGTGCGGCCTGACCCAGTCCTCCAGGGAAAGCAGCGCCGCCATGTGTCCGCCCGCCGAGTCGCCCACAAACCCCAGCCGCGTGGGGTCCACGCTCAGCCCGGGCGCCTCTTCCAGCAGCCAGCGCAGCGCCCGGCGGATGTCCTCGTGCACGCCCGGCCACGACGGCGAGACGTCCTTCGACAACCGGTAGTCCACCGCCACCAGGGCATAGCCGCGGGCCGCCAGCCACGGCCCCCACTCCTGGTACTGGCGGTGGCTGCCGTGGGCCCAGGCGCCGCCATGAAAGCACAGCAGCGCCGGATGCGGCCCCGGGCCGGCGGGCAGGTACACGTCGTTGCCTAGCTTGCCGTCGGGGCCGCCCCCGTACGGAACGTCGAGCCGGATTTCCACGTGTGCATTCATCGTTCGTACCCTCGAACAGGCTGTTGAAGACACGGTTTGGCGCCCATCGACTTCGCGTAGCTACGCGCAGGGCGAAAGGAATATACCGTAATCAAGGGGCCGTACCATAAACGTCCACCCAGAGCGTAGCGGAGCGAAGTCG
>JAJEAI010000116.1 GCA_022824205.1 Candidatus Binatia bacterium
ACGCTGAAGACGCACGAGGTCGACGCGGTGGCCGTGTGCCTCATGCACGCCTACGCCAACGACACGCATGAGCGGGCGGTGGCGGCGCGGCTGCGCGAGGCGCTGCCGGGCGTGTACCTTACCGTCTCCTCGGAGCTGCTGCCTCAGTTGGGCTACTACAGCCGCGTGAGCACGGCGGTGCTGAACAGCTACGTGGGGCCGCTGTTGAAATCGTACCTGCTGGCCCTGGCCGGCCGCCTCGCGGACGCGGGATTCGGCGGGCAACTGCTTGTCATGAACTCGTCGGCCGGGCTGATGACACCGGACGAGATCATGCCGCGGGCGGCGGCGGCACTCCTGTCCGGTCCGGCGGCCGCGCCCGTGGCCGCACGGGTGTACGCCGGTGCCGCCGGGGCCTCCCACTGCGCGGTCATGGACATGGGCGGCACCAGCCTGGACATCTCGCTGGCGTCGGGCGGCGAACCGCGGGAGGTGACCGAGGGGCGCGTGGGACGCTACGCCACGGCGCTGCCGATGATAGACATCCGCACCCTGGGCGCGGGCGGCGGCAGCATTGCCCGGGTCGACGCCGGCGGCGGGCTTCAGGTGGGTCCCCGGAGCGCGGGCGCCGCGCCCGGGCCGGCATGCTACGGCAAGGGCGGCACGCTGCCCACCTGCACGGACGTGGACCTCCTGCTGGGCTACCTCGACCCCGACTACTTCTTGGGCGGGCGCATGCGGCTCCTGCGGGAGCTGGCGGAGCGGGCGGTCCGGGAACACCTGGCCGAGCCTCTGGCCGTATCCGTGGAGGAGGCGGCCGTGGGCGCGTTTGAAGTGCTCAACGCCGGAATGGCGGCCGGCGTCCGCGACATGATCGTCGACCACGGCCTCGACCCGGAGACCATGCCCATGGTGGTGGGCGGGGGCGCCGGGCCGGTGCACGCCGCCGGCGTGGCCATGGAGCTGGGCGTGCGGACGGTGATCGTGCCGCGGCAGTCCGGGGTCTTCTGTGCGGTGGGCATGCTCTTCGCGGACCTCAAGCAAGACCTCGTGCGCAGTTGCTTCGCCTCCGGCGAGCAACTGGACCCGGAACGCTGGCGGGCGCTGTTCGCGGCCATGGCGGAGGAGGGACGCCGCACGCTGGTGTCGGAAGGAGTGCGGCCGGAAGAGGTGGAGGTGCGCTACTCGGCCGACCTTCGCTACCTGCGCCAGATCCACGAACTCAACCTGCCGGTGGACGCCGGCCTGGCCGGTTGCTTGCGGATCGACGAACTGCACGCGCTCTTTGACGCTTTGCACGACCGGCTGTTCGGCTACGCTCTTCCGGAAGAAGTGCTGGAGGTGGTCAACCTGCGCGTCCGCAGCGTCGCCGCAAGACCTCGGCCGGACCTTCCACGGGTGCGGACGACCGGGACGCGGATGCCTGGGCCCGCCGGCGCACGGCGAGCCTACAGTCCAGGGGGAATTTCTTTCCAGGAGTTCCCGGTGTACCGCGGAGACTTGATGGCAGACGGCTGCCTCCTGCGAGGTCCGGCCATTGTCGAGCTGCCTCAGACGACCCTCGTGGTCCCGTCGGTCTTTACCTTGCGCGTGGACGAAGCCGGCAGCTTCGTCCTGACACGGGACGACGGCGCTTAGTGCCTGCCGGGGATGGAAACGACTCGGTCGCGACACCGCCCCATCCACCCCTGGATTCCCGCTTTCGCGGGAATGACGATTCGGGGGGTTGTGCCATTCCCTGTTCGTGTGGGGTTTGAAACAACCTGATCGTGTGGGGTTTGAAACAGCCTGTTTCGCGGGAGTGACGTATTCGTAACGGCTTCGAGTGGCGAGCCTGACACAGCCCGTTCCGCGGGAACGACGGTGGCTTGGCCGAAGTGACCGAACCGTGGTCGCCATGACGGAGGTGTGGTAGGGATCACGGAGTCGCGGTTGGTTCCGACCAGCGTGGGGCGGTAGCGGCGGCGACGGAGGCGACGTTGACCATGACCCTGCAGTTCAGCCAGTCGGCCCGCACGGTGGTGTTCCAGCGGCGGGTCAAGTCCCTCACCCACGAGATGGCGCAGGCGCTCTACCGCAGCAGCCGCTCGCCGCTCATCAACAACGGCGACTTCGCGCTGGGGTTCCTGGACGCCCGGGGGCGGATGCTGGAGCAGGACGAGCACCTGCCGCTCATGGCCTTCTCGCTCTACCCGGGCTGCGGCTACCTGATGGACTTCTTCGGGGACGACGTCCACGAAGGCGACGTGTTCATCCACAACGACGTCTGGTGCGCCAACCTGCAGCACGCGGACGTAGGATTCTACAAGCCCGTGTTCGCGGGCGGCAGGCTGGTGGCGTGGACCGCGTGCCGGGGGCACTGGGCGGACATCGGCGGGGCGGTCAAGGGGACTTGCAACCCGGAGGCGGTGGAAGTGCACCAGGAGGCCCTGCGCATTCCGCCGGTCAAGCTGTGGGAGAAGGGCCGGCTCCGGCGCGACGTGTGGGAGCTGATCTTCTGCAACGTGAGGCTCCGGGAAATCGTGGAGGCGGACGCACGGGCGCAACTGGGGAGCTGCGGCCTGGGGGAGAAACGCCTGCTCGCCCTGATGGAATCGGACGGGGCCGAAGCCTTCGCCGCCAACGTCGAGCGCCTTTACGACATGACCGAGCGGCGCGTGCGGGCGGAGGTCGCGGCCTTGCCAGATGGTGAGTACTTCGGCGAGAGCACCATCCACCAGGACGAGCCCGGCCGGCCCTCGACTTCGCGCATCGCGGTGAAAGTGACCATCCGGGAGGACGCCATCGCCTTCGACTACTCGGGCACGGACCCGCAGACCCCGACCTTCACCAACGCGTCCCTGACCTCCACCACGGCGGCGACCCTGACCACGCTGCTCTACCTGCTGAGCCCGGAGGTGCCGCACAACCACGGACTCGTGCGCGCCGTGAACATCGACGCCCCCGAGGGATCGATTCTCAATGCGTGCTATCCGGCGGCCACGTTCATGGGCAACAAGCTGTGCCAGCACACCGGCGAGGCGATCATGCTGGCGCTGCGCGAAGCACTGCCGGAGCGGGTCACCGCGCCCTGGGGCCGGCGCCTGTCCTACCGCATGACCGGCAAGGACCCGCGCAACGGGCGCGGTTTCCACGACATCTTCTTCCTTACCTACGAGGGCGGCGGCGCCACCCACGGGGTCGACGGCTACAACCAGCCGGGACTCATGGGCGGCGGCAACGTGCTGGCGCAGGACTACGAGGCGTTCGAGGTGCAGAACCCGGTGCACCTCATCGAGCACGAGTACGTGACGGACTCGGCCGGCCCCGGACGGTGGCGCGGCGGGCTGGGGACGCGCACCCGGGTGCGCTACTACGGCGAAGAAACCAGCGGCTCCACCCACGGCGACGGCACCATGGAACCGTCGCCGGGCGTGTTGGGAGGCGAGGCCGGAACGCTGAACCGGGTGGAGTTCCAGTTCCCGGAGGGCGAGCGGCGCAACGCCCACGCCATGGAGATCATCCCCGAAATCCCGCCGGGGACGGTGTCGGTCCACCACGGGGGCGGAGGGGGCGGCTACGGACCGCCCGAGGAACGGGAGCTGGAGCGGGTGGACGAGGACCTGCGCAACGGGTTCATCTCCGCGCGGGCGGCGGTGGAGGTCTACGACGCGGTGCTCGTCCCGGACGGTTCTCGGGTGGACTTCGAGCAGTCGCGGGGACGGCGGAAGGCGCGCGAGCGCGATTGAGGCGAATCCATGGGTGGAGAGGAATCCAATGGGCGGACTTCCCCGCCTCAATCCCCGCTTCCGTGGCAATGACATAGATGGTGCCTTGAAGGCCGTTTCGGGACCGTGTAGAGTTTTCTCATTCCATTCTGGAAGGCCGCCCGCATGCACGAACGGTACCATTTGATGCTCGCCTCTGTGGCGCTCCTGGCCGCGCTGGCACTGAACGGCTGTACGGCGCCCACTGGAGAGCGCCCGAGGTTCCCCAAGGTGACCGACCTTACCGGCGCGGTCACCGACATGTTCCGCTCCAAGCCGCGTTCCGAGGCCACTCCCACGGCCGAAGCACTCTACAAGGACGGCATCGACTACTTCGAGAGGGGCCGGTACGCACGCTCCATCTCCTTCTTCCAGAAACTCCGGGACGAGTACCCCTTCAGCGAGGAAGCCGCGGACGCGGAGCTGAAGATCGCGGAGGCCTACTACCGGAACGAGGAGTACAGCCTGGCCGAAGAAACTTACAACAACTACCTTACCTTTCAACCCACCGGGCAAAACGCCCACGCCGTCAAGTATCAGCTCGGCCGGGTCAACCTGGAGCAGTTTACCGGGGTCGACCGGGACCTGGAGAAGGTCCGCGAAGCGAAACGACACTTCGAGTCGGTGGTCCGGGATCATCCGGACTCGGAGCACGTTCCCGATGCGCGCAAGCGTCTGGCGGATATCCGCGTTCATTTGGCGGAGCGCGAACTCTACATCGGCCACTATTACCTGAGGGATGAACGTTTTCAGGGGGCCCGGGAACGTTTCGAGAAGGTCCTGCAAGACTATTCCGACACGCCCGCTGCCGCCAAGGCACGGGATGAACTCGCCAGGCTGTCGGATACAAGGCAGGAGGGACCGGGGAACCCGCCCTCGTCAGGCAACGCCGGCGCGGCATCCGCCGAAGAGTCCCCGGAGCCCACCCGATTCATCACCAAGGAAGGCTACGAGTACGAAGATGCGGCACAAAGGAGTTGGTACAGCTACCTGAACCCGTTCTCCTGGCGGCGCGGCAGCGAAGAGCCCGACGGTCCCAGCGCCCCACGGCCCGCTGGCGGCGCCGGGCAACAGGCTTCGGCTGCAGAGGTGCCGCCGGCCGGGGACGTACCGCCGCCCGAAGAGGAAGAGAGAGGCTTCTTCAGCTTCCTCAATCCGTTCTCGTCCTCCAGGGACAAGCCCGAACCGCCAGCGAAGGCAGGTGCGGCCGAGGCAGCCGCTGCCGCGGCAGTGGTCAAGAGCGTCGATGAGACGCTGGGACCACGGGAAACGTCGCCGGGCGACGCACCCGAACCCCCGGTTGCCAGCCTTCCTCCGGAAGAGAAGGAGCCCGCTCCGGAGCCCAACGACCCGGCCCAGGTCTTGGGTGACGTCGACAAGCAACTCGGCGGATCGGCGGCGCCCGGCGCGCCTGAGCCACCGGCCGCCGACCCCGCGCTCTTCTCGGCCACGAAGCCTGCGTCCGCAAAGCAGGAGCGGGAGGCCGGCAAACCCCGGTCCGGCCTGTTGGAGGGCATCGACCGGCAACTCGGCCGCGAGGGCATCGACACCTCGGGCGAACTGCCACCTCCACCCGCCGCGCCCAACGTCCCGTAACGCCCTGGAGGCCGGTGAACGCCCTCCAACCGGACCGACCCGCCTTCGGCGCCCCGGCTACGGGCTGAACGCCGCGCCTCTGCCCATGGCGCGGGCGAGCCGGGCCTCCGCCACCTTGTGATCGTAGATGGACCGGATGTAGTCCGTCTGGGCGCGCGTGTTGATGACCTGGGCTTCGGTGATCTCGATGATGGAACCGACGCCGACCTGGTAGCGGCCGTTGGCCAAGTCGAGGTTTTCCTTGGCCGACCGGGTCTGGGCCTCGTTTGCCTTGATCCGCTCACTGGCCTCTACGAGGTTCAGGTAGCTCTCCTCCACCTCCAGGGCGATGCGTTGCTGCTGTTCCTCCAGTTGCGCCTTGATGACCGCGTAGTCGCGCACCTGCCGCTCGATCTCGGGCTTGAGAGTCAAACCGGTGAACAGCGGGACCTCCAGGGTCACCGACGAGCTGATGATGTCCTGATCGTTGTGCCAGCGCCGCCCGTATTGGCCGTCGACCCGAACCCGCGGCATGCGCCCCAACTTCACCACGTCGATGGCCTCCTGCTGGGCCTTGAGGCGGGACTGGAACTCCTTGATCTCGGCGCGCGACTCGAACGCGGCCTTGACCGCTTCCTCCAATGACAGGGTGGGCGCCCGGACGTTGACGTCGGAAGCCACCGGACGCTCCGGGAACTCGGTGACGCCCATGGCGCCCTTGAGCCGCGCCCACGCGATCCTGACGCCGTTCTGCGCCCCGATGAGCCCGGCTCGGGCGGCGAAAAGGCCCGCCTCCGCGCGGGCGACGTCGATCTTGGGCCGGGTGCCCACGTCGAAGAAGCCCTGGGCCTGGCGCACCAGCGTCTCGCGGTCCTTGACCGTATCCTGCTCCACCTTCACGAAGGCGTCGGCCCGAAGGTAGTCGAAGAAAGCCCGCCGCACCCCGAATATCACGTCATCCACCGAGACGCGCTCCGAGAAACGCCGCGCTTCAAGCGTCTCTTGCTCGCGCCGGACGGTTCCCTCGCGACGGCCGAAGTCGCTCAAGAGCCACGCCACCTGGCCGCTCGTGTTGAAAGTGTTCTCGTGGGCGTTCTGCCCTTCCGCGGCCGGGTTGTTGTTGTACGAACCCCGCACCCCGGCCGTGGGGTAGTACGCGGCCTTGGCTCTCGCCAGCACGGATTGCTGCACCTTGGTCCGTTCCTCGGCGGCACGGATTCCCGGATGGTTGTCCCGGGCCATGCTCTCGGCCTGCCGCAGCGTGAGGACCTCGGGTTGCGGCTGCTGGCCCTCGGCGGCGCAGACCATCGCAAACACCACCAATACCCCGATTCCCAGTGCCGCGGCGCGGTTCTTGCGGCGTCGCATAACGACCTCCTTGTGGCGCGTCCGTCCGCGCCGATGCTCGATTACAACTCGGCCAATGCCACTTCTACATCAGGCTTCGCCGGTTCAACAAGAGCAATGATGCATGGCGAGACCGGCAACCGCCGTCTCCGCCGAACCACCCTCGTTCCACGGCGCCAACGGTGAAGTCATACGCAAATCGCGTACCAATTTCCCCGACTCCGGCACCGCCCCGCGGCCCCCCAACCGCATACGGAAGGAGAAGTCGCGAACGTTGGTGCCGTGTATGCGATGTCTGATAGGTTGTTCCGTAGTTCGTTGGACTCGCTGGTTGACAAGATCGCACTGGTCACCGGCGCCGGAAGCGGCATCGGCCGGAGCGTGGCGCTGGCGCTGGCACGGGAAGGTTGCCGTTTGGTGCTGGCCGGACGACGCCCGGGGCCTCTGGAGCGGGTGGCCGACGAAGTGCGCGCACACGACCGCGACGCCCTTCCGGTGGTGTGTGACGTCGGTTCCCCGACGGATGTCGACGGGCTCAGGACGAGTGCGCGCCAGGCGGGAGTCGTGCAGATCCTGGTCAACAGCGCGGGCATCGCGCCGGCGGCGAGTTTCCTGGAGATGGAGGACGCCCTCCTGGAGGAGGTGCTGCGGGTGAATTTCAAGGGCACCTACTATTGCTGCAAACGGTTCCTGGAACCGATGATCGCGGCCGGGTGGGGACGCATCATCAACATCGCCTCGACCACCGCCAAGGCCGCGTACCCCCACACCGCGGCGTATACCGCTTCCAAGCATGCGGTCCTGGGGCTGACCCGCGTCATGGCCCTGGAAACCGCTCGGAAGGGCGTGACCGTGAACGCCATCTGCCCAGGATACACGGATACGGAGCTCACGCGGGACAACGCGCGGCGCATGGCCTCGCGCATCGGCGGGAGCGCGGCGGCGGCGCTGGACCGGTTCGCCGGCACGTCGCCCCAAGGGCGGTTGATCGCCGCGGACGAGGTGGCCGACCTCGCCGTGCTCCTGGCGAGCCCGGCAGGCGCCGCCGTCACCGGGCAAGGCATCCACGTCGACGGGGGCGCCTTCATGGGGTGAGGCTTGCGCGGCTACACGCCCCCTGCCGGAGCGGTTCCCCCACGAAACACGACAGGAAAGCACCATGGCATATGACAGTTTCGAGTATTTTCTTGACGGCGGCATCGCCACCGTACGCCTCGACAATCCCGCTCAACTCAACGCCCTGACCTTTCGCACGTACGAGGAGCTGGCGGCGCTCACCGGCGCGCTGGCGAACGACTCGCGCGCCCACGTGCTGGTCCTCACCGGCACGGGCAAGGGCTTCTGCTCCGGCGGCAGCGTCGACGACATCATCGGAGAGTTGCTCAAGCTGGACGGCGCCGGGCTCTACCGCTTCACCCGGCTCACCTGTGACGTGGTGCGCAACATGCGCCGCCTGGAAAAACCCATCATCGCCGCGGTCAACGGCGTGGCCGCCGGCGCCGGCGCGGCCCTCGCCCTGGCGAGTGATTTCCGCGTGCTCTCGGACCGCGCCAGCCTGGCGTTCCTGTTCGTCAAGGTGGGGCTCGCCGGCTGCGACATGGGCGCCATCCACTTGCTGCCGCGCATCGTCGGACTGGGGCGCGCCATGGAGCTGCTGTCGCTGGGCGACCGGGTGGACGCCGCCGAGGCCCACCGGATCGGTCTGGCCAACAAGGTGGTGCCGCACGACGACCTGATGCCGGAGGTGCAGCGCCTGGCCCGCCGGCTGCGGGACGGGCCGCGCTACGCCATCGGCGTGACCAAGACGCTGCTGGACGTGGAAGCGGGAATGGGCCTCGACGCGGCCCTGGAGATGGAGGCCATGACCCAGGCCCATTGCATGCAGACGGCCGACTTTCACGAGGGTTTTCGCGCGTTCATGGCGCGGGAGACGCCCCGGTTCAACCAGGGGGACTAGTGATTGGCGTGCAAGAGTGGCTGCCGGCGCCACAGCTTCGGCTGCAACGCGGGTTGGCCACATGGGTGGGGGCCGAGCTGGGCGGGATCGACGCGGCCGCCGGCGACGAGGCGGCGGTGACCGTGTTCCGCAAGCTCGCCGGGCGCGGACTCTTCCGCTACGTGGCGCCGCGCGGGTACGGCGGCGCGCGCCAGCGCGTCCAGGCGCGCGACCTGTGCGTCATCCGCGAGGCGTTGGCGGCCGTATCCCCGCTGGCGGACACCCTGTTCGCGGTGCAGGCGCTGGCCGCCTATCCGCTGGTGGCGTCGGGGACTCCCACGCAGCGACGGGCGTATCTGCCGCGACTGGCCGCAGGCTCGGACGTCGGCGCCTTCGCGCTCACGGAGCCGGACGCGGGCTCGGACCCGGCCTCGGCCAAGCTGCGGGCGCGCAAGCGCGGCGGGGATTACGTGCTCGACGGCGTCAAGAGTCTCATCTCCAATGCCGGCCTGGCGCAACTCTACATCGTGTTCGGCGGCACCCATCCGGCACGCAAGGGAAAAGGCCTCAGCGCGTTCGTGGTCGAGGCCGACACCCCGGGGGTCACCGTGACGGAGCGCCTGGCCTTGATCTCGCCTCATCCCATCGGCACCGTGGCCTTCACCGGTTGCCGCGTCCCCGGCGGCCAGCTCCTTGGAGCGCCCGGACAGGGCCTCGAGATCGCCCTGACGACCCTGGAAGCGCTCCGTTGCAGCGTCGGCGCCGCCGCCTGCGGCATGGCGGCGCGGGCGCTGGCGGAGGCCGTCCGCCACGCCTGCGACCGGCGCCAGTTCGGCCGTCCCCTTGCCCGCTTTCAGGCGATTCGCTTCAAGATCGCGGACATGGCCACCGAGCTCGAGGCCGCGCGCCTGCTGGTCTTTCAAGCAGCACAGGCCCATGACCGAGACGCCCCGGACCTGGCCCGGAAATCCTCCATGGCCAAGCTGTTCGCCACCGAGTCGGCCCAGCGCATCGTGGACCACGCCCTGCAGATCCACGGCGGCCGCGGGCTGGTGGCCGGCAGCATCATGGAACGGCTCTACCGCGACGTACGGGCCTTGCGAATCTACGAAGGCACCTCCGAGATCCAGCGCCTGATCATTGCGCGAGACGTGCTCGGAGGGGCATAATGGTAAGGTACTGGGGCCGGAGGGAACATGGAGTTTGATCTTTCGGACGAACTGCTCGCGGTCCGGGAGCTGGGGCGTGAATTCGCGGAAAAGGAGATCGCGCCCACGGCGGCCGCGGACGACCGCAACCACCACTTTCGCCGGGAGATCTTCGAGAAGATGGGCCGGTTGGGCTTCTTCGGCTGCGTGGTTCCCGAGAGCTGCGGCGGTTCGGGTCTGGGCTATCTGGCCATGGTGCTTCTCACGGAAGAGATCGCGCGGGTGCACAGCTCGGTACGGGTCCATATCAACACCCAGCTCGCGCCCGCGGTGACACTGGCGCGCTTCGGCACGGAGGAACAACAGCGCCGCTGGGTACCGGGGCTGGTGGACGGATCGCGCGTGGGCTGCTTCGCCATCACCGAGCCCGACTCCGGCTCCGACGTCGCCTCCATGTCCACCCGGGCCGTGCGCACCGGCGATGGCTACGTCCTCAGGGGCACCAAGACCTGGATCTCCAACGCTCCCGTCGCCGACTGGGCGCTGGTCTACGCCGCGACGGACCGCGACGCGCGCCACCGCGGCCTGTCCGCCTTCATGGTGGAGCTGGACGACGCCGGGGTCCGGCGCGCCACCCTCGACAAGATGGGGGCGCTGGCCTCGCCGACCGGCACGTTGGAGTTCGACGACGTGCGGGTCCGCGCCGACCAACGTATCGGCGCCGAGGGTCAGGGTTTCACCATGTGCATGTGGCAACTCAACCAAACGCGGCTGAGCTGCGCGGCCGGAGCCCTCGGAGTGGCTCGGGCGGCACGGGAGGCGGCTGTCGCGTACGCCAACCAGCGGCAACAGTTCGGCCAGCCCATCGGGCGTTTTCAGATGATCCAGGACAGCCTGGCCCAGATGATCGTGGAAGAAGAGGCGGCACGCCTCCTGGCGTACCGGGCGGCCGATCTGGCGGACCGCGGCCGGCCCAACAACCTCGAGGTGTCCATGGCGAAGTACGCCGCCGCCGAGGCCGCCGCCCATGCCGCGGACGGCGCGTTCAAGATCCTGGGGGCGTACGGATATTCGACGGAGTTTCCGGTGGAGCGCTACCTGCGGGACGCCAAGTCGTACCAGATCGTGGAGGGTTCCTCGAACATCCACAAGCTGATCATCGCCCAGGACGCCTTGGGCTACCGGAGGGCGAATCGTGCACTGGATTAGCGCCGTGGGAGACCCCCATCGCGCCCTTGACGCCCTGGCCCCGGTCCGCCTATTGTTTCGGTTTTCTGACACGTTATAATTCAAGTTTCCCATGGTTCCCTAGTGATCGATCGAGTCTCCATGCGTGCCACCACCTGCCATGCGTTCCCGGGCAAGCGCGGCCTCGCGCGGTGGCGCTGGTGCACGCTGATCTTCGCTTCGCTCATGCTCTTCGCGGGTTTGGGCGAAGGCGCGGATGCGTCGTTCCGGCTCGCGCAGGCGGCGGAGTCTCCGGCGACGTCCGGGAGCGCCCTCCGTGAGCAGCGTGTCACCAAGCGCGTTGGGCGTGGCGACACGCTTCCCCTGCTGTTGACGGACCTCGGCGTGTCGGGGGAGACACGGAATCGCTGGCACAAGGCCGTCGCGAAAGAACTGGGAATCAACAACGTCCTGATCGCGGGGGACACGATCCACTTCTACTTCACGGCAGCGTGGCGTTCACCGGACCTCGGAAGGTTGACCGCTCTGCGCATCGAGCGCGCCGGCATTGGACGCCTGTCCTGGACGTCGCGAGGTGGCGCGATCGTCCACCACAAAGAGACGCACACGGTTCCCATGCTGGCCGAGCCGGAGCCGTCTCCGTCTCCGCCGGAACCGCCGGCGGAGAGCGCCGGGGCGCCGGCACCGGCACCGCCAGGACCGAAGGCCGAGCCGACCCGGGAAATTTCGTTGCCGGCCACCCCGGCCACGACGGGCGCGCGTGTTGTCGAGCCGGTGACCCATGTGCTGCGGAAAGGAGAGACCCTCGGCCGCGTGCTGCGGCGCAACGGCGTCTCCTTGAAGGCGCAGCAGCCGTGGATCAAGGCCATCGGCAAACGGTACTCGCTGAAACAGTTGTATCCAGGGCACAAGATCATCCTTTACCTCGTCCCGGAGCCTTCCGCGGGCGGCTCCGAGCGGACCCTGCGGGCGTTACAGATCGAATCGCGGCGTGGGGACCTGCTGACGTGGCAGTGGACCGACGGCAGAATCGTCTACCGCGGGAAGAACTATCGGGTGGTGCTGAAAGAGATGACGACCGCGCCTAAACCCGCGCGGGAAGGGACTCCGGCGGCCGGCCGCACGACGGAGCCGGCACCCGGGACACTGGCGCCCACACGCTCCTTCGAGCCCTGGCAGAGGGTCATTCATGTAGTCCACCGAGGCCAGACCCTTGGGGGTATCCTCGGACCCCTGGGCGTCGCCGGGAAGGAAGCCGCGACGTGGGTCCGCGCCATCGACAAGCAATATCCCGTCACCAGGATCAAACCCGGCCAGATCCTGCGCCTGTACTTCGCCAAGGCACCCGCGGGAGAGCGCACGGACAACCTCCGGGCCGTTGAACTCCAGGTGAGGAAGAACCGCAAACTGAGTTGGGAACAGGTCGGCAAAACGATCCGTTTCGGCAGGGGACTCGCCCTGGGACGCGGCCGGGCCGCGGAGGAAGCGACGCGCGCCACCAATGGGACAGTCCCGACTCCGGAGCAAGGCGCCTTCTTGTCGGAGTACGCACTCGCCCGCATCAAGCAACGCAACGGTTTGCTGGAATACATTCCGCCGCCGCCTCATTCGGAGTCGAACGGAAGCCGGCCCCTTTTCTCCCTGGACGCGGCCGAGCGGGTGACCCACAGGCTGAAGCGGGGCGAACACCTGTGGGGCGTCCTGCACCGCTACGAAGAAGACGAATCCGAGAGGCGGCTATGGCTCGCCAGCCTCCAGGGACACGCGGCGGTACGGAAGTTGCGGACGGGGAGCCACATCAATCTCTACTTCAAGACAACCGACAACGGCGCACGCGCCTCCAACGGCAATGGCACCCATCTCCAGGCCATCGAGATCGCGCTCCGTTCCAACCTGCGCCTGACCTGGTACCGCGACGAGAGCGGCATCCGGTTCTACAAGGACGAGATACCCTACCAGCAAGAGGTGCGTTCCGTCCGCGGCAAGGTGACGCATGGATCGCTCTACGGCAGCGCCAAGGTGGCGGGAATGGACCTTAAGGTCATCTCCCGCATGGTGGACATTCTCGGTTGGGACATCAACTTCCAGCGGGACCTGCAGCCCGGGGACACATACCGGGTGCTCTACCGAAGGAAGTTCCGCCAGGGCAACCCCAACGTGGCGCAGATTCACGTGCTGGCCGCGGAAGTGGTCAACAGCGGGCGCAGTCACACCGCGATCTACTTCGAAGGCGCCGACGGCAATGGAAACTACTACAATACCGACGGCCGTTCCGTGTCCCGATCCTTCCTGCGCTACCCGGTAGAGTTCAGCCGGATCAGTTCACACTTTTCGCTGAGCCGCTTCCACCCCGTCCTGAAGGTGCGGCGGCCCCACTACGGCGTCGATTTCGCCGCGCCGACGGGCACCCCGATCAGGGCGGCGGCCGATGGCCGCATCACCTACAGAGGCTGGAAGGGAGGCTACGGACGGCTGGTGGAGATCAGCCACGGCGGGGCCATGAAAACGCGGTATGCACACCTGAGGCGCTATGGCCCGGGAATCCGCGGCGGGGTGACGGTCAAGAAGGGGCAGACCATCGGCTACGTGGGCTGCTCCGGCCTTTGCACGGGGCCGCACCTGCATTTCGAGATGTATCAGGACGACCGATACGTGGACCCATTGCGCGTCAACATTCCTGTCGAACGCCAACTCGATCCCTTGCTGATGGAGATATTCAAGACCACCAGGGGACTCTTCCTGGAGCGTCTCGAGAATGGGCATGGGAACGGGGCGCTGAACTCGCCGAAGTCTTTATGAACACGGCGGCTAAAGATACCTTTCCCACCGCCGAAAGATATAGTGGATGACAGCGACCTTGCGCGCTTTCGTGGGCATTCCGGCCGGCGCCACGCTGGCGCGGGGGCTGTCGGCGGTACGCGCCGGCTTCGCCGGCGGCGCGATTCGCTGGGTACCGGCGGAGAACCTCCACCTGACCCTGAAGTTCCTGGGGAACGTGGAGGAAGCGGCCGTGGCCGCCATGTGTTCAGCGTTGCGGCAGGCCCTGCGGGACACCGCGCCTTTCCCGGTGGCGGCGCGGGGCTTGGGTGTCTTCCCGGACGCCCGGCGGCCGCGTATTCTGTGGATCGGGCTGGCCGCGCCGGATCTGGAAGCCTTGGCCGGCCGCGTCGAGCGGGCACTGGCGTCCCTGGGAATCGAACAGTCGCCAGGGCCGTTCCGGCCGCACGTCACCGTTGGGCGCTGGCGCCGGCCGGAGCCGCGCGGTCCGAGCCTGCGCGAAGCGTTGGCGCGCTGGCAAGATCACGCTTTCGGCGAGTTCCGGGTCGACGAGGTAACGCTTTTTCGCAGCACGCTCCGTCCCGCCGGAGCCGAGTATTCCGCGCTGGAGGTCTTTTCGTTGAAACCCGGCGTGGAGCATGCGGCCGCGGAATGCGGCCGGAAGGACGTTTCGCAACCCCTTTGAGGAGATCCATGGACGCAAACAAGGAAAAAGCCATCGAGCTGGCCGTGAGCCAGATCGAGAGACAGTTCGGCAAGGGCGCGATCATGAAGCTCGGGGAGGGGGTACAGCCGCGCGACATCCCGACCATCTCCACCGGCTCCATCGGCCTGGACATCGCCCTCGGCGTGGGCGGCGTGCCGCGCGGCCGGGTGGTGGAAATCTACGGCCCCGAATCTTCCGGCAAGACCACCCTGGCGCTGCACATCCTGGCCGAGGCGCAACGACAGGGAGGCATGGTCGCGTTCGTGGACGCGGAGCACGCCCTCGACCTGGGCTACGCGCAGAAGCTCGGCGTCAAGACCGACGAGTTGCTGATCTCGCAGCCCGACCACGGCGAGCAGGCCCTGGAAATCGCCGAGACGCTGGTGCGGAGCGGGGCCATCGACGTGCTGGTCATCGACTCCGTGGCGGCGCTGGTGCCGCGGGCCGAGATCGAGGGGGAGATGGGCGATTCGCACATGGGCCTCCAGGCCCGGCTCATGTCCCAGGCGCTGCGCAAGCTCACCGGCACCATCTCCCGCTCCCACTCCGTGGTGATCTTCATCAACCAGATCCGCATGAAGATCGGCGTCATGTTCGGCAACCCCGAGACCACCACCGGCGGCAACGCGCTCAAGTTCTACTCCTCGCTGCGCATGGAGATCCGCCGCACCGGCGCGCTCAAGGACGCGGACTCGGTCATCGGCGGACGCACGCGCGTCAAGGTGGTGAAGAACAAGATGGCGCCGCCTTTCCGCGAGGCCGAGTTCGACATCCTCTACGGCACCGGCATCTCCAGGGAAGGGGAACTGGTGGACATCGGCGCCGACATGGGCATCCTCGCCAAGAGCGGCGCCTGGTACTCGTTCGAGGGCGACCGCATCGGACAGGGCCGGGAGAACGTCAAGCAGTTCCTGCGCGAGCACACCGACATCGCCGGCCAGTTGGCCGAGCTGATACGCGCCAAGGCGGGACTCAAGCGCCCCGGGCAGGAGGCCGCCAACGGATCCGAATGACCACACGGCGCGCATGCCCGGCACCCCCGCCGCGCGACATTTGACATTGCCTTCGCGCGCGCGGGAATGCTATCAAAAGGCGTCATGACCTCCGGCAAAGCGATTCGCGACAGCTTCCTCGACTTCTTCAAGGACAAGACCCACACGGTGGTGCAGAGTTCGTCTCTGGTGCCGCAACAGGACCCCACCCTGCTCTTCACCAACGCGGGGATGGTCCAGTTCAAGAACATCTTTCTGGGGGTGGAGCGGCCCGCGTTCAAGCGCGCCGCCAGCGCCCAGAAGTGCCTGCGCATCAGCGGCAAGCACAACGACCTGGAAGCGGTGGGCCGGGACACCTACCACCACACCTTCTTCGAGATGCTCGGCAACTGGTCCTTCGGCGACTACTACAAGGAGGAGGCCATCGCCTGGGCCTGGGACCTGCTGACGCGGGAATGGGGCCTGCCCAAGGACCGGCTCTACGCCACGGTGTTCCGCGACGACGACGAGGCGGAAGCGCTGTGGCACCGCATCAGCGGCCTGCCGCCGGAGCGGGTGCAGCGCTTCGACGAGAAGGATAACTTCTGGGAGATGGGCGACACCGGCCCGTGCGGGCCGTGCAGCGAGATCCACCTGGACCGGGGTCCCGAGGCCTGCGACCTTGTGGACGGCACCTGCCCCGGGTGCACCGTGAACTCCGGCTGCGCGCGCTACATCGAGCTGTGGAACCTGGTGTTCATCCAGTACAACCGCGACGCCGCGGGGGAGCTCCACGAGCTGCCGGCCAAGCACGTGGACACCGGCATGGGGCTCGAGCGCATCACCGCGGTGCTCCAGGGCGTCTACTCCAACTACGACGTGGACCTGTTCCGCGAGATCATCACCGCCACGGAGGAACTGGCGGGGAAGGGTTACGGTGAAAGCGCCGAGGGTGACGTGTCCTTCCGCGTCATCGCCGACCACGCGCGGGCGGTCAGTTCGCTCATCGCCGACGGCGTGCTACCCAGCAACGACGGCCGCGGCTACGTCCTGCGCCGGCTGCTCCGGCGCGGCGCCCGCCACGGGCGCCTCCTGGGCTTCGAGGAACCGTTCCTGTTCCGCCTGGTGGAGCCCGTGGCCCACGTCCTGGGTGAAGCCTACCCCGAGTTGCGCACCGAAGCGGAGCGTATCGTGGGAACCATCCGGGCCGAGGAAGGGCGCTTCGCCGAGACCCTGGACAAGGGGCTGGTGCTGCTGGAGGACTCGCTGTCGGAGCTGCGCAAGAGCGGCCGGAAGTCGCTGTCCGGGGACGTGGCCTTTCGCTTGTACGACACCTACGGCTTTCCCGTGGACCTGACCGAGGACATCCTCCGGGGCGAGGGCATCACCGTCGACCACGAGGGATTCGGGCGGCTGATGGAGGAGCAGCGGACACGTTCCCGAACGATTTCCGTTGCCGCCAAGCCGGTTGGTTTTCATTTCCCCGTGAGCCAACCGACTACGTCCGTGAACAAGGGCAATGAGGAAGCAGGTCTGCCGCGGAGCCATTTCCTAGGTTACGACCGTCTAGACCACGAGTCGCGCGTGACTGCCCTATATCAAGGCAACGCCCCGGTGGAGGAAGTGCACGAGGGCGACGAGGTGCAGATCATCGTCGCGGAGACGCCGTTTTACGCTGAATCCGGCGGCCAGGTGGGAGACCGGGGCATTATCCGTACGGCTCGTGGCGACGCCGTGGACGTGATGGACACGCAGCATCCGACGCCCGAAGTGTCCGTCCACCTCGGGAAGGTCGTGAGCGGCCGGGTCGCGGCCGGCGACGAGGTGGAGCTGTCGGTGGACCGCAAGCGGCGCGAGCGCGCCATGCTCAACCACTCGGCCACCCACATCCTGCACGCGATCCTGCGCGAGCACCTGGGCGCCAATGTGCGCCAGGCCGGCTCGCTGGTGGCCCCCGACCGGCTGCGTTTCGACTTCACCCACGACGGCCCGGTGGATCCGGAAGTCCTCGAACGTATCGAGCGCGACGTGAACGAGCGGGTCCGTGACAACGGCGGCGTGTCCACCGAGGAAATGGACTACGACGACGCCATCCGCGCCGGCGCCATGGCGTTCTTCGGCGACAAGTACGGTGACCGCGTGCGCGTGGTGCGCATCGGCGACTTCTCCACCGAGTTGTGCGGCGGCACCCACATCCACCAGGCCGGCGACATCGGACTCTTCCGGCTGAGTTCCGAGGGCGGCGTGTCCGCCGGCGTGCGGCGCATCGAGGCGGTCACCGGCGCCACCGCCTTCGACGTCATGCGCGCCTACGACGCGGTCCTGGCCGAGATTGCCGGACTGCTGCGGAGCACCAACGAGGACGCCGTGGAGAAGGTGCGGCGCCTGCTGGAAAGGCAGAAGGAGTTGGAACGGCAGGTGGCCGATTTGAAGGGCCGGCTTGGCCAGAACCGTGTGCCGGACTTGCTCGCCAAGGCCACGAAAAACGCCGCCGGCGCAAGCTTCATCGTCGAAAAGGTCGACGGGATGGACGCCAAGCAGCTTAGGGAGACCGTGGACCAGATCCGGCAGCAGATGCCGGAGGCCTTCGTGTTCCTCGCGTGCCCCGGCGAGAAGAACGTGATGCTGGCGGCGGGGGCTGGCGCCGGACTCGACGGACGCTACCACGCGGGCAACATCATCAAGCAGGTGGCGCCCACCGTGGGCGGGGGCGGCGGCGGCCGCGCGGATTTCGCCCAGGCGGGCGGAAAGCAGCCGCAGAAGACCGATGAGGCGCTACGCATGGCGCGGGAGATCGTGTCCAGTATTTCTTGATGGATATCGTCACCTTCAAGCTTCACGAGCAGACCAAGGGCTTCTGCGACATCATCGACATCACGCCGAAGGTCCGCGAGGCCCTGGAGGAGACCGGGCTTTGCAACGGCCTCGCCAGCCTCTTCGTCTCGGGCTCCACGGCGGCTCTGACCACCGTCGAGTACGAGCCCGGGCTCGTCAAGGATCTCGCCGAGCTGTTCGAACGGTTGATCCCATCCGGCAGGCGCTACCACCACGACGACCGTTGGGGCGACGACAACGGGTTTTCCCACCTGCGGGCTTCGCTGGTGGGACCGTCCCTTCAGGTGCCGGTTGTGGACAGCGAGCTGGTGCTGGGAACCTGGCAGCAGATCGTGCTGGCGGACTTCGACAACCGCGCCCGGCGCCGGGAGATCGTCGTGCAGTTCATGGGAGGTGCCGAGTGAGTCAAGCCACTGTCGAGGACATGCTGACGGTGCCGCACCTGGCGTTCAACGACCCGCGGCTCTTCCGGGAACTCCTGGGCAACCAGGACGAGCACCTGAAGATCGCGCAGCGGGCGCTGGGTGTGAAGTTCCGGGTGCGCGGCACCGAGATGGAGATCGTCGGCGATCCGCCGGACGCGGAGCTGGCACAGGAGGTCATGCGCCAGCTCTACGGGCTGCTGGAGCAAGGCTACCCCGTTTACGGCAGCGACGTGGACTACGCCATCCGCATCCTCAGCGGCAACGCCAGGGCCAAGCTGCAGGAGATCTTTCTCGACACCATCTACATCTCGTCGCACAAGCGCACCATCACCCCCAAGAGCGTCGCCCAGAAAGCCTACATCGACGCCATCCGGCGGCACGACATCGTCTTCGGCATCGGCCCGGCGGGCACCGGCAAGACCTACCTGGCCATGGCCATGGCCGTGTCCGAGCTGATGAAGAACAACTACGCGCGCATCATCCTCACGCGCCCGGCGGTGGAGGCCGGGGAAAGGCTCGGCTTCCTGCCCGGCGACCTCGCCGAGAAGGTCAACCCCTACCTGCGGCCGCTGTACGACGCCATGCACGACATGGTGGACTTCGACAAGGCGCGGCGCCTGCTGGACCGGGGCAGCATCGAGGTGGCGCCTCTGGCGTTCATGCGCGGACGCACCCTCAACGACTCCTTCGTCATCCTCGACGAAGGGCAGAACACCACTCCCGAGCAGATGAAGATGTTCCTCACCCGGCTGGGCTACGGCTCCAAGGCGGTCATCACCGGCGACGTCACCCAGATCGACCTGCCCGCCGGCCGGCTCTCCGGCCTCAAGGAGGCCTGGCGCATCCTGCGCGGAGTGGAGGGCATCCGCTTCATCACCTTTACCGAGAAGGACGTGGCCCGGCACCGGCTGGTGCAGGACATCATCACCGCGTACGAGCGCGACGCCGGTGACGCGTAAGACTACCGGCGACAACCTCACGGGCGCCCTCGCGGCCGTCGACCGACCGGCCGCCCGCCCGCGGGAGCGTACCACCGTGGAACACCATGTCTGAGGGCACCGTCACCGTCGACGTCGTGCGCCGGGGGCCGGCGAGGCGCGTCTCGATACGCGGATTCAAGGCCAAGGCGCGCCGCATCCTGCGGTTGATGGACCAGCACGACTGCGAGCTGAGCGTGGCGCTGGTGGGCGACGGCGAGACCCGCGACCTCAACGGACGCTATCGCTCGCGCGACGAGCCCACCGACGTGCTCTCCTTCCCCGTGGACGAGCGGCTGCCCTCCGGACCCCGGCTCATCGGCGACGTCATAATCTCGGTGGAGAAGGCCGCCCGCCAGGCCCGGCAGCGCCGCCGCTCCCTCGAAGACGAACTGGAAGTGCTGCTCATCCACGGCATCCTGCACAACCTGGGCTACGACCACGAGCGCTCGGATGAGGACGAACGCGAGATGCGCGCCCTGGAGCGGCGCCTGCGGAGGGAGTTGAAGGCCGGGGCGTCCCTTTGACGTCATTCCCGCGAGACAGGCTGTGTCAAACGGCCATGGCCCGCGACAAGTCACCCCGTGGGATGAAACAGAGGGGGTTGGAGCAAACTCTGTCTGGACACGAAAAGGCACCGACCCCCCGAATCGTCATTCCCGCGAAAGCGGGAATCCAGGAGGGGTGAGGCGGGGAAATGCGCCTTTATGCCCCTCTCCACCCATGGATTCCCGCTTTCGCGGGAATGACGATTCAGGGGGTCGGTGCCTTTTTCGGGGTCGAGCGGAGTTTAACACTGCCCGGAAAGCCGGTGTCGGGGATTCCGTTTTTGCCGTTCGCCCAACATCCGCTATATTGAGTAGCATCGCCGTCCGGGCGATTTGCGGGAACCAACGGTTGCAGGAGCCCACCATGTTTGACGAAGCACACGAACAACTGACCCAGCTCGAGGACAAGCTAAGCCTGCTGCGGAGGCGCCTTTGACGTCGAAGCCAAGCAGAAGCGCATCGACGAGCTCGTAGCCCTCACCGCCAAGCCCGACTTCTGGAACGACGCCGACAAGGCCCAGGAAATCCTCAAGGAACAGTCGCTGCTGCGCGAAGCCGTGGACGACTACGGCAAGTGCCAGTCAGGCATCGAAGAGGCGCGCTTCTTCCTGGAGCTGGCCGAGGAAGAGAACGACGCCGAGGCACTGGAAGAGACCGAGACCCGCCTTCGCGAAGTCACCGACAGCCTGGCGGACATGGAGCTGCGCCGGCTCCTGGGCGGCACCGACGACCGCCGCGACGCCATCGTCACCCTTCACCCCGGCGCCGGCGGCACCGAGTCCCAGGACTGGGCCGAAATGTTGCTGCGCATGTACCTGCGCTGGGGCGACCGGCGCGGCTACAAGACCGAGATCATGGAGTATCAGCCGGGCGAGGAGGCGGGCCTCAAGCGCGTCACCTTCACCATCGCCGGCGACTACGCCTACGGCTACATGAAATGCGAGGCCGGCATTCATCGACTGGTGCGCATCTCTCCCTTCGACGCCAACTCCCGGCGCCACACATCGTTCGCCTCGGTGTTCGTCTACCCCGAAGTCGACGACACCATCGATGTGGACATCAACGAGTCCGACCTGCGCATCGACACCTACCGCGCCAGCGGCGCCGGCGGCCAGCACGTCAACAAGACCGATTCCGCGGTGCGCATCACCCACCTCCCCACCAACGTCGTCGTCGCCTGCCAGAACGAGCGCTCGCAGCACAAGAACAAGGCCATGGCCATGCGCATCCTGCGCTCCCGGCTCTACGAGCTCGAGGTGGAAAAGCAGCGGGAGATGATGGACAGCTACGCCAAGGCCAAGAAGGACATCGCCTGGGGCAGCCAGATCCGCTCCTACGTCCTGCACCCCTACCGCATGGTCAAGGACCACCGCACCAACCTGGAAATCGGCAACGCCGACGCCGTCCTCGACGGCGACATCGACCGGTTCATCCAGAGCTGTCTGATGGAGGGGGAGCAGGGTTGACGACAGGCCCGGCCAAGATGCCTGGGGGCGCGGGGCGTCTTTGGCGGATGGCGGTAGCCGTGTCTTTGCTGGCGGCGCTGTACGGCTGCGCCGGTGGAGCCGGCGTTGGCGGGTCCACCGACGAGTTGGCGACGCCACCCGAATCGGAGACGCCGGCCGCGGCCGAGGTCGAACGTGCGCTGAACAGGCTGTCGAGGGGCGCGAAACTTCCCGAACCGTTCAGCTTCGGCGGCGCTGTCGCGACCTGCAAGGCATTGGGCTGCCCGGTGCCCGACGCGGTTCATGTCAACCACGTGCACCGCATTCCCGGGCGTCTCGATTTCTCGGGTTTCGATTTCATCGAACAACGCCGTAGCGTGTCGCTGGCAACGAAATCGCAGAGTTCCGGCACCGGAGACTACTTCATCAGCCGCCGGACGCTGGGCGGTTGGATGAAGCACGGCTTCTTCCTGGTTGAGACGCTGCACGAAGGCCGGCACGCCGAGTTCAGCTACAAGACCTACTACTCGGGGCACACGACATCCGCGAAACCCTCCGTTTCGGTGAGCGGCACGTGGTCGGGGGTCATGGCCGGTGTCATCGCGCCATTCTCCGATGATGCCGGGGCCTTCATCAGGGGAGATGCCACCGTAACGGTTGCCTACCTCAGTGAATCCAGCGAAGCCCTGGTTGACGTCGAATTCACAAGCATCACCCGTGAAGACACGGGTGCGCGACTCGGGAATATGATCTGGGAGAATCTGGCATTGGAAGGCGGGAACTTCGCCGCCGGCAATGTCCTGCACGACCACGGCGACGGATACTTGGGCACGGAAGGGTTTCATCCTTCACGAAGGAGCGGCATCTTCGGCCAATTCTACGGCCCCAAGCACGAGGAAGTCGGCGGCCTGTTCCATCGAGACGGCCTCGCCGGCGCATTCGGAGCGAGCCGCGGCAACTGATGGGCAGTCAGCCGCTTGCCAATCCGAGCTCAAGCTCGGCAAAGGTCTCGTGGCTGTCGGCGGAGGCCGTCAATGTATTTCCTGGTGGCGGAGGTCGCTGGGCGCGAATACCGGGACTTCTCCGACGGCCTGGAACGCCTTGTCGCTCGATACCAAGCCGTCTGCCTCGACTCGAATAGCCACCGCCAGAATGAGCGAGTCGTTTGTGAGCAGGCCGTATCGGCTCTGCAAGGCGAACGCCGATTGCAACAGGTCGTCCTGCGTACAAGGCTCGAAGCGAAGCCCCAGATCGAAAAGCGTTCGCACCTTGGACTGGTAAAGACTCAGGCTGCGGATAATCTCCGGCCCCTCGGCCAAGCGAGCAGCCTGGTTGCGAGGCGAAATCCGGTGCTTCATCGTCGCTTCCATCAGCATGAGCTTGTGTGTCAGTTCGTGCCAGACGATCTCGGGCAGTATGCCTGTAAGGTCGCCGTTGGCGCAGCGCCTCAACACCCGCTGGGCCTGGTCGGAGCCCCCTTGCTCGGCGTACAACAAGACGTTGGTGTCAATGACGCAGAGGCTGCCTGCGGGAATGTCGTCGAGACTCATTAATCCCACACATCCGCTTCCAGGATCTCACGGAAGTCTTCGGAAGAAATCCGTATCGGCTGCTCGCAGAACGACCTGTACGCCGCCTCGCGCCGTTCAGCCGACGGCATCCCCGCCGCAAGATATCGATCCAGCGCGTCCTGGATCAACTCACTCAACGGCCGCCCTTCATCCACAGCCCGCCGCTTGGCGCGCCGCAGGACATCGGCCTCAATCACGGTTCCAACTTTCTGTTTCATGTATCGACATCCTCGAATTGTGCCCTCGACCATGCCTGTTTCAGGCAAAATTCGCGGTCAAAGTCTGTATTTTGTACCAATCGAGTGTCCATCGCCCGATGGAGACGGGGAAAGGCAACTTTCTGTAGTGACACCGTCCAGATTCCGGTTGGTGGCTTGGGGCCTGATAGGCACTTTCTTGAATACAAGAGAAATCTAGATATGTCAAGAAATTAATCAAATACTTCCGTGACGTGGTAGCTCCGAGTTGGGTAAGTGAGGGGAGGTGCTCGCCTACCCTTGAAGGAATTGGATTAGAATGCCGATCAGTAGTGTCCGACACATTTCATAGCAAAAACAGTTGGTTACGGTCATCGGGGCTTTCTGGCAGCGCGGACATATCGGTAAGTAACTGAATCAACGGCACTTTTTCGAAAGGGGTGACGCTGAGGATCTGTAGCATCGT